>JBIKPY010000003.1:0-72090 GCA_044357185.1 Polaromonas sp.
CAACATGCACCCTGGCGATGTGTTCGTGCTCAACGACCCGTACCACGGCGGCACCCACCTGCCGGATATCACCGTCATCACGCCGGTTTACCTGAGCGAAGGCGATGCGCAACCGGCTTTTTACGTCGGCTCGCGCGGCCACCATGCCGACATCGGCGGCATAACGCCCGGCTCGATGCCGCCTTTTTCGACCACTATTGAAGAAGAAGGCGTGCAGATCAATAACGTCAAACTGGTTGATCGCGGTGTGCTGCGTGAGGCCGAGATGCTGACCTTGCTGCAAACCGGCTCTTACCCGAGCCGGAACCCGGCGCAAAACATGGCTGACCTCAAGGCGCAGATTGCCGCCAACGAAAAAGGCCTGCAAGAGCTGCGAAAGATGGTGGCGCAGTTTGGTCTGGATGTGGTGCTGGCCTACATGAACCATGTGCAGGACAACGCCGAGGAGTCGGTTCGCCGTGTCATCACGCGGCTGAAAGACGGCGCCTTCACCTTGCCACTGGACAACGGCGCGCAGATTCAGGTGGCGATTCGCGTCAACAACGCAGAGCGCAGCGCCGAGATTGATTTCACCGGCACTTCGGCGCAGCAGGCCAATAATTTCAATGCGCCCACGGCTGTTTGCATGGCGGCGGTGTTGTATGTGTTTCGCACGCTGGTGGACGACGACATTCCGCTCAACGCGGGCTGCCTCAAGCCGCTCAAAGTCATCATTCCGGCGGGCTCCATGCTCAACCCGAACCCGCCAGCCTCGGTGGTGGCGGGCAATGTAGAGACTTCAACTTGCATCACCAATGCGCTGTATGGCGCGCTCGGCGTGATGGCTGGCAGCCAGTGCACCATGAACAACTTTACGTTTGGTAACGCCCGTTACCAGTACTACGAGACGATTTCAGGCGGCTCGGGCGCAGGCGGGCAGTTCAATGCGCAGGGCGAGCAGATAGGCGGCTTTGATGGCACGAGCGTGGTGCAGACCCACATGACCAATTCGCGCCTGACCGACCCGGAGGTGCTGGAGTTCCGCTTTCCGGTGCATCTTGAAAGTTACGAAATTCGACAAGGCTCGGGTGGCGCCGGCCAATGGCAGGGCGGCCATGGCGGCGTGCGGCGGGTGCGCTTTTTAGAGCCGATGACGGCCGGGATTTTGTCGAACGGCCGTGAACACGGCGCTTTTGGCACGGCCGGTGGACAAGCCGGCCAGGTGGGGGTGAACCGGGTGCTGCGCGCAGACGGCAGCGTGGAAGTGCTGGGGCATATCGGGCAGGTCGATATGCTGGCGGGCGATGTGTTTGAGGTTCAGACACCCGGCGGCGGCGGGTTTGGGCAAGTCTGAGGCGCCAGCTTACTTTGGGCTGTTGACTTTGTTTGTACCGGATTTGTTAGTGGCGGATTTGGGTATGTAGCTGACACCGTTCACGCTCAGACCTGCTTCAGAGAGCTTGGCGGCAGAATTTTCGCCCAGGCCTTTGACCCGTGAGATCAGGTCGGCCCAGCTTTTGAACTCCGCTTTTTGGCGCTCGGCCAGGATCAGCCGGGTGGTTGCCGGGCCAAGGCCTTTGATGCCATCGAGATCGGCTTCGCTGGCCTGGTTGATTTCAACCCCGGCCAAAGCCAGGCTCAGGGGTAAGCAGGCTAAAAAAGTGATAATTTTTTTACGCATGAGAGCTTCTCAATTAAAGGGATTGAAAACCTAACGAAGCTTCGCTGCAACTGGTTGACGGCTTGGCAGCTTTAAAGCGACAGGCGCAGTGCGATACTCAGTGTGGCATCTCCTCTTTCAGCCGGCCGCATGAACCCAGAAGTCATTGTCACCAACATCAAAAAGCGCTTTACCGGCGTTTCCGGCACCGTCAACGCCTTGCTGCCAGTGCAGGCGCGCACGCTGCCCATCGCTTACCTGGGCTCGGACATGCCGGGTGCGGTATTGGCGGCGCAGCACAGCGGCGAGCGCTTTGCGCGGCTGAGCTTTTGGCAAGCGCTGAGGGTTTCAGCCAAGCGGCTGCCCGACGGCCGCAAGCGCATCTGGCATGTGCGGCGTGACCCCGAAATGATGCTGGCTATTTTCTTGCGTGATGTGCTGCGCCTGCCGATTTCACTGGTCTTCACTTCGGCTGCCAAGCACCGGCATTCGTGGTTTCCGCGCTGGCTGATCGCCAACATGGATGGCGTCATTTCGACCACGCCGGAGGCTGCCAGCTATGTGCCCAACACCACGCGCGTGGTGCCGCATGGCATCAGCCTGGAGCGCTTTTCTCCGCCTGACAACAAGCTCACGGTGTGGCAGAGAACGGGTCTGGCCGGGCGCTTCGGCATTGGCGTTTTCGGCCGCGTGCGCCCGGACAAGGGCAGCGACATTTACGTAGAAGCCATGCTGGAGTTGCTGCCCGACTTTCCTGACTTCACCGCCGTGATCGCCGGCCTGTGCCAACCGCAACATGAGGCCTTCAAACAGGCGCTGGTGGATAAAGTGGCTGCACGTGGTTTGTCCGAGCGCATCATTTTTTTAGGGGAAATCGCGCCTGACACTGTGGGCCAGTGGTACCAGAACGTGCTCATCACTGTTGCCTGCCCGCGTTACGAGCCTTTTGGCCTGACGCCGCTCGAAGGCATGGCTTGCGGCTGCGCCGTGGTGGCCAGCGACACGGGCGCGTTCAAGACCATCGTTGACGAAGGTGTGACCGGTCATGTGGTGCCCACGGATGATGTTGCCGCGCTGGTCGCTGCACTGCGCCCCGTCATGCAAGAGCCGCTGCGCGCAGCTGAGATGGGCCGCTTGGGACGCCAGCGCGTCGAGCAGCTGTTCTCTGTGGAGCGCGAGGCGGCGGGTGTGGCGGCGGTGTACGCTCATGTATGGGGTCAGGCTGAGACCGCTTGAATCTGCACAGACAGTTAATTTGAGAACCCAATGAACCTGCAAGAAAACTTAAATTCCCGACCCCCGCGGCTCACGGTCGGCATACTGACTCTGAACGAGGAAAAGCGAATTGCCGCGTGCATTCAAAGCGCTCATTTTGCCGATCAGATTCTGGTGATCGACAGCGGCAGCCAAGACAAGACCCGCGACATCGCCGCTGCGCTGGGCGCCGAGGTTTTTGAGTACGCCGATTGGCAGGGCTTTGCCGTGCAGCGCAACCGCGTACTCCAAAACGCCAAGGGCGAATACATCTTCTTTTTAGACGCCGATGAGGAAATGCCGCCCGCCATGCAAGCCGAAATTGAAGCGGTGCTGGCGTCCGGCAAGGACGAGATCTGGGAGGTTCAATGGAACCAGGTGGCGTTTGGCAAGCCCTTGAGCCTGATGAAAAGCACTGGCGGTGTTCAGCGCATGTTCAAGACTGCCTCGATCAGAGAGTTCACTGGTGTCGTGCATGAAAAAGCTGAAATGACTGCCGGCTCACGTACGGTCAGGCGCTTTCGCTCCAGGTTGTTTCATTACTCCCGCGAATCGATTTACGGCAGCCTCAACAAACTCGCGCAATACGTGCAGTTGGGCGCTGCCAAACGGGCGCAAGCAGGCAAAACAGGCGGCGTGCTGCGCGGTCTGGCATCGGGCTTTGCCATCTTTTTACGCCTCTATATTTTCAGACGCGGGTTTTTATGCGGCCCTGAAGGTTTTTTGTTTTGTTTCTGCATCGCGCTGGAGTGTTTTTTCCGGTATGCCGCGTTGAAGTATGACGCCCATGATTTGAAAAATCTGGCTTCACGCAAGTAGATTAATTTATTAATAATATCCAAGGTGGCTGCTATGATGAAATTTTGGCAAAAATTAGTTAAGATTGCTTCCAAAAATGTAGTTATGAAAAATGACATGCGTCATTTTAAACCTTCGCTAATTTACTCCCAAGAAGATCTCCATCCATCCGATTTCTTGATCGATTTAATTTCTTCCGCGATAAAAATTGCCTGGGAACGTAAATTAGTTTGCGGCAAGGATAATTTACCCGATAGTGATTTGCTTAATATTTATCCTGGGGAGCATTATCGACTATTGTCTGCAGTTGTGAAGTTGATGCAGCCCAGTCATGTGGTCGAAATTGGGACATGGACAGGTCTTGGAACGCTCGCTTTGGCAAGTGGCCTTGAGAGCGTGAGGGTGAGTACTTTCGATGTTGTGGATTGGGATAAAATCACTGTCCCTTCTCATTTTGTGAAGACTGATTTTGAAAGTAAAAATATTAATCAGATAATCGGTAATTTGTCGGATGATCGGATTTTTGAAGAGTATAAATCGATTTTAAATTCGGCTGAAATAATTTTCATGGATGCGCCAAAGGATGGTATTTTTGAATATAAGATGCTTAAGCAGTTGGCTAAACTTGATTTTAAAGAAAATAGGTTATTAGTGTTGGATGACATTAGATTCTTAAATATGATCGATTTATGGCGAAGTATCCGGTCTCCGAAGTTGGATGTGTCATCTTTTGGGCATTGGTCTGGAACCGGGTTGGTTGATATGAGTGCCGGACTTAATATTCGTTAAGCTTCTATTGCGCACCCGCTATCTAATGCGAGTCTTACTGGTCAGCAACTCATTCATCCCTGTCTTCGCTTATGGCGGTACAGAGCGCGTCATCTGGGACTTGGGTCAGGCGCTTGGTGCGCTGGGACATGACGTGACTTATCTGGTGGCAGCGGGCTCCAGTTGTCCCTTTGCCAAGGTGTTAGAGATCAATCCTGCTGTGGATCTTCGCCTTCAGATTCCGGTTGACATTGACATCGTGCACTTTCAGTTCAACCCGACGTTTGATCTGGATGCAGATTTTGACAAGCCCTATGTAGTGACCGAGCACGGCAACACTGCCGGCGACAAGCGCTTGCCGCTGAATTCCATTTTTGTGTCTCGCAGCCATGCCCAGCGGCATGGTTCTGAGCAATTTGTCTACAACGGCCTGAACTGGGAGGCCTACGGGCCGGTGGACTTTGAGTTACCTCGTCGCCACCATCATTTTTTAGGTAAGGCGGCATGGCGCGTCAAAAACGTAACGGGCGCGATCAATGTGGCGCTGGAAGCAGGCGTGAGACTGGCGGTTTTGGGCGGCACAAGGCTCAATCTCAAACGCGGATTTCGCTTTACATGGTCCCGCAAAGTCGAGTTTCACGGCATGGTGGGCGGGCAGCATAAGTTTCAATTACTCAACGCTTCCAATGGTCTGGTTTTCCCCGTTCGTTGGCATGAGCCCTTTGGACTGGCCGTGATAGAAAGCCTGTATTTTGGGTGTCCGGTGTTTGCGACGCCCTATGGATCGCTGAATGAACTTGTGGGTCCTGAGTATGGGGTTCTTGCCAGTGAGTGTGAAGTTCTGGCAGAAGCTATCTTGAGCCAATCCTTTGATTTGCGTGCATGCCATCAACATGCGGTGCAAAGTTTTAATGCAAAGAAAATGGCCATAGGCTACCTCGAGAAATACCAGAAAGTAGCCGATGGCGACTTCTTGTCGTCCATTCATCCTCAAGCACTCCAGCGTGATGTTCGCTTGCCTTGGGCTTAAGCCGAAAACGGAGCCAAGATGCCAAGACTTGATGCCGGCGATGTCACTGTGGTGGTGGTGACCTACAACAGCGCGCACTGTTTGCCTGGACTGTCCAGTGGATTACAAACGATGCGCAACATCATCGTAGTTGACAACGCGAGCGATGACGACTTGCAGACCCAACTGTCATTGACTCTGCCGCAGGCCTCTTTGCTGCGCAACGCCCGCAACCTGGGCTTTGGCGCTGCCAATAACCGTGCGCTGGCGCAGGTTCAAACCCCCTACGCCCTGTTGCTCAACCCGGACTGCCTACCGACAAAGGAGTTTCTTGATGGACTGTTGCAGGCCGCGGCCGACTTTCCTGATGCCGCCATCCTTGCGCCGCACCTGATCCGACGTAACGGCACCCCTGAAGTGAGCTACCGTTGGCCTTCCACGCATTGGGTTTCCAAAGGCCCTAAGGCCGATGGACCTTGTTGCGTGGGTTTTGTGTGCGGCGCGGTCATGCTGTTGAACATGGATGTGATGAAGCGCATTGGTTTTTTTGACGAGACATTTTTTCTTTACTACGAAGACGAAGACTTGTGCCAGCGTGTTTTTTTGGCCGGCCAGCAGATCGTGCTCGTACCCGAGCTCGAGATCACGCACCTTTCCCGGGGCTCGGTTAAGGGGCCCAACCCGCTCAAGTCAGAGTTCATCCGTGGCTATCACCACGCACAGTCCAAACTGGTTTTTGAGCGCAAGTACTTTGGCGCCTCTCTAGCCAGTCGCTTGAGGTGGAAGACGCTGTTGTTGGCTTTGCTGACAATGGTGCTAAGGTTGCTGCTGCCTCAGCCGCGTTACCTGGCACGATTGCTTGGGCGGATTGTAGGTTTGTGCCTTAGCTAACTATTGTGTGAAGTGGACCCCGAATTTGAGACAGGTGTTTAAGTGGGACACTGTACAGAGAAACGGGTAAACCATGAATGAAACGAAGAAGCGCAAGACACACCTGCCGGAATTCAAAGCCAAGGTGGGGCTCGAAGCGGTACGAGGGGTAAAGACGGTCAATCAGATAGCGCAGGAGTTCGGCGTGCACCCAATCCAGGTGGGCCAATAGAAGCGCGAGATTCAGGCCCAGGCCAAGACCTTGTACGAAGGCAAACGCGGCCCCCAACCCATTGCGCCGCACAGCGCACCCGATCGACTGTATGGAGAAATCGGTCGACTCAAGATGTAACTCGATTGGCTCAAAAAAAGTCCGGGATCAGCCTGCCATGACACGGCGCAGCTGGATCGGTGTTCACGCCGAAGTGACCCAGAAACGCCAATGCGTGCTGGCCAGTGTTGTACGCGGCACCGTCTACGCCCAGCGCAAGCCTAATTCGGCCAGATAGAGTGACGAGGTTATCAAACGCCTGATCGATGAGGAGCACACCCGCCACCCGTTTTACGGCAGCAGGGAGATGGTGGTGTTCCTGGCGCGTTGCGGACACCGGGTCAACCGTAAACGGGCACAACGCCTGATGCGCTCCATGGGCCTGGCCGCTATGGCGCCAGGACCCAATACCAGCTGGGCGCACCCACAGCACAAGGTGTACCCCTATCTGTTGCGGGGTGTGCCGGTGGTGCGCGTCAACCAGATGTGGAGTACCGACATCATCTACATCCGCCTAGCCAGCGGCTTTGCCTACTTGGTGGCCATCATGGATTGGTACTCCCGGCGGGGTGTTGAGCTGGCGCATCAGAAACACCATGGAGGCGGTATTCTGCGTGGACTCACTGGAGGACGCCATGCGCACGCATTGCAAACCCGAGGTGTTCAACAGTGGTCAGGGCACGCAGTTCACCAGCGAAGCCTTCACAGGCGTGCTCAAGCGCGAGGAAATCACCATCAGCATGGATGGGCGGGGCCGTGGGTTAGACAACATCTTCGTTGAGCGCCTATGGCGCAGCGTCAAGCACGAAGATGTGTACCTCAACGGGTATGCCACCATGGGTGAGCTGCTGATTGGGCTGACGAAATACTTTGCGTTTTATAACGGCGAGAGACCGCACCAGGCGCTGGGCAACCAAACCCCTGATGCCGTGCACACCAGCGCCAGTGGCGGCGGTGCGATGATCGTGGACAAGTACGGGGCACAGCAAGAACTCCCGGGACTCCCCATTGCGCTTCGCTGCACGGCGACTGCGCTGGGGGGAGTCAGGATAGAGAATGGGTCAGCAATGCAGAATGCAAAAACCGGGGCAGCGCCGTCCATCTGTGTGAAGTCGGGTGCAACTTAAACTACCGTCAGGTTTGTCTTGATGATCGGGTCCACTTCAGTGACAAGCTCGAATCCTCTGCTGGCAAGACTGATTTGTTTCATCTTCGTTCAACGTCTTTTAGGCCGTTATCGTTGTCAGGGTTTTGCAGAGGTTCCTTAAGCTTCAAAAAGGAGCTGACTTGTGTTCTTTTTATTTTTTAGATTAACTAGCGAATAAATTTTCTCTGACTGTGTCTTTTAGGAAAAGAATATCTATTTGTAGCAAAGAGCCTTTGTTTGAATGCTGCTCAGTAATTCGCAATGGTGAAAATCCTTTTGACTTAAAGTAAGCAAGGTATTCATTTAATTCCGGTGCCTCTAGGTTGTACGGAACGATTGGGCACTCGGCCAATAGCAAAGAGCAGCTTTCCAGTAGTTCGCCTGCCCCTTTTAAAATATCGATCTCGGCGCCCTGAACATCCAGTTTGATGAAATCAGGTTTTGGCAAGTTTTCCGAAATCGCCACCTGACGCAAAGTCTTTGTTGAAACAACTTCGAAGGTATTTTCGGAATAGGTCGCTGTGTTTTCACGGTATAGGGAGTCGCCTGTACCCGCTTTTTTGTAGAACTTGGCCGGCTCACCATCCGAGGATAAAACTCCGATGAAAGTCCGGTAACCTCTTGATTTTAATTTTTCAACATGCTCTTCGTTTGCTTCAAACATGTAGAAGCTTGCATTCGGAAACAATCCGGCATGTTGCTTGGTCCAGCGACCTTTGTGAGCACCGATGTCGTAGACAGTGTTTATTTTTAGACCATGTGAAACAAGATTTTTTAACACTGAGTGGTAATTTAACTTCTCAAAATATTTGAAAAATTTATTTTTTAAGCTCATGGCTGGTCTTTAAATTAAAACTATTCGGCCGGTTGCTTCGTAGCACTTTAATTGTCTTACCCTCAAACGCCGCTTAAAGCTCTTCAATCCGCCGCGCCGGATAACTGTCCCAAGCCTGGCAGCCCGGGCAGTGCCAGAAGTGCTGGCTGGCTTCAAAGCCGCAGGCGGCGCAGCGGTAGCGCATCAGAGGTTTGGTGGCCTGGTCCAGGGCGCGTTGCACCAGGCCGTGGGGTCGCTCGTTTTCAAAGCGTTCACCGGCAATCCAGCGGGTGGCGGCCAGCAGCGAGGGCTGGCGTTCCAGGTGGGTGATGTACCAGTCGCTGGCCGAGCGCGTGTGGTTGCCTAGTTTGATGATGGCCTCGACTACGTCCACCGAGGGCAAGGTGTCGTAGTTGCGCTTGAGCTGGGCCAGTGCTGCCGTTTGTTGGCCGCTGCTGATGGCGACATGTGCCAGCAGGTCTGCCGCCAGGGGCATGGCCTGGGGTGCGGCTTTGTCGAGTTCTGCCAGTGTGTTGAAAGCCTCGAGGTAGAGGCCCAGTTGGTTTTCAAGTTTGGCTTTTTCTATCAGCGGCCTGGGGGACGCCGGTGCAAGACTGGCGGCTTGCTTGAAAAGTGCCAACCCTTGGTCGGTGCCACCTGCGGCCACGCTGGCCAAGGCTTGCTCGCAAAGGTAATGCGCCTGCCTCACACCAAAGCTGCCGCGGCTGCTGCCGTCTAGTTTGCCGGCAATTTCAGTGGCTGGCGCCCAGTCGCGGGATCGCTCGTAAATCGATAGCAAGGCTAGGCGTGCTTCTTCCTGGTAGCTGGTGCCTTCGAGTTTGCGAAGTGCCGCTTCGGCGCGGTCGAGCAGACCGGCTTTTAAAAAATCAAGCGCGAGCGCATGCTGTGCTCGGTTGTGCTCGGCGGGGGTTAAGTCGCCGCGGGCGATCAGGTGTTCGTGTACCCGGACAGCGCGCTCGTATTCGCCACGGCGACGAAAAAGATTACCCAGGGCAAAGTGCAGCTCGGAGGTGTCCGGGTCGTTTTGCACTGCTTCGATGAAGGCGTCAATGGCCTGGTCTTGCTGCTCGTTGAGCAGGAAGTTCAGACCGCGAAAGTAGGCTTTGGGGGCTTGCCGGTTTTCAAAGCGAAGTTGCCGGAGATCCAGCTTGGAGGCCAGCCAGCCCAGCGCAAAGGCCAGCGGAAAAGCCATCAGCAGCCAGGCGTAATCAAATTCCATGGGGCAAATCGTTGGCGGCGGTGGGGGCCGCAGGTGGCTTGGACGGCGCACGGCGGTTTTTCCACCAGCGCGGCATCATGACCAGCACGCCCAGTGCCATACCGGCCGAAAAGACTGCCAGCACCACCAACACCAGCGGCGCTTGCCACACCGTGCCGAAAAAGAAGTGCACGGACACAACATGCTGGTTATTCAGCGCAAAAGCAAACAGCGTAAAAAAAATGGCTGCTTTGAGCAGCCACAGCACGTATTTCACTCAGCTCTCCCAGTGGGTCTGGCGATTGTAGCCAGCCCCTTCCCCTTGAGTGCCACAGGGGCGGGATGATTCGTTTTCTTGGCTGGCGGCGCTGCCAGCAGTTCTTGGGTGCGGGCATCGACGGCCTCGCGCAGGGCTTTGCCGGGTTTGAAATGCGGCACGCGCTTTTCAGGAATGGCCACGCTTTCGCCGGAGCGCGGGTTACGCCCCATGCGCGGGGGCCTGTGGTTGATAGAGAAGCTGCCAAAGCCGCGTATCTCAATCCGGTGACCGCGCACCAAAGCATCGCTCACCGCGTCAAGAATGGTCTTGACGGCGTGTTCGGCGTCTCTGTGGGTCAACTGGCTGAAACGGTTGGCCAGTTCTTCAACAAGGTCTGAGCGGGTCATGAAAGGCTTGGGGCAAAAAAGACTGAAAACGCAGCGTTCCAAAAGGAAGCGGGACAAGAAACCCGAGAAGGTCTGTCGCCCCGCTTGTCTTGGATCGTTGTCGACTTAGCTGTTGTTGTCCAGCTTGGCGCGCAGCAAGGCGCCCAGGCTGGTCAGACCGGCGTTGTCTCGTGAGGACTCTTTGCTCAGCGTGGCCATGGCTTCTTGCTGGTCAGCGTTGTCCTTGGCTTTGACCGACAGTTGGATGTTGCGGGTCTTGCGATCCACGTTGACCACCACGGCAGAGACTTCGTCACCTTCTTTGAGCACGTTACGGGCATCTTCAACGCGGTCGCTGCTGATTTCGCTGGCGCGCAGGTAACCGATGATGTCTTCGCCCAGATCGATCTCGGCGCCTTTGGCGTCAACGGTCTTGACCTTGCCGGTCACGATCGCACCCTTGTCGTTGATCGACACGAAGGTGGTGAAAGGATCGGAGTCGAGCTGCTTGATACCCAGGGAGATGCGTTCGCGGTCCACGTCAACAGCCAGCACGATGGCTTCAACTTCCTGGCCTTTTTTGTAGTTGCGAACAGCGGCTTCGCCGGTTTCGTTCCATGACAAGTCAGACAGGTGCACCAGGCCGTCGATGCCGGCAGCCAGACCCACAAAGACGCCGAAGTCGGTGATCGACTTGATCGGGCCTTTGACGCGGTCGCCGCGCTTGGTGTCCTGGGCAAATTCCTGCCAGGGGTTAGCCTTGCACTGCTTCATGCCCAGCGAGATGCGGCGTTTGTCTTCGTCGATTTCCAGAACCATGACTTCGACTTCGTCACCCAGAGCGACGAGTTTGTTAGGTGCCACGTTCTTGTTGGTCCAGTCCATTTCGGACACGTGGACCAGGCCTTCAATGCCTGGCTCGAGTTCGACGAATGCGCCGTAGTCGGCGATGTTGGTGATCTTGCCGAACAGGCGGGTAGCCTGCGGGTAGCGGCGGGCCACGCCCATCCAAGGGTCGTCACCCATTTGCTTGAGACCCAGCGAGACACGGTTTTTCTCGGTGTCGAACTTCAGGATCTTGGCCACGATTTCCTGACCGGCTGTCACCACTTCGCTAGGGTGACGCACGCGGCGCCATGCCATGTCGGTGATGTGCAGCAGGCCGTCGATGCCGCCCAGGTCAACGAATGCACCGTATTCGGTGATGTTCTTGACGATGCCTTTGACAGCAGTGCCTTCTTTCAGGGTTTCCATCAGCTTGGCGCGTTCTTCGCCCATGCTGGCTTCGACCACAGCGCGGCGGCTCAGCACCACGTTGTTGCGTTTGCGGTCGAGCTTGATGACCTTGAACTCCATGGTCTTGTTCTCGTAGGGAGTCAAGTCCTTGATGGGGCGTGTGTCGATCAGCGAACCTGGCAGGAAAGCGCGGATGCCGTTGACCAGCACGGTCAGGCCGCCTTTGACTTTGCCGCTGGTCTGACCAGTGACAAATTCGCCGGATTCCAGGGCTTTTTCCAGGCTCATCCACGAGGCCAGGCGCTTGGCCTTGTCGCGGGACAGCAGGGTGTCGCCGTAACCGTTTTCGACCGAGTCGATGGCCACAGCCACAAAATCGCCGACCTGGACTTCGAGTTCGCCCTGGTCGTTTTTGAATTCTTCGAGAGGCACATAGGCCTCGGACTTCAGACCGGCATTGACAACTACATGGTTGTGGTCGATGCGGATGACTTCGGCGGTAATAACTTCGCCCGTGCGCATTTCAGAGCGCTTGAGAGATTCTTCAAAAAGGGCGGCAAAAGATTCAGACATTAAAGTTTCCTAATCCCCAGAACAGTGTTCCGATAGCACCATTGCTATCGTTTTTAGAGCTGACTGCGGCGGTTTGGTGCGGCTTTTGAAGGGCCGCGGGTTAAGTTGTGAACCCTTTGAGGCGGAGCCGGATTGAAAAGGCGCGCTGCTTCAGAGGGGCCGGTTACCGCGCCACCAGTCAATCAAAACTGCGATGGATTGCTCAATCGTCAGTTCGGAATTGTCCAATGGCTTGGCGTCTTGAGCAGGTTTCAGAGGTGCGCTTTGGCGAGATGAGTCTCGCAAATCGCGCGCTTCCAAGTCCTGCTCAATGGCCGCTAGTGTAGCCGAAATACCCTTTGAAATCAATTGCTTATGCCTGCGCCCGGCGCGGCAGCGGGCGCTGGCCGTCAAAAAGACTTTGAGCGCGGCATCCGGGAATATGACCGTGCCCATATCGCGGCCGTCAGCCACCAGGCCGGGCAGTTGCCTGAAGCCGCGTTGCAGCGCCAGCAGGGCCTCGCGCACAGGCGCATGCACCGACACCTGCGAAGCGGCCATGCCGGCGCTTTCGGTGCGAATAGCGTCTGACACGTCTTCGCCCGCCAGCAGTACCTGCTCACCCGAAAAGCGCACGGGCAGGGCCGCGGCAACGGCCGCAACGCCGGCCGCATCGTCCAGCGACACGCCGGCCCGACCCGCGGCATAGGCGGTGAGGCGGTAAAGCGCGCCCGAGTCCAGGTAGTGATAGCCCAAGCGCTGCGCCGTCAAAGAGGCCAGCGTGCCCTTGCCCGAAGCCGTCGGCCCGTCGATGCAGATCACCGGGATGTCGGCTGTGCGCGCCTGGGTGAGCGCGAACAGCGCTTCAAAGTAGTCAGGGAATGTCTTGGCCACACACTTGGGGTCCAATATGCGCACCGGCAGGCCGGCCGGATTGAAAGCCGCCAGCGAAAAACACATGGCCACGCGGTGGTCGTCGTAAGTGTGAATGGCAGCGCTGCGCCACTGCACCGGCGGCGTGACGCGAATGAAGTCTGCGCCTTCTTCAACAAATGCTCCTAGTTTGCGCAACTCGCAGGCCATGGCCGCGATGCGGTCGGTTTCCTTGACGCGCCAGCTGGCAATGTTGCGCAGCGTGGTTGTGCCGTCGGCGTAGAGCGCCATCACGGCCAGCGTCATGGCGGCGTCGGGTATGTGGTTGCAGTCCAGATCAATGGCTTTGAGCGGCCAGGTGCCGCGCGAGACCTTCAGCGAATTGGGGCTGCTTTCTACCTTGGCACCCATCAGCTGCGCGGCTTCGACAAAGCGGATGTCCCCCTGGATCGAGGCCGAGCCGATGCCGCGTATGTCAATGCTGTGGCCGGCGCCGGTGGCGATGGCGCCTAGTGCCACAAAGTAGCTGGCCGACGAAGCGTCGCCCTCAACATGAATTTCACCGGGCGACTGGTAGCGGCTGCCGGCCGGGATGGTGAAGCTTTGCCAGCCCTTGCGCCGCACCCGGATGCCAAAGCGCGCCAGCAAATTCAGCGTGATCTCGATGTAAGGCTTGGAGATCAACTCCCCGGTGACTTCGAGACGAATGTCTTGCTCGGCCACCAGGGGCAGCGCCATCAACAGGGCTGTCAGAAATTGGCTAGACACATCACCGCGAACGGCAATGGGTTTGTTCAGCGCGAGCTTCCCAGGCTTCAGGTGCAGGGGCGGAAATCCGTCCTTGCCCAGATAGTCAATGCTGCAGCCAAGCTGGCGCAGCGCATCGACCAGGTCGCCGATAGGGCGCTCGTGCATGCGCGGCACGCCCGAGAGTTCATAGTCGCCGCCCATGAGTGCCAGCGCAGCAGTCAGCGGGCGCATGGCGGTGCCGGCGTTGCCCATGAACAGCTTGCCTTGTGCGTTCACCAGTTTGCCGCCCAGCCCGCCGATGACAGCGGTTTGGCCGGCTTGCTCAACACTGCAGCCCATCTGCTTGAGGGCTGCCAGCATAACCGCGGTGTCGTCCGAGGCCAGCAAGTCATGCACCACGGTTTTGCCCCGGCTCAGCGCCGCCAGCAGCAGCACGCGGTTGGAAATGCTTTTAGAGCCCGGCAGGTGCACCGTGCCGTGCGCGCCGGTCAGATGCGGAATGTCCAGCGACTCGATATCAAACATGAAACTGAATCAATCCTGATGCGGTGAAGAAGGGTCTGAGGACTGCGCCCAGCGGGTGCGCGCCTGGCTGGCTTGGGTGATAGCGCTGTGCAGTTGCCTGGCGTCGCCGGCCGTAATAAGTTGCTCCAGCGCTTGAAGGCTTTGTTGAAACAGGTGCGATTGCGCCAGCAACTCGTCGCGGTTGGCCAGCAGGATGTCGCGCCACATGGCCGGCTCGCTGGCGGCGATGCGCGTGAAATCACGAAAGCCCGAACCCGCCAGCGCCATGTACTGTTCGCCCTGGTCTTGCCCCTGGAGGCTGTGCATCACGGCAAAGGCCAGCAAATGCGGCAGGTGGCTGACGGCGGCGTAAGCCGCGTCATGAGCTTCGGGGCTCATCTGGCTGACATGCGAGCCCAGCGCTTGCCACAGCTGACGTGCCAGCGCGACTTGCGCGGGCGCAGTCTCTGGCAGCGGCGTGAGGATGACTTTTTTGCCCGTGTACAAATCAACATCGGCGTTTTGCACGCCCGACACCTCTTTGCCGCAAATCGGGTGCGCAGGCACGAAGCAAGGAAGTCGCTGGCCCAGTGTTTCACGGGCCACCAGCACCACATCTTGTTTGGTCGAGCCCACGTCCATGACCAGGGCGCCGCTGTCGATGACAACTGTAATGGCTTGCAGCGTAGCCCGGGTGGCGGCTACCGGCACGGCCAGCAGCACCAGGTCGGCGCCGCTTGCGGCGTCGGCCGCAGAGCTGGCCACGCGGTCAATCACGCCCATCTTCAGGGCCAGTGCTGTGGTGGCCGGGGAGGGGCTGAAGCCGCTCACGCGCTCAACCAGGCCGGCGCGTTGGAGCGCCAGCGCCAATGAGCTGCCCATCAGGCCGCAGCCGATCAGGCCGAGTTGTTTGAACACCCGCGTGCCCGCCTCAGTCGCCGGCGGGGTAGGTACCCAGCACTTTGAAGAAGGCGCACATCTGCTGTAGCTCTGCCAGCGCAGCGCCCACATGCGGCTGCGAAGGGTGACCTTGCAGGTCGATGTAAAAGTAGTATTCCCACTGGCCGGAGCGGGCCGGGCGGGATTCAAACCGCGTCATCGACACGCCGTGCGTTTTGAGCGGGCCCAAGATGTCATGCACCGCGCCCGGTCGGTTGGGCACTGACACGATCAGGCTGATGCAGTCCTTGCCCGACGCTGCCGGTGCGGGAAGGGTTTGAGGCAGGCAAACCACGGCAAAGCGCGTGCGGTTGAAAGCGTCGTCTTGAATAGCATGCGCGGCGTTGTGCAGGCCAAACTGCCCGCCAGCACGCTCGCTGGCAATACCTGCCCAGGCCGGGTTGGTGCTGGCCAGGCGCGCGCCTTCGGCATTGCTGGAGGCGGTGCGCCGCTCGGCATTGGGTAGGTGCGCGGTCAGCCAGCCCTGGCACTGGGCCAGTGCCTGAGGATGAGCGTAAACCGCCTCGATGCCTTCGAGCGAGTCCGACAGGCGCAGCAGGTTATGGCGCACCATCAAACTGGTTTCTCCCACGATATGCAGTGGTGAGTTCAAAAACAAATCGAGCGAGCGTGAGACCACGCCTTCGGTCGAGTTTTCAACCGGTACCACACCGTAGCCGGCGCTACCGCCCGCGGTGGCGCGAAACACCTCGTCAATGCTTGAGCAAGACACATGCTCGATGCTGGCGCCAAAAAACTGCAACGCCGCCTGTTCGCTAAAGGTGCCGGCCGGGCCCAGGTAGGCCACGCGCACAGGCGTCTCGAGCGCCAGACAGGCCGACATGATTTCGCGCCAGATGGCCTCCACATGTTCGCCCTTCAGTGGGCCGGTGTTAGCCTGCTTTATTTTCTCGATGACTGCAGCCACGCGGTCTGGCCTGAAGAAGGGCGAGCCTTCGCGGCGCTTGACCTCGCCCACTTCTTCAGCCACGCGGGCGCGCTGGTTCAGCAGCGTGAGCAGCTCCCGGTCGAGCTTGTCAATTTGGATGCGGAGTTCAGGCAAGTTGGTTGTCATGGTTCTGTCCCGGCTCAGGCGTGTTCTTTTTCAAATTCTCGCATGTGACTCACCAGCGCCTCAACCCCGGCCAGAGGCATGGCGTTGTAAAGGCTGGCGCGCATGCCGCCCAGGGTTTTGTAGCCCTTGAGCTGCAGCAGGCCGCGCGTTTTGGCCTTGGCTAAAAAGGCGTCATTACGCGATTCGTCGGCCAGAAAAAAAGGTATGTTCATGCGCGAGCGGCAATTTGTTGCAACGCGGTTGACATAAAAATCTGAGCTGTCGATAAAGTCGTACAGCATCTTGGCTTTGGCGATGTTGCGCTGTTCGATGGCGGCCACGCCGCCTTGTGCTTTGAGCCACTGGAAAGTCAGCCCGGCGATGTAGATGCCGTAAGTGGGCGGCGTGTTGTACATCGACTGGTTGTCAACAACGATCTTGTAGTCAAAGGCCGAGGGACAGTGCGCCATGGCGTGCCCTAGCAAATCCTGGCGCACAAATACCAGGGTCACGCCGGCAGGGCCTACATTTTTTTGCGCGCCGCCAAAGGCCAGGCCTACTCGGCTCCAGTCCACCGGCCGCGACAACATGTGTGAAGAAATGTCGGCCACCAGCGGCGAGTTGCTGCCCAGCGCTTGAAGGTCGGGCAGATCGTGCATTTCAATGCCGTGCACGGTTTCATTGCTGCACACATGCACATAGCGGGCGTTGGGGCTGAGCTTCCAGCTGCCGGCGTTGGGCAAGCTGGTGTGGCCGGTGTCCGCATTGCTGGCGGCCACATTCACGTCGCAGTACTTACGCGCTTCTTTTTGCGAACGCTCGCTCCAGGCGCCGGTGACCACAAAGTCGGCGCGTTCACCGCGCGAGAGGTTCAGCGGCACGATGGCGTTTTCTGCAATACCACCGCCCTGCATGAAGAGAATTTTGAAGTCTTCGGGAACGGCCAGCAACTCGCGCACGTCGGCTTCGGCGGCTTCGTAAATCGATACGAATTCTTTGCCGCGGTGACTCATTTCCATGACGCTCATGCCACTGCCGTGCCAGTCCAGCATCTCGGCTGCGGCACGCTCAAGCACCTCTTCAGGCAGCACGGCCGGACCCGCCGAAAAATTAAAGGGCCGGCTCATCGCGGCAGCGCCGGGGCGCGGTGCTGTGCAAGCATGGTCAATCGGCAGAACCTGTCGTGCCGTCTGTGCCTTCGTCACCTTCGGCGTCTGAAGCCGGGTCGATCGCGTCCAGGCTGGCGTCGTTTTCAACGATGCGCTGCAAGCCGCTGAGCTTGGAGCCGTCGTCCAGTCCGATCAGCGTCACACCCTGAGTGGCGCGGCCCATTTCTCGGATCTCGCTGACGCGCGTGCGCACCAGCACGCCGCGGTCGGTGATCAGCATGATCTCGTCGTCGGTATGTACCAGCGTGGCGGCCACCACTTTGCCGTTGCGCTCGCTTTGCTGAATGGCGATCATGCCCTTGGTGCCGCGGCCGTGGCGCGTGTACTCGCCGATCGAGGTGCGCTTGCCGTAACCGTTTTGCGTGGCGGTCAGCACGCTTTGCTGCTCGTCTTCAGCCACCAGCATGGCAATCACGTTCTGGCCTTCTTCAAGCATCATGCCGCGCACGCCGCGCGCTGTGCGGCCCATGGGACGCACGTCGTTTTCATCAAAGCGCACGGCTTTGCCGCCGTCAGAGAACAGCATCACGTCATGTTTGCCATCGGTCAGCGCCGCACCAATCAAAAAGTCGCCGTCGTCCAGGTCGACCGCAATGATGCCGGCCTTGCGCGGGTTGTTGAAGTCGTCCAGCGGCGTCTTCTTGACTGTGCCCATCGAGGTGGACATGAAGACGTAATGGTCGGCCGGGAAGCTGCGGTTGCCGCCTGTTAGCGGCAACACCACCGTGACTTTTTCGCCTTCTTGCAAGGGGAACATGTTGACGATAGGGCGGCCGCGCGAGCCGCGTGAGCCGGCGGGCACTTCCCAGACCTTGAGCCAGTACAGCCGGCCGCGGTTAGAAAAACACAAAATATAGTCGTGCGTGTTGGCAATGAAGAGCTGGTCCACCCAGTCGTCTTCTTTGGTCGCTGTGGCTTGCTTGCCCCTGCCACCGCGTTTTTGCGCGCGGTATTCACTCAAAGGCTGGCTCTTGATGTAGCCCAGGTGCGACAAGGTCACCACCATGTCGGTCGGCGTGATCAGGTCTTCGGTACTCAGGTCAAAAGAGCTGTGCTCGATCAGGCTGCGGCGGGCTCCCAGCTTGGTCTGGCCGAATTCGTTTTTAATGACGGTCAGCTCGTCGCCAATGATGGTGGCAACCCGCTCGGGCCGCGACAAGATGTCCAGCAGATCGTCGATCTCGGCCATCACTTCTTTGTACTCGACGACGATCTTGTCTTGCTCCAGACCGGTCAGGCGCTGCAGACGCATCTGCAAAATCTCTTGCGCCTGCGTTTCAGACAGGCGGTACAAGCCGTCGGTGCCCATGCCGAACTCTTTGTCCAGGCCGTCAGGTCGGTAATCGTCGGCGTTGACCACGCCGCCGTCGGCACGCGTGCGGGTGAGCATTTCGCGCACCAGCTTGCTGTCCCAGGGCTTGAGCATCAGCTCGGCCTTGGCCACGGGCGGTGTGGGCGCGTTGCGAATGATCGCAATGAACTCGTCAATATTGGCCAGCGCCACCGCCAGGCCTTCCAGCACATGACCGCGTTCGCGTGCTTTACGCAGCGTGAACACGGTGCGCCGCGTCACCACCTCGCGGCGATGCGACAGGAACACCTGGATCAGGTCTTTCAGGTTGCACAGCTTGGGTTGGCCGTTGACCAGCGCCACCATGTTGATACCGAAGTTGTCTTGCAACTGCGTCTGCTTGTAGAGGTTGTTGAGCACCACCTCGGGCACTTCGCCGCGCTTGAGCTCGATGACCAAGCGCATGCCGGACTTGTCGCTCTCGTCCTGAATATGGCTGATGCCTTCGATTTTCTTTTCATGGACCAGTTCGGCCATGCGCTCTTGCAGCGTCTTTTTGTTGACCTGGTAGGGCAACTCGTCCACGATGATCGACTGGCGCTGACCTTTGTCGATGTCTTCAAAGTGGCACTTGGCGCGCATCACCACCCGACCGCGGCCGGTGCGGTAACCGTCACGCACGCCGTTGATGCCGTAAATGATGCCGCCTGTCGGGAAGTCCGGGCCGGGGATGATTTCCATCAGGTCCTCGATGCTGGCCTCGGGGTTTTTCAGCATGTGCAGGCAGGCATCGACCACTTCGTTCAGGTTGTGCGGCGGAATGTTGGTCGCCATGCCCACGGCAATTCCGCCCGAGCCATTGATCAGCAAATTGGGAATACGCGATGGCAGCACCAGCGGCTCTTTTTCGCTGCCGTCATAGTTGGGGCCGAAGTCAACTGTTTCCTTGTCGATGTCGGCCAGCATTTCCTGGGCGATCTTGGACAGCCGGATCTCGGTGTAACGCATGGCGGCTGCGTTGTCGCCGTCCACCGAGCCGAAGTTGCCCTGGCCGTCGACCAGGAGATGGCGCAATGAAAAATCTTGCGCCATGCGGACGATGGCGTCGTACACCGATTGGTCACCGTGCGGATGGTATTTACCGATCACGTCACCCACGATACGGGCCGACTTTTTGTAAGGGCGGTTCCAGTCGTTGTTGAGCTCGTGCATGGCGAACAACACGCGCCTGTGCACAGGCTTGAGGCCGTCCCGGGCGTCTGGCAATGCGCGGCCCACGATCACGCTCATGGCGTAATCGAGGTAACTGCGCCGCATTTCCTCTTCCAGGCTGATGGGGAGGGTTTCTTTGGCAAACTGGGTCATGAGGGGCCTGAGAGAAGTCGCAAATAAGCGCAATGCTTGAAATTGGGCGCCAATGCAGCCCGGGGGCTGAATCTGGCTAACCCGTCATTTTAAGGCCTTGTGTCAACGGAGCCGCTGTGGCTCACCTGCAACACAAAAAGAAGCCGCGCAAGCCTACTGGGGTTTTTGCCGTGGCTAAATTGGGTTGAGGCCTGAATGAGGTGTGGCACAATAGTTGTAACGCTTGGGGTGGTGGTCATTTCAGGCGTATCGATCAGTAATCGCAGCCTAGCTGCTGTATTTCTCTAGAGGACTACCATGAACAAACTCAATAAAGTGGCCTTGTTGCTTGCTTCTGCAGCGCTTGTTACCGCTGCCGGCGCACAAACAGTTGATAACTGGAGGAACGGCAATGGCGAGCTGGCCTGGAAAAACGGCGCTGGCGACCTCTGCTGGCGCAACAGCAGCTGGACACCTGCAACCGCTGCCAAAGGCTGCGATGGGGCGATCGTTCCAAAGCCAGCACCAGCGGCAGCACCAGCACCAGCACCAGCACCAGCACCAGCACCAGCACCAGCACCACGTGCAGCAGCTCCAGCCCCAGCACCAGCACCAGCACCAGTTGCAAGGCCAGCTGCCCCAGCTCTCCCAGCTGTAGCCGCCACCAAGGTGACCTACGCTTCTGACGCTTTCTTTGACTTCAACAAATCTGCCTTGAAAGCAGAAGGTCGCGCCAAGCTCGACGATCTGGTCGGCAAGATCAAAGGCATCAGCCTCGAAGTCATCATCGCTGTCGGTCACACCGACTCCGTGGGCAGCGACGCTTACAACCAGAAGCTGTCTGTCAAGCGCGCCGAATCCGTCAAGGCCTACCTGGTGACCAAAGGCATCGAGAAAAACCGCGTTTACACCGAAGGCAAAGGCGAGAAGCAGCCCGTCGCTGACAACAAAACCGCTGAAGGCCGCGCCAAGAACCGCCGCGTTGAGATCGAAGTGGTCGGTACACGCGCTAACAAGTAATCCCTGCGGATCGCTTGTCAAAAACCGCGCTACGGCGCGGTTTTTTTATGCCTCAACGATAATCATCCCCATGCACACCACTGAAAACGCCGACCCCGCCGAGCTCGCAAAATTCTCCGAACTGGCCCACCGCTGGTGGGACACCGAAAGCGAATTCCGTCCCTTGCACCAGATCAACCCCTTGCGCCTGGCCTGGATCGACGACATCGTGCCCTTGGCGGGCAAACGGGTGCTCGACATCGGCTGCGGCGGCGGCATTCTGGCTGACGCCATGGCGCGCAAAGGCGCAGAAGTGCTGGGGATTGATCTGGCTGGTAAAGCCTTGAAAGTGGCGCAACTGCACGCACTGGAGGCGCAAACCCAGGGCGTGAGCTACCGCGAAGTCAGCGCCGAAACCCTGGCCGCCGAGCAGCCCGAAAGCTTTGACGTGGTGACCTGCATGGAAATGCTGGAGCACGTGCCCGACCCTTCTTCGGTGGTGCGTGCCTGCGCCACATTGGTCAAGCCCGGCGGCCATGTTTTTTTCTCCACCATCAACCGCAATGCCAAAGCCTTTGTCTTTGCCATCGTCGGTGCCGAGTACATCCTCAATTTGCTGCCCCGCGGCACGCACGAATTCGCCAAGTTCATCAAGCCCAGCGAACTGGCGGCTTATGCCCGGGCTGCCGGCCTGGACCTGGCGCACACCCGCGGCATGGAATACAACCCCCTGACCCGCCACTACTGGCTTAGCGCCAACACCAGCGTCAACTACATGTTGGGCATGCGCAAAGCATGAGCCGGCTTTTGTTTGAAGGTATCAAAGCGGTTCTGTTTGACCTGGACGGCACCTTGATTGACAGCGCGCCGGACCTGGGCGCCGCCGCCAACAAGATGCGCATCGACCGCGGCCTGTCATCCTTTCCCCTGATTAACTACCGGCACATGGCCGGCGCCGGTACGCGTGGCCTGATCGGTGTGGCCTTGGGTTTGAGCCCTGAGCATCCTGATTTTGCGGCGCTCAAGGAAGAGTTTTTGCTGAACTACGAAGCCTGCATGACTGAGCGGACCTACGCCTTCGAGGGCGTTGAAGAGCTCATCCGCCAGATCGACCGTGCCGGATTGAAATGGGGTGTTGTCACCAACAAGGCCGAACGCTTTGCCTTGCCACTAACCCGCGCCATGCCCCTGTTTGCCACGGCCGCCACTGTGGTCTGCGGTGACACCACGCCGCACCCCAAGCCGCACCCCGCACCCCTGCTCGAAGCCGCCCGCCAATTGCAGCTTGATCCCGGGTACTGCATTTATGTGGGCGACGACGAGCGAGACATCATCGCCGGCCGCGCTGCCGGCATGCCCACCGTGGCCGCGGCTTACGGTTACCTGGGTGCCAGCGGCGAAACAGCCGCCTGGAATGCAGACGCCACCATCGGCTCTGCCCGCGATCTATTAACCTATTTGCAAATGCCCTAAGATAGTCTCTTGGGGCTGCATTGGTTTCGACGTGGGTTCGGACGCGGTGTGGTGCATGTCGAGCTGAATGTGCTCGTAAAACTGATTCAAAAAAACTAACTGCAAACGACGAACGTTTCGCACTCGCAGCTTAATTGCCTGTGAGCTTTACAACAGCAGGCCGATGGGCTGGGCAAGGGGTCTTTAGCGCAAGTTAAAGGCTCCCGGCTGTAAAGATAATTTCATCGGCTGGCTCCGGGCTGGGTACCTTAACCCGGGGCAAGACAATAGGGTACTGGCGCCCTGTGTAGCGTGCGACTGCGCGACACAGGGGGTAAGACTTAAATCAGACCGCTAAACATGTAGATCTGCCCGAAAAAGGCTTGCGGACGGGGGTTCAAATCCCCCCAGCTCCACCATACCGCATGACAAAGGCCGCTAACGATATACAGTTAGCGGCTTTTTCATTGGTAAACCAGCCGTTTAGCTTTTGGAACAAGAAAGCCACCAGCCCAGTCACTAATTTGGCACCGGCATCAAACTCTATAACCTTCGTTGTCTGAGCTACATTTCAAGAACTACAGGAGATCCCATGCCTACCGTTTTCACGCCCGCTCAACGCCAGGCCTATGAGAAGGACGGCTTTGTTTTGATTCCTTCTCTTTTCGATGCCGAAGAAATCAAACTCATGTGCCAGGCCATGGAGCAAGACCCGGCGCTCAAACAAAGCCTTTACGAGCGTCGCGACGCTCAGGGCAAGGCGACACGGATTGCGTTGTGGAACGAGCCGGGCGACAGTGTCTATGGTTTGGCAGCGCGCAGCGAGCGGGTGGTGGACACCATCGAAGACATGTTGGGTGCCGAGGTCTACCATTACCACTCCAAACTCACCGCCAAAGAGCCGTTTGACGGCGGCGCCTGGGAATGGCACCAAGACTACGGCTACTGGTACCACAACGGTTGCTTGTACCCGCACATGGCCAGCGTGATGGTGGCGATTGATCGCGCAGATCGTCACAACGGTTGCCTGCAGGTGATTCGCGGCTCGCACCAGGCGGGCCGCATCAACCACAGCACCGGACCGGGCGAGCAGGTGGGTGCCGACATGGAGCGTGTGGATCAGATGCTCAAAGAGTTGGATCTGGTCTATGCTGAGATGGCGCCGGGTGACGGCTTGTTCTTTCACAGCAATGTGATGCACCGATCCGACCAGAACCGCTCGCCCAACCGGCGCTGGACTGTGCTTTTTTGCTACAACGCGGCCCATAACACCCCCTACAAAGCGCAGGTCCACGCCAGCTACAACAAGCTGGACAAAGTGCCAGACCATGCCGTCAAAGCCGCCGGCATACGCTTGAGTGATCCAGCCCAGTCCCAGTTTCAAATCAAGAAGGAGCATGTGGCGCCCGTCAAGCTATGAATGCATGTTTAGCTACAAGCTTAAAAGCCAACCCCAGCGGTTGGCTTTTTTACTGCTAGCGCGTGCCGACCATGCACGCAAGCGAGGTTTTGCCCGCGATTGAAAAGGTATTTCATGGCAATCGATACACTTCCAGCCAAATGAAGGAATGCGCGTAAATCATGAAGAAATGTATTTGGATGCTCTGCTTTGGCGTCGTTTTTAGCAGTTTTGCCCTGGCGGCTGAAGATAAAAACAAAGCGGTGCAGCCCGCCAAGCCAAGCCTCACGGTTGTTTTGGTCAAGCCGCAACAAGCGTCTATGTTGGAGTCGGTTTTAGCCAACGGGTCTCTGGCTGCATGGCAAGAAGCCATTATCGGCGCCGAGGCCAATGGCCTGAAGATCACCGAAGTGCGTGTCAATGTGGGCGATCGGGTCCAGCGTGGGGACGTGTTGGCCACCTTGCAAGCCGACAGCCTTCGCGCTGAACTGGCCCAGGCAGAAGGTACTTTGGCCGAGGCCGCTGCCAGCGCGCAGGAGGCTAAGGCCCAAGCCGAGCGTGCCCGCAGTTTGCAGCAGCAAGGCTTTTACAGCAGCGCACAGTTGAGCCAGGCTATGGCCTCGGACGCATCGGCCCAAGCACGCGTTCAGTCAGCGCGTGCCTTGGTTCAACTGCAAAATGTTCGACTTTCGCAAACCCAGGTCCGCGCGCCTGATGCGGGTGTGATTTCGGCCCGCCAGGCCACTGAGGGAAGCGTGGTGAGTGCCGGGACCGAACTGTTCCGGCTGATTCGTCAAGGCCGTATCGAATGGCGTGCCGAGGTGATGGCTGCTGATCTGGGGCGTGTGAAAGTGGGCGCGCCCGTTCAAATCACCGCTGCCAGCGGGCAACGGCTGCAGGGCAAAGTGCGGATGCTGGCCCCCTCGGTGGATTCACAAACCCGCAACGCGCTGGTGTATGTCGACCTGACCGGCCCCACCGGCAGTGCCCGCGCAGGCATGTACGCCAAGGGTGAGTTCACCCTGGGTCAAAGCCAGGCCCTGACCGTGCCGCAAAGTGCGGTGGTGGTGCGCGATGGTTTCAGTTACGTCTACACCGTGGGCGCTGACAACAAGGCCAAGCAGGTCAAGGTGCAAACGGGCCGTCAAAATGGTGAGCGTATCGAAATTGTGCAGGGGCTCTTGGCCGATGCCCGCGTGGTGACCGCTGGCGGTGCTTTTCTGAACCATGGCGATACGGTACGCGTGGTCGATGCAGCGCCAACCGCCCTGACAGTCAAATAAGGGGACGCCGTGTTGAACGTCTCTTCTTGGTCGATTCGGAACCCGATTCCGGCGGTCATGCTCTTTGTGCTGCTGACTGTGGCGGGCTTCGTTGCGTTCGGTTCTATGAAAGTGCAAAACTTTCCCGACCTGGACGTGCCCACCATCACGGTCACCGCCAGCTTGCCGGGTGCTGCGCCTTCGCAGCTGGAAACCGATGTCGCCCGCAAGCTTGAAAACGCGTTAGCGCCGCTGCAAGGCCTCAAGCACATCACCACCAAAGTGCAAGACGGCACGGTGTCGATCACCGCCGAGTTCCGCATGGAAAAGCCGGTGCAAGAAGCGGTGGACGATGTGCGCTCAGCCATTCAAGGCGTGCGCGCCGATTTACCCGGTGACCTGCGTGACCCCGTGGTGCAAAAACTCAATTTGGCGGGTTCACCCGTGCTGGCTTACACCGTTCGCTCTGCGCGCATGGACGACGAAGCCCTGTCTTGGCTGGTCGACAACGACATCAGCCGTAAGCTTTTGTCTTTGCGCGGTGTCGGCGCGGTCAGCCGCGTCGGCGGTGTGACCCGGGAGGTACAGATTGCCCTGAATGTCAACCAGCTGCAATCACTGGGGATCACGGCAGCCGAAGTTTCCCGTCAGCTCAAGCAGGTTCAGCAAGAGGGCTCGGGTGGCCGTATGGACCTGGGTGCTGGTGAGCAACCCGTTCGTACCTTGGCCACGGTCAAGACAGCGCAGGAAGTCGGCAGGATAGAGCTGGCCACTTCGCGGGGCAATCGTGTACGTTTAGACCAGGTCGCCTCTGTTAAAGATGCCTTGGCCGAGCCGCGTTCCGCCGCCAGCTTGAATGGTCAAGCTGTGGTCGGCTTTGAGGTGGTGCGCAGCAAAGGTGAGAGCGAAGTGGCCGTGGGTCGCCTGGTGCGCCAAGCTTTGGCCGACTACCGGCTGCAAAATCCCGACATCGAGATTACAGAGTCTTTTGATTTTGTGACACCTGTCGAAGAAGAATACAGCGGCTCTTTGGTGCTGCTGTACGAGGGTGCGGCTTTGGCGGTGCTGGTGGTGTGGTTGTTTTTACGCGATTTTCGCGCTACGTTTGTATCTGCTGTGGCCTTGCCTCTGTCGGTCATTCCGGCATTCATCGGCATGGCTTACCTGGGTTTTTCCATCAACGTGGTGACTTTGCTGGCGCTCTCGCTGGTGATCGGTATCTTGGTGGACGACGCCATTGTGGAGGTTGAAAACATTGTGCGGCACCTGCGCATGGGCAAAACACCTTACCAGGCCGCTATGGAAGCTGCTGATGAAATTGGCCTGGCGGTGATCGCCACCACCTTCACCCTGATCGCTGTATTTTTACCCACCGCCTTCATGAGCGGCATACCCGGTAAGTTTTTCAAACAGTTCGGCTGGACAGCCTCGCTGGCGGTATTTGCTTCGCTGGTGGTGGCCCGGGTGCTCACGCCCATGATGGCGGCTTACCTCATGAAACCCATCGTCACCGCTGAGCGCGAACCCCGGTGGCTGCAGCGATACATGGTGTGGGTGGCTTGGTGCATGAAGCATCGTGTGATCACCATGCTGCTGGCGACCTTGTTTTTCATTGGCTCCATCATGCTGGTGCCGCTGCTGCCCAAAGGTTTTATTCCGCCGGATGACAACTCACAAACGCAGGTGTATGTCGAGTTGCCTCCGGGGGCTACGCTGTCTCAAACCAAGGCCAGCGCCGAACAGGCCCGCCAGTTGGTGATACAGGTCAGCGACGTTCAAAGCGTCTACACCACCATTGGTGGCGGCAGCGCCGGCAGCGATCCGTTTGCCGGTAGCGGCGCTGCCGAAGTGCGTAAAGCCACGTTGACCATTCAGCTGAGTCAACGCGGCACCCGCCCCCGCAAGCAGGCCATTGAGCAAGACATCCGGACGGCCTTGCAGCCCTTGCCCGGCGTGCGCTTCAAAGTCGGCTTGGGTGGATCGGGCGAGAAATATGTTTTGGTGCTCACGGGGGAAGACCCGCAGGCTTTGCAAACTGCGGCCATGGCTGTTGAGCGCGATCTGCGCACCATCGACGGCCTGGGCTCTATCGCCTCCACCGCCAGCTTGGTGCGCCCTGAAATCGCGGTGCGTCCTGACTTCACCAAAGCGGCCGATCTGGGCGTGACCAGCGCTGCGATCAGCGACACCTTGCGCGT
Organism: Polaromonas sp.; assembly: GCA_044357185.1. Classification (GTDB taxonomy): domain Bacteria; phylum Pseudomonadota; class Gammaproteobacteria; order Burkholderiales; family Burkholderiaceae_C; genus Polaromonas. The sequence continues at coordinate 27,457 of JBIKPY010000003.1, forward strand.
GGCCACTTTGGGCGATTACGACGCTGCTCTGCCCAAGCTCAATCTGTCGCAGCGCCAAGTGCCCATTGTCGTCAAGCTCGATGCCGATGCACGCAAAGACCTCGGCACGCTGGAGCGTTTGATGGTGCCTGGCAGCCGTGGCCCCGTCATGCTGGGCCAAGTGGCCAGCATCGAAGTAGCGGGCGGACCGGCCGTGATCGACCGCTATGACCGTCAGCGCAACATCAACTTTGAAATTGAATTGTCCGGCTTGCCCTTGGGCGATGTGACGCAGGCTGTGCAAAAACTTCCTTCGCTGCAAAACTTACCGCCCGGCGTGAAAGTGATCGAGATCGGCGACGCCGAAGTCATGGGCGAACTCTTTGCCAGCTTTGGCCTGGCCATGATGATTGGCGTGCTGTGCATCTACATCGTGCTGGTGCTGCTGTTCAAAGGCTTTTTGCACCCGGTCACCATTTTGGCGGCCTTGCCGCTGTCACTGGGCGGCGCATTTGTCGGTTTGCTGATGGCCCAAAAGAGTTTTTCAATGCCTTCGCTCATTGGACTGATCATGCTCATGGGCATCGCCACCAAAAACTCGATTTTGCTGGTGGAGTACGCCATTGAAGCGCGGCGCGGCAAACCGGCTCAAGCAGGCCACCCCGCTGTTCCCGGCATGAGCCGATGGGATGCTTTGCTCGATGCGTGCCACAAACGTGCCCGCCCGATTGTGATGACCACCATCGCCATGGGTGCGGGCATGCTGCCGATCGCCGTCGGCTGGGGTACGTCTGACACCAGTTTCCGCTCGCCCATGGCCATTGCGGTGATCGGTGGCTTGATCACCAGCACGGTGCTCAGCCTGCTGGTGATTCCGGTGGTGTTCACTTACCTGGACGATGTGGGCTTGTGGGCGGGGCGCATGTTTCGCCGGCTCACCGCCGGTCGTTGAACAAGTCGGCGGCTCGCAGATTCAAAGCGGGTCGCGCTTTTCTGCCCAATTGTGGCTGGCAATCCCTATACTTTGAACGCTGACCCAACCCACTTTTTCGCCACTTGCCTGGCGCACTGACCCATGGAATTTCTATCTGACCCGAATGTCTGGATCGCTTTTGCGATGTTGACCGCCCTGGAAATTGTGCTGGGCATTGACAACATCATCTTCATCTCGATTCTGGTGGGGCGCTTGCCGCCGCATCTGCGCGACCAGGCGCGCCGGTTGGGGCTGGGCTTTGCCATGGTCTCGCGTTTGCTGCTGTTGTTCACGCTGGGCTGGGTCATGGGCCTGACAGCTGATTTGTTCAGCTTGCTGGGGCAGGGCATCAGCGGGCGCGACCTGGTCTTGTTGTTCGGCGGTTTGTTTCTGCTGTACAAAGCCTCGCATGAAATTTTTGTCGAGGTCGAGGCCCGCGAGCAGCATGCGCCACCCGAGACCGATCATGCTGTGCTCAAGGCGGCCGGTAACCGGCTCTTCTGGGGCGTGATCGGGCAGATCGCCATCATTGACATTGTGTTTTCGCTGGACTCGGTGATCACTGCGGTGGGCATGGTGGACCACATCAGCGTCATGGTGGCGGCCGTGGTCGTGTCTGTGCTGGTGATGCTGGTGGCCGCCAAACCGATCGGTGAGTTTGTCGATCGCCATCCCTCGGTCAAGGTGCTGGCGCTGGCGTTTTTGATCATGGTCGGCATGGCACTGACCGCCGAGGCTTTTGACCAGGAAGTGCCCAAGGGCTACATCTATGCGGCGATGGCTTTTTCGCTGGCGGTCGAGGCTTTGAACATCCGTGCGCGCGGCCGACGCCAGGCCAAGGCCGCCCGGCAGCCCTGATCCAGCGCTGGCCTGATGAACACACCCTCCAAAGCGAAGCAGGACGCATGAAACGCATTGTTTCAGCACTGCTGGCCCTTGCCGCCGGCGCCGCCCTACAAGCTGCCGAAGTTAGCGTGGCAGTGGCGGCTAACTTCGCCGGGCCTATGCGTGAAATTGCCCAAGCCTTTGAGCGCGACACGGGGCACAAGGCTGTTCTTGCTGTGGGCTCGACCGGTAAGCTGTACGCTCAAATCAAGCAGGGTGCACCCTTTGAGGTGCTGCTGTCTGCAGATGCTCAAACACCGGCCCGGCTGGAAGCTGAAGGCCTGGGCGTGGCCGGCTCGCGCTGGACCTACGCCACCGGACACTTGGTGCTGTGGAGTCCTCAGCCCGGGCTGGTCGACGCGCAAGGCGCGGTGCTGCGCAGTGGGCAGTTCAAGCGACTGGCGATGGCCGACCCCAAACTCGCGCCCTATGGCGCTGCAGCTTTACAAACCTTGCAACACCTGGGTTTGCAGCAGACGCTGGAGGGCAAGCTGGTTCAAGGCGACAGCATTGCGCAGGCCTATCAGTTCGTCGCCACCGGCAACGCAGAGCTGGGTTTTTTGGCGCTGTCCCAGTTGCTGGTTGATGGTCGCCTGCGTGCCGGCTCGGTCTGGCAAGTACCGGCGCTCATGCATGCACCGCTGCGCCAATACGCTTTGCTGCTGGTCAAAGGCCGGCAGCAGCCCGCCGCCCTGGCACTGCTGGCGTATTTGCGCAGTGAGCCGGCCCGCAGCATCATCATCCGTCACGGCTACTCTCTGTAAGCACCATGCTGAACGCTGTTTCCCTCAGTCCTGAAGCCTGGAAAGCCATTGTTTTGACGATGGAGTTGGCCGGCTTGACCACGCTGCTGCTGCTCCTGCTGGCCACGCCGCTGGCCTGGTGGCTGGCGCACACGGCTTCGCGTTGGCGTGCCCCGGTCGTTGCGCTGGTGACTTTGCCCTTGGTGCTGCCGCCCACGGTTCTGGGTTTTTATTTGCTGGTGCTCATGGGCCCGCAGGGCCCCATCGGTCAGCTCACCCAGGCGCTGGGTTGGGGTACTTTGACATTTACTTTCAGCGGTCTGCTCATCGGCTCCATGATTTTTTCATTGCCGTTTGCGGTGCAACCTCTGCAGCATGCTTTTGAGTCTATAGGCCCCAGGCCGATGGAAGTCGCTGCCACCCTGGGCGCCAGGCCTGTCGATGCTTTTTTCACCGTCGCCCTGCCCATGGCTGGCGGCGGGCTGGCCACAGCGGGCATTTTGACTTTTGCGCACACGGTGGGCGAGTTTGGTTTGGTGCTGATGCTGGGCGGCAACATTGAGGGCAAAACGCGCGTGGTTTCCACCCAGATTTACGGGCACGTGGAAGCCATGGAGTACGCGCAAGCCCATGGGCTGGCGGCTCTGATGGTGGTTTTTTCCTTCGTTGTTTTACTCGGGCTGGCTTTGCTCAAACGCCGCCATGTGCGGCTCTTGCCATGAGCGGGCAGCAGATTCGACTGAGACTGCCGCGTGCCGGCTTTGACCTGGATGTCGATCTGCACCTGCCAGCCCAAGGCATCACGGTGCTTTTCGGGCCTTCGGGCTCGGGCAAGACCAGCGTGTTGCGCTGCGTGGCCGGGCTCGAACGTGCGCAAAATGCCTTTGTCAGCATCGACGGGCAAACCTGGCAAGACGATTCAGCCGGTGTGTTTGTGCCCACCTGGCAACGCTCGCTGGGTTATGTGTTTCAGGAATCCAGTCTGTTTGAGCACATGAACGTGCAGGCCAACTTGAGCTACGGGCTGCGGCGCAGCAAGGGGACGGCTTCGGCGCAGGCCTTGCAAGAGGCGATTGATCTGCTGGGCATTGGCGAGTTGCTGAGCCGCCGGCCGCAGGCCTTGTCGGGTGGGGAGCGTCAGCGCGTGGCGATTGCCCGCGCACTGGCCGCACAGCCGAGGGTGTTGCTGCTGGACGAGCCGCTGGCTTCACTTGACCTGGCGCGAAGGCTTGACATCATGCCCTGGATAGAGCGCCTGCGCGATGAGTCGCGCACGCCCATGATCTACGTCACCCACTCGGCCCAGGAAGTGACCCGTCTGGCCGATCACCTGGTGGTGCTGGAGCGCGGCAGGGTGAAAACAGCCGGCCCGGTGGCAGAGGTTTTGTCTGCTGTGACGCCGGCACTGTCTCTGGGCGACGATGCGGGCGCTTTACTCGAAGGCCATGTGGCAGAAAACGACGCCCGTTGGCACTTGAGCCGCGTGGCCTTTCCGGGTGGGAGCGTGTGGTTGCGCGACGCCGGCCTGAGCGTCGGGCGCAAAGTACGGATCCGCATTTTGGCGCGTGATATCAGCGTGGCCACGCAAGAGCCGCGGCACACCAGCATTCAAAACCTGCTGGCTTGTGTGGTCGAAAGCCTGAGCGCCGACACACACCCTTCGCAGGCGCTTGTACGTTTGCGCTCCGGCCCCTCACTGCTGTTGGCGCGCATCACGCAGCGGGCGGCACAAGAGCTGGCCCTGCAGCCCGGTCAGGCGGTCTGGGCGCAGGTCAAGTCGGTGGCACTCATCGACTGATCAGCTTGTCAGGGCAACTTCAGCTTGAGGTTTGACCGCCCGGCGCAGGCACTGACCCAGTTGGGTGAAAAATTGCTCGGTCTTTTCGCTAGGCTCCACGTACTTGACGCGGGTATCGCGCTCTTCGCTCAGCAGCGTGATGAACCCTTTGAGTCTGAGGCTTTTAAGCAGGCGGTGTGAGGTGCTGTGCGAAATATCAGGGTCCAGCCCCATGGCTTTGAGCACGGTGATCTTGGTGTCCGAGGACCATGAAGGCGCCAACATGTTCAGCAGCTTTTCCTCGGCCGAGTTGAGTTCGCAAAACAGGGGGGACAAATGAACTTCCTTGACGCGGGTGAGAAAGTTCAGATAGTTCTTCGACTCAATGGTTCTCACGATCATGATGGCTTCCTGTTTGTTGTCAGATGGAAAGCTCTTTAACCCCATCGTTTCAAGGTCAAAGCGGGGGCATGGTGTTAGCGAACCGAAAAACAATGTGGGCGAAACTGGTAATAATTAAATATATACCTCTTTAAGATTTTTTATTCTTTTTTATACCTAAAATTTCTTAATGTGGAATTTGGCCTTGTTAAGGTCCATGTTCCATCTGCAGCTCTCTGCCCTTTTGGGGGTGGCACGAAGCCCTTGCATGGGCCGGCGACAATAGGCCCATGGCAAGCATGCAACTTCAGGACATTTTGTTTTCTCAGGGTTTTGGCACCCGCCGGGTCTGCGCCGGTCTGGTGCAGCAGGGCTTTGTGGCGGTGGCTGGCAGCGTTTGCCAGGACGCTGCCGCCGTGTTCGAGGCCGAGGGGCTGGCTTTCCAGGTGCAGGGCGAGCCCTGGCTGTACCACGCCAAAGCTTATTTGATGTTGCACAAACCGTCCGGCTATGAGTGCTCGCAAAAGCCCAGCACCTATCCCAGCATTTACACCTTGTTACCCGCGCCTGTTCGCCAGCGTGGCGGCGGAGCGGCAGCCGGTGTGCAGGCCGTCGGGCGCCTGGACCAGGACACCACCGGTTTGCTGCTGCTGTCTGACGACGGCAAGTTCATTCACCGCATGAGCTCGCCCAGGCACCATGTGCCCAAAGTCTATGAGGTCACGGCCAAGCACCCGGTGGATGCCGCGCAGGTGCAAAAACTGCTGGCCGGCGTGGTGCTGGATGACGACCCCAAGCCGGTTAGAGCTGCCGACTGCGTGCAGACCGGCGAGCTGACGCTCAGCTTGGTGCTCACCGAAGGCAAGTACCACCAGGTCAAGCGCATGATTGCGGCCGTGGGCAACCGGGTCGAGGGCTTGCACCGCTCGCGCATCGGCAGTTTGCTGTTGCCGCCTGAACTGGCGCCCGGCCAATGGCGCTGGCTGACTGCGCAAGATCTCCTTAGCATTTCGTCGCCGACCGCTACACTGAACCACTGATCAGAAAAGGTGTTTTTTGTGATTTGTGCATTCCGCTTTCTTACCTTTGCTTTTGTCCTTTTTTCTGCGGCCGCGGCAGCCGCGCCTGGCACTGCGCCGGCGCCTTTGTTTGTGCTTAATTCCTTGGACAACAGCGTCAGCGTGATTGATGTCAGCACCTGGAAAGAAACCCGCCGCATTGCCACCGGCAAGGAGCCGCACCACCTGTACCTCACCCCGGACGAAAAGTCCGTGATTGTGGCCAACGCGCTGTCGGATTCACTCACTTTCATCGACCCGCGCACGGCCGCAGTCCAGCGCACGGTGCGCAATGTGCTCGACCCCTACCATTTGCGCTTTTCCCCCGACATGAAATGGTTCGTCACAGCGGCAAACCGCCTCAACCACATCGATATCTTCAGCTGGGACGGCAGCAATATGACGCTGGCCAAGCGCATTGCCACCGGCAAGACCCCCAGCCACCTCTGGATAGACAGCAAGAGCAGCACCGTTTACTCCACCATGCAAGACAGCGATGAGCTGATTGCCCTGGACTTGAAGACGCAGCTCATCAAATGGCGCATCAAGACCGGACCTATGCCGGCAGACCTGTACGGCACGGCCGACGACAAACGCATTCTGGTGGCGCTGACAGGTAGCGACGCGGTCGAGGTGTATGACGTTTCCGGCCCGGCGCCGGTGCGCAGCAAAGTCATCAGGACCGGCAAGGGCGCACACGCTTTCAGGGCCCTGGGTGACGGCCGGCATGCACTGGTGAGTAACCGCGTGGCCAACACCATCAGCAAAATTGACTTGCAGTCCCTGGACGTGGTGGGGAACTTTGACGTGCCTGGCGGACCGGACTGCATGGATGTCTCGCGCGACGGCAAGCAGCTTTTTGTGACCTCCCGCTGGGCCGGCAAGCTCAGTGTGCTGGACCTGAGCAGCGGCAAGATGGTGCGACAGATCAAAGTTGGAAAGAGCCCGCATGGCGTCTGGACCCTGGACCACGCGCCGCGCTGACATCTCGCGCGCACTTGCGCTGCTGGTCTTCGCAGCAGCCGGATCGACCCTGCACGCCGGCACTTGCGCGGCAACATCTGGCGCTGCTGCGCTCAAACCTGTTTACTTAACCTTTGACACCGGCCACATGGCGGTCGCCCCCTTGATTGCCGACGTGCTGAAAAAGCATGACGTCAAAGTCACCTTTTTTGCCGCCAACGAAGCCACCCAGACCGGCAACGGCAGCCTAGGCAGCGACTGGGCCGCCTGGTGGCAGGCGCGCGCTGCAGAGGGCCATGAGTTTGCCTCGCACACGTATGACCATAGCTACTGGCGTGCCGATGTAGCAGAGCCCGGGCAGGCAATGCGGTTTCGAATCCGACCCTCGGCCGGGCCGCTGGCTGGCAAAGACCTGCTTTGGACGGCCGCACAGTACTGCGCTGAAATTCAAAAAGCCGCCACCCGCTTGCAAGCCGTGACAGGCCGTGCACCGCTGCCGCTGTTTCGCGCCCCGGGCGGCAAGACCTCGCCTGCCTTGCTTCAGGTTGCGCGCAATTGCGGTTGGGCCCATGTTGCCTGGGCGCCGGCCGGATTTTTAGGCGACGAGTTGCCCAGCGAGCGCTTTCCCAATGCACAGATCTTGCAGACAGCGCTGCGCGACATACGCGCCGGAGATATTTTGGTGGCGCACCTTGGTATCTGGTCGCGCCGCGATCCCTGGGCGCCGGCCGTTCTCGAGCCCTTGATCGTGGGTTTGCAAGCACGTGGCTTTTGCTTTGCCACCTTGCGCGAGCATCCGCAGTTCAAGCCCTGGATTGCGCAACATGGCGCGACCCCAGCGCTGCCCGTGGCAGGGGGGCGGTCATGAACTTCGGGGCTTGGTTGACCGACAGTTTCATCGCCTTGCAGGAGGCTATGTTTGCTTTGGCGGCCCCCGTGCTGTTCAGTCTGGGCATGGGTAATTTGCTTGAAGACGCTTACGCCGCCAGTGCCTGGTTGCTGGCCGGTGTGCTGCAAATTCTTGTGATCCTGGTCGTCTTTAGACCCTTGCAGCGTTGGCGACCGGTCGAGGCGGTGACGGACCGCTCCACCATCCGCACCGACATGATTTACACCCTGATTCACCGCCTGGGCCTGTTTCGCGTGGCGCTTTTCTTTTTGCTCGGGCCCTTGCTCAACGATGCTTTCGGGCAGCTGCGCGTGGCTGGTTTGGGCACCTTTCATTTGGACCAGTTGTGGCCCGGTGTCAGCGATGGTGCGCTGGTCAGCCTCTTGATTTACCTGGTGGTGTTTGATTTCTTCGCGTATTGGCTGCACCGCGGCCAGCACGGCATTGAGCTGTGGTGGCGGCTGCATTCGCTGCACCATGCGCAGCGCCAGATGAGCATGTGGAGCGACAACCGTAACCATTTTCTGGACGACATGCTGATAGACATCATGTTGGTGTTGCTGGCCCAGCTGATCGGGGTGGCGCCCGAGCAGTTCATTGCCATCGTGGCCTTGACCCAGCTCAGCGAAAGCTTGCAGCATGCCAATGTGCGACTGAGCTTTGGCCGTGTCGGTGAGCGGCTGTGGGTCAGTCCGCGCTTTCACCGCTTGCACCACAGCATTCATTGCAGCGAGCAGAACTACGGCGTGTTGCTGCCCTGGTGGGACCAGCTTTTCGGTACGGCCAATTTCCAGCACGAGCTCGAGCCTACCGGTGTGCCCGATCAGATCGCGCAGCAGCGCGACTACGGCCGCGGCCTGTGGTCGCAACAATGGCAGGGACTCAAGCGCCTGCTCGGGCGGGCATGAGCCGGCTGATCGATTCTTTCTGGCGTGCAGCGGTGTATTGCCTGCATCCGCGGGTGATCGCCCTGTCTTTTTTGCCGCTGATCATCATGACGGTGGCTTCGCTCGGCCTGGGTTATCTGTACTGGAATGACGCTGTCGATATGTTGCGCACCCAGCTCGACAGCTACCAGCTGGTCAACAGCATGAGCCAGTGGCTTGAAGGCCTGGGGCTGGGGAATTTACGGCTGGTGCTGGCGCCGGCCTTGTTGCTCTTTCTGGCCATTCCGGTGATCGTGATCACCTCACTGTTGTTCGTGGCCGTGTTGATGACGCCGGCCATGGTGTCTTTGGTGGGGGAGCGGCGCTTTGCAACGCTGGAGCGTCGCCAGGGCGGCTCTTTGGCTGCCAGCATGTTGTGGAGTCTGGCCTCGACCCTGCTGGCCTGTATCGCCTTGGTCTTGTCATTTCCTTTGTGGCTGGTGCCTCCTCTGGTGCTGGTCTTGCCGCCGTTGATATGGGGTTGGCTGACTTACCGCGTGATGGCTTATGACGCGCTGGCAGAGCACGCCAGCGCCGACGAGCGCCGGCAGATTTTCAAGGAGCACCGCTGGAGTTTGCTGAGCATCGGTGTGCTCAGCGGCTACCTGGGCGCCGTGCCCAGCGTGATCTGGGCCTCAGGCGCCATGTTCGTGGCCATGGCGCCCATCCTGGTGCCCGTGGCCCTGTGGATTTACACCCTGGTGTTTGCCTTTTCCTCACTGTGGTTTACCCACTTTGCTTTGTCGGCTTTGCAGCAACTGCGCTCTCGAGATGAGTTTATGTCGACGGCCGGCACTGTAGTTGATGTACCTGTTTTGCCGGCGGCGCCTGCCACCGAGCCCTTGCCACCTTTACCCTGAGCGTTCAGCGCCTTTCATTTTTCATGACCCCACATTTCGGAATCATCATCGTCGGCGATGAAATCCTCTCTGGCAAGCGTGCCGACAAGCACATGCCCAAAGCCATTGAGCTGCTGGCTGCACGCGGACTGCAGCTGAGTTACGCAGATTACGTGGGCGATGACCCGGAGCGCATCACCGCCACGCTGGCCAGAGCCTTTGCAGCCGCGCGCACGCGCGGCGATGTAGTGTTTTCTTTCGGCGGTATCGGCGCCACACCCGACGACCATACCCGCCACTGCGCAGCGCGCGCCCTGGGCGTAGCCCTGGAATTGCACCCCCAGGCCAAAGTGCTGATCCGCGAGCGCATGCACGACGTGGCGCGCGAACAAGGCCTGCCCTTTGAGCCCGACCGCGAGGACAACATCCACCGCCTCAACATGGGCACCTTCCCCGTGGGCGCGTCCATCATCCCCAACCCTTACAACAAGATACCCGGTTTCTTTTGCGCCCCTCAGGGGGGCAGCGAGCCACACGCAGTGGGTGAGCGTGGGGGCATTTACTTCGTCCCCGGTTTCCCGGTCATGGCCTGGCCCATGGTCGAGTGGGTACTGGACACGCATTTCAGCCACCTGCACCGAGTGCAGGCCTATATGGAAAAATCCGTGATTGTGATGGGCTCTATGGAGGCCATGCTGACGCCGCTCATGCTCGAGATTGAAGCGCGCCACCCGGGCGTCAAGGTTTTCAGTCTGCCCAGCATGGACCATGCGGAGTACGGGCGCCACATTGAGCTCGGCGTCAAAGGCGCGCCCGCCGACGTGAATGCAGCTTTTCCGGGCGTGTTGGCCGGATTGCATCTTTTTAACCTCAAGCTGGGCCCTCAATTGGTGCGCTGACTGAATCCCTATTTTGGTGCAACAATATGCACCAAATTGGTTCAAACATGCAACCGCAGGCTCGGTTCTGAAAATGATCAATTTTCAGTGCCTGTCCTGACTTCTGGCAATTTAGGCCCCAAGCCGCCCAAAAACGGCCTCAGTTGACGGCACAATCTAAGGTTCTGCTTTCAGCGGGGAATCTCCCCCTTTGGCATAAAAAGTGCATTCAATCGCACTGAAAAGATTTTTAACCACCATCCAGCAACAGGAGATTTTGATGGCAAAGACCGTCGCAGACGTCATGAAAATGGTCAAGGAAAACGAAGTCAAGTTTGTTGACTTCCGCTTCACTGACACCCGGGGCAAAGAGCAGCACGTGACCGTGCCTGTCTCGCATTTTGACGAAGACAAATTCACATCGGGCCATGCCTTCGACGGCTCATCGATTGCAGGCTGGAAAGGCATTGAAGCCTCCGACATGCAGTTGATGCCTGACCCCAACACGGCCAACATCGACCCGTTCTTTGAAGAAACTACGCTCTTCATGAGCTGCAACGTCATTGAGCCCAGCGACGGCAAGGCCTACGACCGCGATCCGCGCTCCATCGCGCAGCGCGCCGAGGCTTACCTCAAGGCCTCCGGCCTGGGCGACACCGCTTACTTCGGTCCAGAGCCTGAGTTTTTCATCTTTGACGACGTGCGCTGGAACACCGACATGTCGGGCACTTTCTTCAAGATTGAAGAGTACGAGGCCCCCTGGAATTCGGGCGCCAAGCTCGAGGGCGGCAACCGCGGACATCGTCCCACCGTCAAAGGCGGCTACTTCCCGGTGCCTCCGGTGGACAGTACGCAAGATATGCGTGCCGAAATGTCGCTGATTCTGGAAGGCCTCGGCATTCCGGTTGAAGTGTTTCACCATGAAGTCGCTGGCGCCGGCCAAAACGAAATCGGCACACGTTTCAGCACGCTGGTTCAGCGCGCCGACTGGACGCAGATGCTCAAGTACGTGGTGCAAAACGTGGCCAACGCTTACGGCAAAACCGCTACCTTCATGCCCAAGCCCATCGTTGGCGACAACGGCTCCGGCATGCACGTTCACCAGTCGATCTGGAAAGACGGCAAAAACCTGTTCGCCGGTGACGGCTACGCCGGTCTGTCTGACTTTGCCCTGTACTACGTCGGCGGCATCATCAAGCACGCTCGCGCCCTGAACGCCATCACCAACCCCGGCACCAACAGCTACAAGCGTCTGGTCCCAGGTTTCGAGGCGCCGGTCAAGCTGGCTTACTCGGCTAAAAACCGTTCCGCTTCGATCCGCATTCCTTATGTGGCCAACCCCAAAGGTCGCCGCATCGAGGCACGCTTCCCCGATCCACTGATGAACCCTTACCTCGGCTTTGCAGCCTTGATGATGGCCGGTCTCGATGGCGTCGAAAACAAGATCCACCCGGGCGAAGCTGCCACCAAAGATCTGTACCATCTGCCACCGGAAGAAGACGCCTTGGTGCCAACCGTTTGCCACAGCCTAGACCAGGCGCTCGACTGCCTCAATGCAGACCGCAGCTTCCTGACCAAGGGCGGTGTCTTCACCGACAGCATGCTCGACGCTTACATCGATCTCAAAATGGGCGAAGTCACGCGTTTGCGTCAGGCGACTCACCCGATTGAGTTCGACATGTACTACTCGCTGTAATCCGGCGCAGGCTGGCTCATGGCTTGACAGCCCTGGCCAGCTTGACTTCTAAAAGACGGCTTTTGCCGTCTTTTTTTTGGCAGGTGGTTTGTTCTTTTCAATGCTTTGCCCCATACTTTTGAACATGACTGCAGCGCGTTTTCAGGTGATTGTGTTCGGCCTTTGGGGGCTTTGGCCTGTGCTTGCCGTGGCGCAAACCGCAGCGCCCGCCAAGCTGGTTTACCGCTGCGGCAATGAATACCTCAACGACCAGGCGCTGGCTCTGTCTCGGGGCTGCCAGCCGGTGGTGGGTGCCTACATCAGCGTGGTGCCTGGCATGCCCGTGCAGCAGGCAAGCCGCAACCCCCCACCGGCGCTTGCACAGCCAGTTCAGAGCGCTGTGAACGATGCCCGCAGTATCTTGCTGGCCGAACTCAAAACCGCCCGCGACCGTTTGGCCGAGCAGGAAAGGCTTTACAACAAGGGAGAGCCCGACAAGCTCGGCCCTGAGACGCGCAACCATCAGCTTTACCTGGACCGCTTGACTGAGCTGCGCGCGGGTATCCAGCGTTACACCAATGACGTAGCCGGGCTGGAGCGTGAAATTTCGCGCCTGCCAGCGCAGTAAGCAAAGGCACAAGCTTCTTAGCCCAGAATAGAACCCTTGAAAAAGCCAGACACCACATCGCACAAACCGGGCAGCGCCGCCGTCCGCTACCATGCCTTTGATTTGCTCGCAACGCTGGTTGCCGTGGTGGGAAATGACGGCGTTGTGGTGTTTGCCAATGCCGCCCTCGAAGACGCGCTAGGCATTTCGCGCCGCAACATCGAAGGCTCGCAGTTGCCCGAATGCTTTACCGAGCCGCACATCCTGCGCAACGCGCTCGAAGGCGCCGGCAGCAACGAGTTTGCGGCCTTGCGCTATGACGCCTGGCTCAAACGCGCCAACCCCGAGCCTTTTCCGGTGCACGTGGTGGTGGCCCAAACAGATGTTCCCGGCGAGGTCATAGTCGAGCTGCTGCCACTGGAGCAGCAAGCCAAGCAAGACCGCGAAGAGCGCCTGATGGACCAGGCCCAGGCCAACAAGGAGCTGATCCGCAATCTGGCGCACGAGATCAAAAACCCCTTGGGCGGCATCCGGGGTGCTGCGCAGCTGCTGGAAATGGAAATTGAGTCCAAAGGCCTGACCGAATACACCCAGGTCATCATCCATGAGGCCGACCGGCTACAAACTCTGGTCGACCGATTGCTGGCGCCGCACCGTCGGCCGCACCTGGTGGGGGATGTCAACATCCATGAGGTTTGCGAACGCGTGCGCTCACTCATTCTGGCCGAGTTCCCCAAAGGGCTGAAGGTGACGCGCGACTACGACATCTCGATTCCTGATTTCCGTGGCGACCGCGAGCAGCTCATTCAAGCGGTCCTCAATATCGCCCATAACGCTTCACAGGCGCTGGCCGAGCGCGTAGCAGCGGGCGACGCGCAGATCATTTTCAAGACCCGTATCGCCCGGCAAGTGACTTTTGGCAAGCAACGCTACCGCTTGGCATTGGAATTGCATGTCATTGACAATGGACCGGGCGTGCCGGACTCCATCAAAGACCGCATCTTCTACCCCCTGGTCTCTGGGCGGGAGGGCGGTTCGGGGCTGGGGCTGACGTTGGCGCAAACTTTCGTTCAGCAACACCACGGTTTGATCGAGTGCGACAGTGGGCCGGGCCGTACAGACTTCAAGATCCTGATTCCTCTGCCTTGATCTCTGTCCCATCCATTTTGAGCAAGTAACAAGGGACAACACCGTATGAAACCGATTTGGCTCGTTGACGATGACCAGTCCATCCGGTTCGTTCTGGAAAAAGCCTTGCTGCGCGAAGGCCTGCCCACCCGCAGCTTCACCAATCCGCGCGAAGTGCTGGCTGCGCTGGCCATTGCCACGGACGAAGATGGCCCGCAAATTCTGGTGAGCGATATTCGCATGCCTGGCGGCTCGGGGCTGGACCTGCTCGAAAGCGTCAAAGAAAAGTTACCGGGCCTGCCGGTCATCATCATGACGGCATTCTCTGACCTGGACAGCGCCGTCTCGGCCTTTCAGGGCGGCGCTTTTGAATACCTGCCCAAACCCTTTGACCTGCCCAAGGCTGTCGAGCTGATTCGCCGCGCTGTCGAAGAAAGCCAGCGCGAAGAGGTCTCTGAGGAAGGGCTTTCCGACACGCCTGAAATGCTGGGCCAGGCGCCCGCCATGCAAGACGTGTTTCGTGCCATTGGCCGGCTCAGCCAGAGCCAGGTCACGGTCATGATCACCGGTGAGTCCGGCTCCGGCAAAGAGTTGGTGGCGCGTGCACTGCACAAGCATTCGCAGCGCGCCGCCGGGCCCTTCATTGCCATCAATACCGCAGCCATACCGAAAGACCTGCTCGAGTCCGAGCTCTTCGGTCACGAACGCGGCGCCTTCACGGGTGCCCAGACCATGCGCCGTGGCCGCTTTGAGCAAGCCGACGGCGGTACGCTGTTTTTAGATGAAATCGGCGACATGCCCTTTGATCTGCAAACGCGTTTGCTGCGCGTGCTCAGCGACGGCCATTTTTACCGCGTGGGCGGTCATAACGCGGTCAAGGCCAATGTGCGCGTCATCGCCGCCACCCACCAGGACCTGGAGCAGCGCGTCAAAGACGGTGCTTTCCGCGAAGACCTTTTTCACCGCCTGAACGTGATCCGCCTGCGCCTGCCTGCGCTGCGCGAGCGCCGTGAAGACGTGTTCATGCTGACGCGCCACTTTCTGCAGCAAAGCGCCAAGCAACTTGGCGTTGAGCCCAAGCGAATCACAGACCAGGCGCTGCAGTTGCTCAGCACTTTCAACTTCCCCGGCAATGTGCGCCAGCTTGAAAACATCTGCCACTGGCTCACCGTGATGGCGCCGTCGCATGTCGTAGAAGCCAAAGATTTGCCCCCCGAAGTGCTGCAAGCATCGCCTGCAGCACTGGACGCGGCCTTGCCATCCGTTGACATAAATTCAAGGACCGTGGCAGACCAGGCGTCAGGGCCGATTGAATCCGCCGTCACATCCAACGCTGTGAGCAACGCGCTGCATGCTTTGCCGGTGATGGCCGGCCCACAAGCGCCAGGCTTGGTCAGCGGCTGGGAAAACGGCCTGGAAACCGAGGCGCTGGCTTTGCTGCTGGCCGGCCAGACCGATGTGTGGGATGTGCTGACGCGTCGTTTTGAGTCCAAACTGATTCAGACCGCCCTGGGCAACACCCGTGGGCGCCGGATTGAAGCCGCTCAAAAGCTGGGCATTGGTCGCAACACCATCACCCGCAAGATTCAGGAACTGGGCCTGGAATAGGCTGTTTCAGTCCAATTCCACCACCACCGGAGTGTGGTCGCTCGGGCGTTCGTTTTTGCGGGGCAGCTTGTCAATGACGCAGCCCGCCACCAAGGGCTTGAGCGGCTCGCTCACCAAAATATAGTCAATGCGCAGACCGCGGTTGCGCCTGAAAGCAAACTCGCGGTAATCCCACCATGAATAGCTTTTCTCGGGCTGATCAAACAGCCGGAAGGCATCGACCAGCCCCAGGTTCAGCAGCGCCTTGAACTGCTCGCGCTCCTGGGTGGTGTGGTGAATCGTCTCGTGCAGACCCTGCGGGTCATGGGTGTCGCGGTCGTCCAAAGTGATGTTGAAGTCGCCCACCAGCACCAGGCGCGGCATGCGCTTGATTTCCCGTGACAGCCACTCACGCAGGCTGTCCAGCCACTGCATTTTGTAGGCAAACTTGTCGCTGTCAGGCGCCTGGCCGTTCACAAAATAACCATTGACCAGACGCAGCGGGCCGTGCGCTGTCTCTATGGTGGCGGCGATCACGCGCGACTGTTCATCGGGAAAACCGTCGATGTTTTTAGTGACATCGTTCAGCGGCAGGCGGCTGATCAGGGCCACGCCGTTGTAGGTTTTCTGACCGAAGACCGCGCAGTGGCCGTAGCCGGCGTCTTGCAGGGCTTGCAGCGGAAATTTTTCATCTGGTATTTTCAGCTCTTGCAAACACAGTACATCTACCGGGTTGGCGGCCAGCCAGTCGAGCACCTGAGGCAGCCGCACGGCCAGCGAGTTGACGTTCCAGGTGGCAATTTTCACGCTGCTGAGTCCCTGTGTTTTTGGTAAGTCACAAAGCTAAAAGCCAAGCCACTGGCCGCCAGTTGCGCGCTGCGCGCAGTTTCTTGCCAGGCCGCACCCAGCACGGGCGCAAAGGCGTCGCCTTCAAAGTCCTGCGCGATCTCGGTGACTTCTGCGCGCACGGCCAGTGGTTCGGCCTGGCGGTAAATGTCGGCGCCGCCTATGACCCAGATGTCAGGCACCTCACCGCACAGGCGCAGGGCCTCGGGCAGGCTGGCGGCGCGCAGCGCGCCTTCGGCCTGCCAGTCGTTCTGGCGCGTGACCACGATGTTGATGCGCCCCGGCAGCGGGCGAAAGCGCGGCGGCAGCGAGTCCCAGGTCTTGCGGCCCATCACCACCGGGCAGCCTTGCGTCTGGCGCTTGAAGTGCGCCAGGTCTTCGGGCAGGTGCCAGGGCATAGTGTTGTCTTTGCCGATGACGCCGTTGGCCGCGCGGGCAAAGATCAGGTTGATACGGGACATGACAGCGGGCAGGCTCAGACCGCTACCGGCGCTTTGATGGCCGCGTGGTGCTGGTAGTTGAGAAATTCAAAGTCTTCGAACTCGTAGTCAAAGATAGAAGCCGGCTGGCGCTTGATGTGCAGCGTCGGGTAGGGCAAGGGCGTGCGGCTCAGTTGCAGCGCCACTTGCTCGTGGTGGTTGCTGTAAATGTGGCAGTCGCCGCCGGTCCAGATGAAGTCGCCCACCGCCAGGCCGCATTGCTGCGCCACCATGTGCGTGAGCAGCGCGTAGCTGGCAATGTTGAAGGGCACACCCAGAAAAATATCGGCGCTGCGCTGGTACAGCTGGCAACTGAGCTTGCCGGGTTGGCCGGGCACATCAGAGGGCGCCACATAAAACTGGAAGAACGCGTGGCAGGGCATCAGCGCCATCTTGGACAGGTCGGCCACGTTCCAGGCGCTGACGATGATGCGGCGCGAGTCCGGGTTGGTCTTGAGCGTCTTGATGACATCGGCGATCTGGTCAATGTGGCCGCCTTCAGGCGTGGGCCAGCTGCGCCACTGCACGCCGTACACGGGGCCCAGGTCACCGTCTTCGCGCGCCCATTCGTCCCAGATGCTGACGCCGCGCGCTTTGAGCCAGTTGTTGTCGCTCGAGCCCTGCAAAAACCACAGCAGTTCATGAACGATGGATTTCAGGTGAACTTTTTTGGTGGTCACCAGCGGAAAACCTTCGTTCAGGTCAAAGCGCATCTGGTAACCAAAGACACTCTTGGTGCCGGTGCCAGTGCGGTCGGCCTTGAAGACACCGTGCGTGTCAACGTGGCGCATGAAGTCTTCGTATTGGGAGCGCAGAGGGTGTGGCGATGAGGTCATGTCAATAGGATCCAAAAATACAGTCGAGGGCAGCGACTATTTCTTCTTGATGGCTTTGGAGGTTGGCAACGCACTTGCTCAGTTCCCGCGTTGGAATAGCTGCCATGGACGCGGTGTCTAGTACAACTTGTTTGCCCAAAATTTCAAACACAGGATTTAAATCCCGCAGACGGGTTTTGTACAAGGTAGCTGCTCGCAGAGGAATGACGATTCGCGACTCTAAGCTATCGATGTATTCGTTTTGAACATCCAGCAGATAGGGCGTGCTTTTGCGGGCAAGCGCATCGGGATGGGGGTACACATCAAAGCGGGCCAAGATCAGAAAGTCCGGTACTTGGTCAGTGGCAAGCCTTCGCTCGCAATGCGAGCGTTGTATTCGGCCACGGCATCCTTGTTTTCTTCGTTCCACTTTTGCCAGTAGCAGCGGCGGACCTCGGCAGCCAGTAGAGCGTCTACGGTTTGTGAAACATTCATGCCCAGCTCGCGTGCCTTTTCAAGTACTTTCGAGTTGAGCGAAAGATTGGTCGCTTTCTTGGGGGCGTTGTTGAAGTTGAGCATCGTTTTTAGCCATGAATCATGCGCATATTATATGCGCAGCAACTTACCCGGGTTCATCAGGTTGTGCGGGTCGAAGGCGGTCTTGAGGGAGCGCATCAGGCCCAGGGCGACGGGGGATTTGTGGTGCTCGAGCTTGCTGATCTTGAGGGTGCCGACACCGTGCTCGGCCGAAATGGAGCCGCCGAAGCGCTGCACGGCGTCGTACACCAGGGTGTTGACTTCGTCTTCGCGTTCGCGCAAAAAGGCCGGTGCATCGCCGCCCGCCGGGGCTTGCACGTTGTAGTGCAAATTGCCGTCGCCCAGGTGGCCGAAGTTGACCAGCCGCACCCCGGCAATGGCTTGCTGCAGCAGGGCGTCGGTGCTGCGCACAAACTCTGGAATGCGCGAGACCGGCACCGAGATATCGTGTTTGATGTTCAGGCCTTCTTCGGCCTGCGCCAGTGGAATGCTTTCGCGCACATGCCAGAGCTGCCTGGCCTGCGCCAGGCTTTCGGCGACCACGGCGTCGCTTATGCGGCCCTTGGCCAGGGCAGCTTCAAGCAGACGCTCGAACTGCGCACGTGCATGCGCTTCAGATTCCTGGTCAGAGCACTCGAGCAGCACGCCAAAGGCGGCGCTGTCGTGAAAAGGGACCTTGAGCTGGGGAAAGTGCTTGACCACCAGGCTCAGCGCAAACTGACCCATCACTTCAAAGCCGGTCAGGCTGGCGCCCAGATGCTGTTGGGCCAAACCGAGCAGGGCCACGGCCTCGTCCATCGAGGCAACAGCGGCCCAGGCGGTCAGCCGTGCAGCCGGCAGCGGGTACAACTTGAGCGTGGCGGCGGTGATGACGCCCAGCGTGCCTTCGCTGCCGATGTAGAGATCGCGCAGGTCATAGCCGGTGTTGTCTTTGCGCAGGCCCGACAGGCCGTGCCAGACCTCGCCAGCGGCGGTCACCACTTCGAGGCCAAGGCAGAGATCGCGTGCATTGCCGTAGCGCAGCACCTGCGTGCCGCCGGCGTTGGTGGCCAGGTTACCGCCAATCGTGCAGCTGCCTTCGGCGGCCAAGCTGAGCGGAAATAAAAAGCCGGCTTTCAGCGCCGCCTCTTGCAGGTTCTGCAGTACGCAGCCTGCTTCAACGGTGATGGTCAGGTTGGCGGCGTCGATTTCACGCACCGCATGCAGTCGCTGCAGGCTCAGCACCAGCTGGCTGCCGCTGTCGTCTGGCGTGGAGCCCACCACCAGGCCGGTGTTGCCGCCTTGCGGCACCAGGCTGATGCGGGCGCTTACGCAGGCCTTGACAACCTGGGCCACTTCGTCGGTATTGCCCGGGCGAACCACGGCCAGGGCTTTGCCGTGAGAGCGTTTGCGCCAGTCGACTTCCCATGCGCTCAGATCGCCCTCAGTGAGCACATGGTCCGGGCCGCAAATACTGCGCAGTTGGTCTAAAAAAGTCTGGCTCATGTTTGTTTCAGCCGCACCCGCACATGCATGGCGCAAGCTGCAAACAGCAGCAGACACAACACGATTTCGAGCATGGCCAGGTAGTTGCCGGGGGCGGGATCGCTCCAGGCGCGCACCGTGCCTTCAATGAAGTAAAGCCAGACCAAGAGGCTGAGCCAGCGGTAGGTGTACATGCGGTTTTTCAGCACACCGGCCAGCGGCAGGATCAGCGGCAGCACCTTGAGCGCCAGCAGTGAGCCACCCGGGCGCACGGGTGCCAGCCACAGTTCCCAGGCCAGGCCAAGGGCAATCAGCCCGGTGAGGCTGGCGGTGGCCAGCCAGCGTGTGGTGTCGATTTGCCGGGTTTTGTTCATGCTGGTGGCATGATACCGGCATGAATCTGCAGCAGCTTCTGGCCGACCTTTCAAAATTTCCCTGGCGCGACACGGCGATCACCCTGCGGCAACGCTTCAGGGATGACCATTTGGGCTTGACAGCCAGCAGCTTGACTTTCACCACCTCCATTGCGCTGGTGCCTTTTTTCACGGTGGCACTGGCCATTTTCACGGCTTTCCCTATGTTCGCCAAGTTGCAGGGGACGCTGCAAGTCTGGCTGGTCGAAAGCCTGATTCCCGACAACATCGCGCGCCAGGTGCTGGGTTACCTGACGCAGTTCACGCGCCAGGCCAGCCGTCTTGGTGTGGCGGGTCTGGCGGTACTGGTTGTGACCGCCATCGCCCTGGTGCTGACCATAGACCGCACGCTCAACAGCATCTGGCGCGTGCGCAAACCCCGGCCTTTAGGACAAAGGGTGTTGATTTACTGGGCCGCTGTCACGCTGGGTCCTTTGCTGCTGGCCGCCAGCCTGGCCGCCACCTCTTATGTACTGCCCTTGCTGCGTAACGGCGCTGCCGCGCCAGAGGCAATGCTGCAATTTCTGGTGGACACCTTGGAGTTTGTTTGCCTTGCCGGCAGCCTGGCCGCGCTTTACCACTACATGCCCAATACCTACGTCAAGTGGACCCATGCATGGGTGGGCGGTGGCTTTGTCGCCTTAGGTATTGCAGCCGCTAAAAAGCTGCTCTCCGTTTACCTGGGGCTGGTGCCTACCTACTCAGCTGTTTACGGCGCCTTTGCCACGCTGCCTATCTTGCTGGTGTGGATTTACCTGGCCTGGATCATCGTGCTCATGGGCGCGGTGATCACGGCTTATTTACCCAGCTTGCTAGCAGGTGTGAGCCGGCGCGGCGGAGCGCATGGCTGGCAGTTTCAGCTGGCACTGGAGACTTTGCAGAGTCTGGAGCACAGCCGTGACACAGTGCCACGCGGCATGCTAGCCTCGGCACTGGCCCAGCAGCTGCGGGTGGATGTACTTGCGCTCGAGCCTGTGTTGGACACCTTGATACAACTGGAGTGGGTCGGCCAGCTGGTCGATAGCGAACGCGACAAGGCATCGCGCTTTGTGCTCCTGGTGAACCCGGACCGCACAACGATCGAGCCCTTGGTCGATGCTCTTTTGCTTGACGTGACACCCGGCACACTCAAACTGCGCACGCGTGCCGGCTGGGCCGAGACGCGGTTGCGCGAAGTGCTCTGAAGGGCCGGCAGTCAGACCTCAGGCCTGGCGCGTGTGGCTGGCGCGGTGGCGCGTGACCTCAGGGCTGCGCAGCGCCTCATGCTTGGTGGCCCGGCCGGTCACGCGTTCACGCCACATCTTGAAAGAACTGAGCTTGAGCTCGCGCCGCATCAGCGCGATCACGGCGGCTTCGTTCAGGCCGAACTGCTGCTCGATCGCGTCAAAACTGGTGCGGTCTTCCCAGGCCATTTCAATCACGCGCGAGATGTCGGCCGCGTCCAGCTTGACAGGGGCAGGTTTAGCCGCTTCGGCTTTGCGGGCAGGGCTCATGGCTGCAAAAACTCGCGGATGGCTTGCAGCGTGGCGTCGGGTGCCTCGCTCATCTGGTGGTGGCCAACGGGCAACGCAATCACCTTGCAGTTTTTGCCGTTGGCGTTTGCACTGGCAATCAATGTGTTTGCGGCCTTCGGATGTGTCATCTGGTCTTGCGCGCCCAGCAGCATCAGCACCGGGCAGCGCACTGCAGCCATGGCTTCTTCGCCGTTGGCGTAGCTGTCGCAAGCCACAAAGCCGCGGTGAAACACATTGACTGCCGGGTTGCCGGCCAGCACGCGCCGACCCAGCGCCAGGCTGCTGCCATAGACCCAGGTGCCCGGCCCCAGAACCGAGGGCGGCGGCGCCAGCGTGCTGCGTGAAAAGACATTGATCATCTTGAGTGCTTTGAGGGGTTCGTTGAGCGAGGCCTCTAGCAGCGCGGCCGATACCTTCATGGGGTAGGCCGTGCCCACCATCACCAAATGGCTGATGCGCTCGCCCAGGCGTGCCGCAGCTTCAAGCGCGATCAGCGAACCCCAGCTGTGGCCGATCAGCGCGGCGCGCGCCACGCCTGCGGCGTCCAGCAGCGCGCCAATAAAGTCAGCCGCCGCCTCGACACTGGCCGGCGCTTCGCCGCCGCTGCGGCAATGGCCGGGCAAATCGACGGCCAGTACGTTCCAGCCATGGTGCGCCAGAAAGCGGCTTTGCAGTATCCACACGCTGTGGTCATTGAGCACGCCGTGAATGAACACCGCTGTCGGCTTGGCCGCGTCAAAGGGCTTGCCGCCGGTGTAGCAGTAGGTGGGCGCACCCAAAATGCTGAGCTTCATGCGGAGGCTCCGGTCGTTGCTTTTTCGGCGGCTTTCAAAGCGCGCTTCAGGTCCTCAATCAAATCGTCCGGGTCCTCCAGGCCGATGCTCAGGCGGATGGTGCCCTGGGTGATACCGCCGGCGGCCAGCGCTTCGTCGCTCATGCGGAAGTGCGTGGTGCTGGCCGGGTGAATCACCAGGCTGCGGCAGTCGCCGACGTTGGCCAGGTGGCTGAAGACCTTAAGTGCCTCGACAAAAGCCTGGCCTTGGGTGCGGCTGCCGCGAATGTCAAAGCTGAACACCGAGCCGGCGCCACGCGGCAGCAATTTTTTCGCCAGCGCATGGCTGGAGTGGCCGGGCAGCATCGGGTGGCCCACGCGCGACACCAGCGGGTGTGCGGCCAGAAACTCGACCACTTTCTCGGTGTTGCTCATGTGGCGGGCCATGCGCAGCGGCAGAGTCTCAATCCCTTGCAAGATCAGCCAGGCGGTGTGCGGGCTCATGCAGGCGCCGAAGTCGCGCAGGCCTTCGCGGCGGGCGCGCAGCAAAAAGGCGCCCACGGTGCTTTCTTCGCTGAAGACCATGTTGTGAAAGCCGGCGTAGGGCTCGGTGAGTTCCGCAAACTTGCCCGATGCTTCCCAGTCAAACGAGCCGCTATCGACCACCAGCCCGCCGATCACGGTGCCGTGGCCACTGAGAAACTTGGTGGCCGAGTGGTAGACCAGGTCAGCGCCCAGATCGAAGGGCTTGATCAGCCAGGGCGAGGTCAGCGTCGAGTCCACCAGCAGCGGCACCTTGGCTGCATGGGCGATGGCGGCCACGGCCTCGATGTCCAGCACGTCCAGGCCGGGGTTGCCCACGGTCTCGCCAAAAAAGAGCTTGGTGTTGGGACGCACGGCCGCGCGCCAGGCGGCGTGGTCTCCGGGCGGCACAAACGTGGTGTCAATGCCGAAGCGGCGCAGCGTGAAGTGCAGCAGGTTGTGCGAGCCGCCGTACAGCGCGCTGCTGGCCACCATGTGCGAGCCGGCGCCCATCAGCGTGGCAATGCTCAGGTGGAGCGCGGCCTGGCCGCTGGCAGTGGCAATCGCGCCTATGCCGCCCTCGAGCGCCGAGATGCGCTGCTCAAGCACGGCATTGGTCGGGTTGCTGATGCGGGAGTAGACATGGCCTGCACGCTCTAGGTTGAACAGGCTGGCCGCGTGCTCGCTGGACTCAAAGACAAAGGAGGTCGTTAAATGGATGGGCACGGCCCGCGCGCCGGTGCCAGGGTCGGGTTGCGCGCCCGCGTGCAAGGCTAGTGTGTCAAAGCCGGGGTCTGAGTAACCAGGCATGCTGTCTCCTGAAGAAGTCTTAAAACCCCGCCGCAGCCGACGGATTGAGCCCGATTGTGGGCTATATTGGCACTGTGCCCCGCCGGTCTTGCGCTCAGTGCCAAAGGTCATGCGGGTGGCAACAACATTCAGGAGACCGGAAATGAAAGTCGCAGACATATTGCGTGTCAAGGGCAGCACTCTTTTTACCGTGCAGCCTGACGAACCCTTGTCCCGGGCCACCCAAACCATGGCCGACAAAGACATCGGCTCTTTGGTGGTGATGTCACAGGGCGCGCTGGCGGGCATGTTGACTTTTCGCGAGGTGATCAAGAGCATTGTCAAAAACGGCGGAGAGATCGGCAGCACGCTGGTAGACCAGGCCATGGACAGCCAGCCCCTGACCTGCACTCCGGACACCGAAATTGACGATGTGCGGCGCATGATGCTTGAAAGCCATGCGCGCTACATGCCGGTGGTGGAGCACAAGGTGTTGATGGGCGTGATCAGTTTTTACGACGTGGCCAAAGCCGTGGTGGACAGTCAGAACTTCGAAAACCAGATGCTCAAGGCCTATATCCGTGACTGGCCGTCCGAAGACGAGGCCAAGCCAAGCTAAGCCGGGGCTGCCTCTGTCCGGTGGATAATCAACGCCCATGAGCGGCAACACCTTCGGACAACTCTTCGCAGTCACCAACTTCGGTGAATCCCACGGCCCGGCCATCGGCTGCGTGATCGACGGCTGCCCGCCAGGGATGGATTTGTCGGAAGCCGACATCCAGCACGACCTGGACCGCCGCCGGCCCGGCACCAGCCGGCACGTGACGCAGCGCAACGAGCCCGATGCGGTCGAAATCCTCTCCGGCGTTTACGAGGGCAAGACCACAGGCACGCCTATCTGTCTGCTGATCAAGAACACCGACCAGCGCAGCAAGGACTACGGCAACATACTGGACACCTTCCGCCCCGGTCACGCCGACTACACCTACCTGCACAAATACGGCCTGCGAGACCCGCGTGGCGGCGGTCGCTCGTCGGCCCGCTTGACGGCACCGATGGTGGCCGCCGGCGCTGTTGCCAAAAAATGGCTGGCGGCGCAGTACGGCACACGCTTCATGGGTTGCATGACGCAGATTGGCGACCTCGCCGTGCCCTTTGAGTCCTGGGCGCATGTTCCCAATAACCCGTTTTTTGCAGCGACGGCCGATGTGTCGGCGCTCGAGGCTTACATGGACGCCTTGCGCAAGGCCGGCGACTCCTGCGGCGCGCGCATCCGCGTGGTCGCCACCGGCATGCCGGTGGGCCTGGGGCAGCCGCTGTTTGACAAGCTTGATGCCGACATCGCCTACGCCATGATGGGCATCAACGCCGTCAAGGGCGTGGAAATCGGCGCCGGCTTTGCCAGCGTCAGCCAGCGCGGTACCGTGCATGGCGACTCCCTGTCGCCGGCGGGCTTCAAGAGCAACAACGCCGGCGGTGTGCTCGGCGGCATCAGCACCGGGCAAGATCTGGAAGTCTCTATCGCCATCAAGCCCACCAGCTCGATCATTTCGCCGCGCGAATCGGTGGATATGGCGGGCCAAAGCACTACGGTGACGACCAAGGGCCGGCACGACCCCTGTGTGGGCATTCGCGCCACGCCGATCGCCGAAGCCATGCTGGCGCTGGTGGTGATGGAGCACGCCTTGCAGCAGCGCGCCCAGTGTTCCGACGTGCGCGTGAGCATGCCCCGCGTTCCCGGCGCGCTTTGAGTTGTTGCGCCGCACACGGCCCCGGCCGCGTGCTTTGAACGCCTGCACATGACTTCCCGCCGCCAACTTGCTCCTTTTGCTGCGCTTTCAGCCAGTTACTTTGCGCACATCGGATTTTTCAATCCTTACCTCCCGCTGTGGCTCCAGGAGTTGGGCCTGAGCATCCTGGCCATCAGCGTGCTGGTGTCGGTCCAGGCCGCCACGCGTTTGTTTGCGCCCTATGGCTGGGGCTGGCTGAGTGACCGCACCGGCGAGCGCATCCAGCTCATGCGTTACAGCGCCTGCGCCGCGCTGCTGGCCTCAACCGGGCTGTGGTGGGACGGTGGCGTCAACTGGTTGTTTGGCGTGCTGCTGTTTATGTTCATGCACACCAGCGCCATGATGCCCATGAGCGAGGCCGCCATGGCGCACCTGGTTACCCAGGACGGCGTCTTTAATGCCCGCCGTTACGGTCGGATTCGCTTGTGGGGCTCGGTTGGATTTCTGGTCACGGTGATGGTGGCCGGCGCATTTTTTGAACGCGCTGGCATGTACCACTTTCCAGCCTGGACCGTGGCCACCATGCTGGCGGTGACCCTCAGTGTTTTTTGCCTGCCCGACCTCAAAGAAGCGATTCCGGCGCATGCGCTGCGGGTGAACGTCATGCCGGTATTGCGCCAGCGCGCGGTGCAGTGGTTTTTTGCCTCGGTTTTTTTGCATGTGCTCTCGCACATCGGCATTTATGTTTTTTTCTCGCTTTACCTCGATTCGTTGGGCTACAGCAAAACCATGATCGGTTTGCTCTGGGCTTTGTCGGTGGTGGTGGAAATCGGCT
Organism: Polaromonas sp.; assembly: GCA_044357185.1. Classification (GTDB taxonomy): domain Bacteria; phylum Pseudomonadota; class Gammaproteobacteria; order Burkholderiales; family Burkholderiaceae_C; genus Polaromonas. The sequence goes on from JBIKPY010000003.1 coordinate 53,461, forward strand.
GGTTTTTCACGCAGTCTCGCTGGCTGCCGCGCATGAGCTTGCCGGCCTGGCTGGTGCTTTGCTCAGTCGCCATGGTGCTGCGCATGGGACTGACAGCCAGCAGCGCGCAAGTGCTGGTGTTGCTGGTGGTGGCGCAGACTTTGCACGCGCTGACCTTTGCCACGCACCACACGGTCTGCATTGCTTTGTTGTCTCAGCACTTCAGCGGTCGCTTGCGCGGGCGCGGTCAGGCGCTTTACACCGTCATCGGCTACGGCTTCCCGGGCGTGATTGGCGGGCTGGCCGGCGGCATGCTGAGCACGCATTACGGCCTGACCAGCGTGTATTGGGCGTCCATGGTCATCAGTGCGTTGTCCGTGGCTTGCGCCTTGGGCGCCTGGCGCCATCATCACGCGCCGGCTTTGCCAGCTTAGGGCTGCTGCAAACTTGCCTGGCAGTCGGCTGCACTGGCTTGGCGCCACTGTCCCGGCGCCAGCCCCTGCAGACTATAAGGGCCAATGGCTGCGCGGATCAGCCGCAGCGTGGGCAGGCCCACCGCTGCGGTCATGCGCCGCACTTGCAGTTGCGCCCCTCTTGGATGATCAATTCAATCCATGCAGTTGGCTTGGACTGGCGCACCCGGATCGGCGGCGTGCGCGGCCACAGCCCTGGTGGCTCATCAATCAGACGGGCCCGTGCCGGGCGGGTGAGGCCGTCGTTCAGCGCGACGCCCTGGCGCAGCGCGTCCAGCGCATGTGCATCGGGCTCGCCTTCGACTTGCACCCAGTAGATTTTTTCCATCTTGAAGCGAGGTTCGGCAATGCGCGCCTGTAAGGCGCCGTTATCGGTCAGCAGCAGCAAGCCTTCGCTGTCGGCGTCCAGCCGGCCGGCCACATAAACGCCGGGCATCTCGATGATGTCTTTCAGCCCGCGCCAGCGGCCCTCCGGCGTGAATTGACTGAGCACGCCATAGGGCTTGTTCAAGCAGATCAGGCGGGCAGGGGGGTCGGCGTTCATGGCGATGCAGCATAGCACCGGCTCCGTTCGTCAGTGGCTTGCGCATGGACAGCTTGAGCCGCTAATTTTGCTCGTGCAGCGAGGACTCACAGGTCTTGTGCGATGGCAGCACAGCGCTTGTGCGCTAGCATCGGCTGCATGAGTGTTCATTACGAAAGCGTGCCTTTAGGCACCCTGTACCCGGAAGCCTTTGGCGTTCCTGCCCCGCTGGAAGCCCTTGAGCGGCACATCTGGCCGCGCAAGCCAGCTGTTTTCATACGACTGGCGCCTGCTGCGGATCCTGTTGTGCCTGAGCCTGATCTGCACGCCGATTCCGGTTTGCCTGCTGCGCCCAAGGGCGCGGCCGTCAAGGGCGTGCGCCAGTTGCAGCTGGGTCAGTTTGGCCTGGTGCCGCCCTGGGTCAAGTCGGCGTCAGACGCCAAGCTCCGATCGACCAAGCTGGTCAATGCCCGCTCTGAAACCGTCACCACCACCACCAGCTTTCGCGACAGCTGGCTCAAGGGTCAGCGCTGCATCGTGCCGATGATGGCGTTTTTTGAAGACGACTGGCGCAGCGGCAAGGCCGTGCCCACGCGCATCAGCCGGGTAGATGGGAAGCCTATGGGCGTGGCCGGCTTGTGGGAGCACTGGGCCAAGGACGGGCAGGAGATCATCAGCTTCACGCTGCTGACAGTCAACGCCAACAGCCACGCGCTGCTGCACCGATACCAGCAGGGCGGTAACGAAAAGCGCATGCCGGCGATCTTGGGCGAAGGCACTTACGATGCCTGGCTCAATGCCCGCCACGAAAAAGCCAAAGAGTTCATGCGCGCCTACCCGGCCAACTGGCTCACCGCCAACCCGGTGGAAGGTAAACGGCTCTCGCAGCTGGACCGCTCGCTCGTCTAGTCGCCCAGGTCGATCAGCGTGGGCAGCGTCATGCCTTCTGGCTGAGCATAGTCGGCCAGCACCCACAGTCGGGTGTTGTCTTGCGCGGCCTCTGCCAGCAGCGTCAAGGCAAAGCGGATGGACACCTTGTCGAGCGCCGCAAAGGGCGTATCGAGCAAGGTCAGCGCAGCCCCGGATGCGAAGGCGGCGGCCAGATACAACTTTCGTTTGGAGCCAGTGGACAGCATGAAGATGTTTTTGTCCAGGTGCGGCGCCAGCGACAGGCCTTCGATGGCCCTGTTCAGTCTGGCCTCGTCAAAGGCCGGGTAGAGGCGCTGCACCGTGGCCAGGTAATCCCGGCAAGTCAGTGCGTCATGCGCGGTAGAGCGCGTATCTGCCCAGAACACCTGTAGCCGGTAAGCCTCGGGCTGCTCAGGCAGCCACACGCCTGCCCAGTTGCAATTGCCCGGCATCCGCTGCCAACTCACCCGCCAGCACACACATCAGGCTGGTCTTGCCGCGTCCACCGCCGCCACGCACCAGCACCAGGCCGTGATCCGGCTGAGCCGAAAAATCGCGCACCACCACGCAGTCCGGGTAGGCCAAAGAGAGTTTGGAAATCTTGAGCATGCGGAGCTCAGGCCTTTTTGACGAATTCACTTTGCGGCTGTATGGCGCCCATAGGCAGAGCGTTCATAGAGCTCCGGTTGAAAAGGCGTTGATGATTGAATCAGCCTCACAACCATCCCAACCAAGTGCCCCAGACCAGTCGGCCTAAATAACGCCCCGGCAGCAGCGTGAAGGCCCCGGCAATCAGGCATGCACTGATGTAGACAGTCCACATACTCCAGCGGTGGGCTTTGAAGTTGCCGGCCAGCATGGCGCGCAGGCCAAAGAAAAGTCCGCCCAGGGTGACTGGTATGAGCAAGTGAATCAGCGTGAAGCCATTCAGATTGGGTAGTTTAAAGTCGCGGATGAAAAAAGCTGTAACGGAGGTGGCCAGCATGAGCGTGACCCAGGCGTAGCCGGCTGCGCGGTGCAGGCGGATACGCTGGTCACTGCCTTCACGGGCCCAGAGTGCGATGGGGCCGATGGCTGTAGCGGCCAAGGCTGCGCTCATATGAACGGCGATCAAGGGGGACATCTCCAATTTTGGCTCCTTGTTCTTTTCCGCTGCGTTCTTGCAAGCGCCTCAATTCTTCATATCGTCAATTTTTTTACAGCTTAATCGATTTGGCAGTTGACTGAAAAAATGGGGTCCAAAAATGGGGTTAGACCCCTTTGCTCAAGATACGCACAACGTTCAGCCTGCGACGAGCTGAAACTCTCTTGCCGCTTTTGATGACCGGATCGTCGGGGGACAAACGCTTGGCCCCGTCCACCAACTGGCCGTAAGGAATCATCTTCTATTATTTGGCAACTTCCACCTGCACAATGAAGTAAGCGTACGCCCGGTACGCGTCGATGATGGTGATGGTCTGCTTGCTCATTTATCCCAGGAATCCTTTAGGCCGCTTTCCTGAATTCCAGCGGTAACAGGCCTTCTTTTTTGGCGTCCAGCAGCACGATCTCTACGATGGAGCCGTCTTCAGCGTAGCTGATGTTTGTATTCCAATCTTGTGACACTTCGCGAACGATGGGCTTATCAGAAACCCGGATTTGCAGGATGTCATCGCTTTCGAAATAAATGCTTTTCATGGCTCAGGCTCCCAGTGATGCATGATGGTCTTGATCACAACTGCATTTTCAATCACCGCAGCAACGCATAGCAAGTTATCAGCACGTTCGTTGATATGTTTGTACAGCCAGTAATGCGCGTTCCCAGCGTCTTTGAGGATTCCAGTATCAATGATTTCCAATACCAGTTCCGCATTAATTTGCCGCTCAGCCATTCGTAACTTGGCGTGCTCTGTCAGCACTACGTGCATGTTGAAGCGGACGCTGCGCATTATTTACCCCAGGAATCCTTCAGGCCTACCGCCAGGTTGAACACCGGTTTGGCAGTGGTGTGGTCGATACGGTCGGCCACAAAGTAGCCGTGGCGCTCAAACTGGAACTGCTGTCCGGCTTGGGCCGCAATGGCGCCGCCGGCGGCCAGTGAGGGTTCGACAAAGGCTTCGATGGTTTTGATGCTGCCCGGGTTGAGTTGCGTCAAAAAGTCGGTGTCGCCGGTGCCGGGATGGGCCTGGCTGAAGAGGCGGTCATACAAACGCACTTCGGCGGGCACCGCATCGGCCATGCCGACCCAGGTGATGACGCCTTTGACCTTGACCGAGTCGCTGCCAGGAGTGCCGCTTTTGGTGTCGGGGACCAATCGGGCTTGAACTTCAGTGACCTGGCCCGAACTGTCTTTGACAGCGCCGGTGCACTCGATGACGTGGCCGTATTTGAGGCGCACCTTGTTGCCGGGGAAGAGCCGGAAGAAACCTTTGGGCGGGGTTTCTTCGTAGTCGCCGCGCTCGATCCAGACCTCACGGCCGATCTGGAAGCTGCGTTTGCCCAGCTCGGGCAGGTGCGGGTGCACAGGCGCGCTGCAGTCGTCCAGCTCGCCAGCGCCCATCACTTCGTCCCAGTTGGTCAGCACCAGTTTGACGGGGTCCAGCACGGCCATGGCGCGCGCTGCGCTGCCGTCCAGTGTTTCGCGAAGGCAGCCTTCGAGCGTTGAGTAGTCAATCCAGCTATCGCTTTTGGTGACGCCAATGCGTTCTGCAAACAGTTGCAGGCTTGCGGGCGTATAGCCGCGACGGCGCAGGCCGGCGATGGTGGGCATGCGCGGGTCGTCCCAGCCGGCCACATGTTTTTCAGTGACGAGTTGCGCGAGCTTGCGTTTGCTGGTCAGCACGTAGGTCAGGTTCAGCCGCGCAAACTCGTACTGGTGCGGATGTGGCGTGGCGATCAGCCCGCCTTCGGCCAGCTTGTCCAGCAGCCAGTCATAAAACGGACGCTGGTCTTCAAACTCCAGCGTGCAAATGCTGTGCGTGATTTGCTCCAGCGCGTCTTCAATCGGGTGCGCAAAGGTGTACATCGGGTAGATGCACCAGGTGTCGCCGGTGTGGTGGTGGGTGGCGCGGCGTATGCGGTAAATGGCCGGGTCGCGCAGGTTGATGTTGGGCGAAGCCATGTCGATCTTGGCGCGCAGCACCGCCGCGCCATCGGCCAGCTCGCCGTCACGCATTTGCCGCAAACGTGCCAGGTTCTCGGCCGGTGTGCGGCTGCGAAAAGGGCTGTCTTTGCCGGGGTGGCCGAAGTCGCCGCGGTTGGCGCGCATGTCTTCTGCGCTTTGCTCATCCACATAGGCCAAGCCGGTTTGCACCAGGTGTTCGGCGGCGCGGTACATGAAGTCAAAGTAGTCACTGGCCTGGTACAGGTGGCTGGTGCCTGAGCCGTCCTGTGCCTGCCAGTCAAAGCCCAGCCACTGCACGGCGTCAATGATGGCGTTGACGTACTCAGTGTCTTCTTTTTCGGGGTTGGTGTCGTCAAAGCGCAGGTGGCACACGCCGCCGTAGTCGCGCGCCAGGCCGAAGTTCAGGCAAATGCTTTTGGCATGGCCCACGTGCAGGTAGCCGTTGGGTTCCGGAGGAAAGCGCAAGCGCACCTTGGCGGTGTCCAGCGGGCCGGCTGCGTGGTGGGCTGCATCGCCAGGCGAGCCACCCCAATGGCGGGAGGCGTAAGTGCCCTCAGCCAGGTCTTTGTCGATGATCTGGCGCAAAAAGTTGCTGGGCTTGGCCGATTCCTGGGCTGCAGGGTTGGCAGGGCTGGAGACAGGGGGCGAAGCGGGGGTGGAACTCATGGCCTGCATTTTAGACGGCGGCCTCCGTTGCTAAGGGCACGCGCATAATCTGGCTACTTTTTAGCCCCCCTTCGGAGACTCATTTGGATATTGAATTGCTGATCAAAGCCGCCGTCATGGGCATCGTCGAGGGGCTGACAGAGTTCCTGCCCATCTCGTCAACCGGTCATTTGATTCTGGCGGGTGCCTTGCTGGGCATGGACGATGAAAAGGCCAAGGTGTTTGACATCGCGATCCAGACGGGCGCCATTTTTGCGGTGATTCTTGTTTACTGGCAAAAGATCAAAAGCACGGTGCTGGCGCTGCCGCATGAGCAAGCGGCGCAGCGCTTTGCGCTCAATGTGTTGGTGGCTTTTGTGCCGGCGGTGGTGCTGGGCCTCATGTTTGGCAAGGCCATCAAAGCCAACTTATTCAACCCTGTGGTGGTGGCAAGCACTTTCATTGTGGGGGGGCTGGTGATTTTGTGGGCTGAAAAGCGTCAGCAAAATAACCCGGCGGTAGCGCGCGTGCAAGATGCCGACAACATGACTTTGATGGACGCGCTCAAAGTCGGTCTGGTGCAGTGCTTTGCCATGATCCCCGGCACCAGCCGCAGCGGCGCCACCATCATCGGCGGCATGTTGCTGGGGCTATCGCGCAAGGCGGCGACTGATTTTTCGTTTTACCTGGCCATCCCCACGCTGATAGGCGCGGGCGTCTACAGCCTGTACAAAGAGCGTGCGCTGCTCTCGCTGGCCGACTTGCCTATGTTTGCCGTGGGCCTGTTGTTTTCTTTCTTGAGCGCCTGGCTGTGCATTCGCTGGCTGCTGCGCTACATTGCCACGCACAGCTTTGTGGTGTTTGCCTGGTACCGCATCATCTTTGGGCTGCTGGTGCTGTTAACTGCGCACATGGGCTGGGTGCGCTGGTCAGCCTAGGCCCGGTACGCGCTCGAATCAAATAGCGAGATTGAGCAGCGCGGCCTCAAGCGCCGCAGCCGTAGCGTACGGTTTTTCCATGGGGAAAAGATGGCTGCCATCGAGCATCATGATGCGGCCTTTGGTGATTTTTTCTGTCAGCGTCATGCCGACGCGTCCCATTTCGACTGAATGCAAGCCGCCTATGTAGCTCACCGGGCACTTGAGCGGGTGCCGCTTGAGCAGCGACTCCAGGTTGTGCGGCAAGGTGTTGTAGATGGCAGTTTCAACCGCGCGGTCAAAGCTGAGTTCGCGCTGGCCGGCGTGGCTGCTGTCCGGCGCAGCCTCATGCGTGCCGTGGTCGATGTAGTCGTTCAATGCTTGCGGATCCCATCTGGCAAACATTTTTTTGCTGGAAAAATGCGTCCAGGCTTCGTCACGGCTGGCCCACAGATGCTTGCGTTTGCGGCTGACGGCGCCCGGCGAAAACGAACCGACCACCAGCGTCTTTTTGGCCACACCCAGCGCAGTGGCGCGCCATCCGCCCAGCACCGGCGCGTCCAGCAGCACCACGCCCTTGACCGGCAAGCCGCCCAGCACCGGGTGGCTGGCAGCGCACATCAGGCTCAAATAGCCGCCCAGAGAGTGCCCTACTAAAAAAGCCGGCTGACCGGATTTTTCAACTTCGTGCGCAGTGAAGTCGGCCAGTTGCTGCACCAGATGGGGCCAGTTGCTGGTCACCGGGTAGCGCGCATCGTGGCCCAGTTTCTCAATGGACTTGCTTGGAAACCCACGCTCTTTCAGGCTGTGCAGCATGACGCCGTAGGTGCTGGCCGGAAAACTGTTGCCGTGGGAAAAAATGAGCAGAGGTTTGGATCGATTGGGCAAGGTGTACTTTGGCTTGAAAAACTCAGATTAATTTGTCTTCCGGGGTCCGGATTTTTTTCAGCGCATCATGCCGCTCGGCAGGCATCTTGAGCGGCGTGTCGGTGTGAGCGTCGTCCCATACCGGGTCTTCGATGCTGTCAAACACTTCGCGCAGTTTTTTCCCCCAACTGTTGTGCATCATGTGGTAGTAGGGATTTTCGTGGTCAATGCAAACGAGTTTGTCGCTTTGCAGTTTGTCGGTTTCATAGACCACCAGGTCCAGCGGCATGCCCACTGATAGATTGGACTTCATGGTGGAGTCCATCGACACCAGCGCGCATTTGGCCGCTTCGTCCAGCGGCATGCCGGGCGTGATGACGCGGTCCAGCACCGGCTTGCCGTACTTGGACTCGCCGATCTGAAAGTAGGGTGTCTCGCTGGTCGCCTCAATGAAGTTGCCGGCCGAATACATCTGGAACAGGCGCATGTCCTCTCCCTTGACCTGGCCGCCGAAGAGTAAAGAGACATTGAAATCAAGCTCGGCTTGCTTGAGCGAAGCAGCGTCACGTTCGTACACCCTGCGCACGGCAGCGCCCAGCACACGAGCGGCATCGAACATGCTTTTGGCATTCCAGATGGTGATGGGCTCGCCGCCGTCTGGGTCGGGCAGTTGTTCGACTTGCAAAATCTCGCGGATGGACTGCGAGATGGACAGGTTACCCGCCGACAGCAGCACCATGAAGCGATCGCCCGCTTTCTCGTAAACAATCATTTTGCGAAAGGTGCTGATATGGTCCAGGCCCGAGTTGGTGCGGGAGTCGGACAAAAACACCAGACCGGCATTGATTTTGATGGCGCAGCAATAAGTCATGTTGATGTCTCAGGCTTTGTTCAGAAGTTTTTTGAGTTGGTACAAGGCTTCCAGCGCCTCGCGCGGAGAGAGCGTATCAGGGTCTAGCGTGGCCAGTGATTTTTCAAGCAAGCTGGCCTCAGCAAGGGGTAAATCCGGTGGCGGCGCAAACAAGTCGACCTGGGCCCGGGTGTCAGTTTGCTGTTGCTCCAGCGCGCTCAGCGCATGGCGTGCATGGTTGACCACCGCCGCCGGCACGCCGGCAAGTTTGGCCACCGCAATGCCGTAGCTGCGGCTGGCCGGGCCGGCTTCGATGTGGTGCAAAAAAACAATATCGGCACCCGACTCGACGGCGCTCACATGCACATTGACGGCACTGTGGTGCTTGGTCGGGAACTCGGTCAGCTCGAAATAGTGTGTGGCAAACAGCGTGAAGGCCTGCGTCTTGTTGTGCAGATAAGCCGCAATGCCGCCGGCCAGGGCCAGGCCGTCAAAGGTCGATGTGCCGCGGCCGATCTCGTCCATCAGCACCAGCGAATGCGGCGTGGCGGCGTGCAATATCTGCGCGGCCTCGGTCATCTCCAGCATGAAGGTGGACTGCGCGTTGGCCACGTCATCGGCGGCACCGATGCGCGTGTGAATGGCGTCGATAGGCCCGAGCCGGCAGCAGCTGGCCGGTACATAAGAGCCTATGGATGCCAGCAGCACGATCAGCGCGACCTGCCGCATGTAGGTGGACTTGCCGCCCATGTTGGGACCGGTGATGACCTGCATGCGGCTTTTGGCGCCGAAGTAGCAGTCGTTGGCAATGAAGCTGCCGCCACCGGTTTCGGCCAGGCGCGCCTGCACCACCGGATGGCGACCGGCGACGATTTCGATGCAAGGCTCTTTGACAAACACGGGCTCGGCCCAGTCCAACGTGAGCGAGCGCTCGGCCAGCGCGCACAGCGCATCCAGCGAGGCGATGGCGCGCGCCAGCCGGCTCAGCACGGGCACAAAATCTTGGAGTTGATCTAGGAGTTCTTCGTAGAGGAATTTCTCGCGGGCCAGCGCGCGCTCTTGCGCCGACAGCGCCTTGTCTTCAAAAGTCTTGAGCTCGGGCGTGATGAAGCGCTCGGCGTTTTTCAGTGTCTGGCGCCGCCGGTAGTCGTCTGGCACCTTGCTGGCCTGGCCTTGCGTGACTTCAATGTAGAAACCGTGCACGCGGTTGAACTGCACGCGCAGGTTGGCAATGCCGGTGCGGGCTCTTTCCCGGGCTTCGAGATCCAGCAAAAAGGCGTCGCAGTTGGTCTGTATGCCGCGCAGCTCGTCCAGGTCAGCGTCGCAGCCGTGGTTGATGACGCCGCCGTCACGCACCAGCGCCGCCGGTTCGTCCAGCAGATATCGCCTCAGCAGGGCCGCGCAGGCGGGCGGTGCTTGCAGATCTTCAAAAATCTTTTGCAGCAGCTCGGGTGTGCGTTGTTCTGCAGTCAGCGACGGCAGCGCTTCGGACGAAGGGCGCAGTTGCTCAGCTTTATGCAAGGTGTCGCGCAGCGCAATGAGCTCGCGCGGGCGCACCTGGCGCAGGGCGATGCGCGCGGTGATTCGTTCGACGTCGCTGCAGCCCTTGAGGCGCGCGCGCAGCGTTTGCTGCAAACCGGCGCGCAAGGTCTTGACAGCGTCCAGCCGTGCGGCTGCCTGGCTGCGCTCGCGGCGCGGCGACATCAGCCAGTTTCTGAGCAAGCGGCTGCCCATGCCGGTGGTGCAGGTGTCCAGCAGTGAAAAGAGGGTTGGTGAATCTTCGCCGCGCAGGGTCTGCGTCAGCTCCAGGTTGCGGCGCGTGGTTGACGGCAGCTCGATCAACTCGCCCGTGCGCACCACTTGCAAGCTGTGCAGGTGGCTCAGAGCCCGGCCTTGGGTGTGCTCTGCATAGCCGAGTAGGGCAGAGGCGGCGGCATGCGCCTCGCCCAGGGCCTCAGCGCTGAAGGACGACAGAGATGCTACTTGCAACTGCGCCAGCAGGCGCCGCACGCCCAGCGCCGCGTCAAACTGCCAGGCGGGGCGCGCGGTGAGTGTGGCATTGCCGGCCGCGCCGCTCTGACGCAAGGCTTTGAGGCGCGCTTCAAAAGCCGGTGTCACGTCCACGTTGTAGACCATCTCGCTGGGCGCGATACGCGCCACCCAGGCTTCGACTTCCTCGCTGGCGCACTGCGCTAGATGGATCTCGCCTTGCGTCACGCTCAGCCAGGCCAGGCCGCAGGTGTTGCGGCTTCCCTGGTGCAGGGCCAGCAAAATAGATTCGGTTTTGTCAGACAGCAGTTCGGTGTCGGTCAGCGTGCCCGGCGTGACCACGCGCGCCACCTTGCGCTCGACCGGTCCCTTGCCCGTGGGCTCGCCCATCTGCTCGCAAATGGCCACTGACTCACCGAGCTTGATCAATTTGGCCAGGTAGCCTTCGACTGAATGGAATGGCACGCCACACATGGGGATGGGCACGCCGGCCGACTGACCGCGGTGGGTCAGGGTGATGTCGAGCAGGCTGACAGCTTTTTCAGCGTCGCTGAAAAACAGCTCGTAAAAGTCGCCCATCCGGTAAAAGAGCAGGGTGTCCGGATGGTCGGCCTTGAGCGCCAGGTACTGGCGCATCATCGGCGTGTGATCGGGATATTCGGCAGTCATGGGGCTGGATGTCGCTAAACCGGGGTGCGCTGTTCGTGATGAAGGTAAATGCTTTCGATGGGGGTGTCTCAGGCGGCGCCGGTACGCGGCTTCTTGCCGCTGAGCGTGCCTTTTGCAGCACGCGGTGCCTCGGCCGGGGCGCTGGCGCCTGCCTCGTCCTCGCTGTCTTGTTGCAGTGCCTGCCGTACCTTGGCTTTGTCACCCGCGCCGGCAAATTTGCTGTACTTGCCCAGGGTGGACACCAGCTGCGCATAAATGCGCGGGTTGCCGGCCACGCATTCGGCCTGGTCTAAAAAGTCGGCCTCGCCCGTGTAGTTGCCCACCAGCCCGCCGGCTTCTGTCACCAGCAGCGAACCGGCCGCCACGTCCCAGGGTTTGAGACCGGTTTCAAAAAATCCGTCGTTAAAGCCCGCTGCGGTGTAAGCCAGGTCGAGCGCAGCTGCGCCCGGGCGGCGCACGCCGGCGCACTGGCTCATGACTTCGCCGAGCATGTTGAGGTAGGGTTTAAGTTTGTCACCCGGGCGAAACGGAAAGCCGGTGCTGATCAGGCAGTCTTTGAGCAGTTCGCGCTTGGCCACTCGGATGCGGCGGTCGTTCATGTAGGCGCCGCGGCCCTTGGTGGCGCAAAACAGGTCGTTGCGGGTGGGGTCGTAAACGACGGCTTGCTCGACCTTGCCGCGCACGGCCAGGGCAATGCTGACGCAGTAAACGGGAAAGCCGTGAATGAAGTTGGTGGTGCCGTCCAGCGGGTCAATGATCCAGACGAACTCTGAGTCTTTGGCACCGTGCTCGCTGCCCGATTCCTCCGCCAGAATGCCGTGGCCGGGGTAGGCCGTCAGCAGCGTCTCAATGATGGCGGCTTCAGCCGCCTGGTCGATCTCGGTGACGAAATCGTTGGTCTGCTTGGCCGAAACACGAACCGACTCAACGTCGAGTGCAGCGCGGTTGATGATGGCGCCGGCGGCGCGCGCAGCCTTGACGGCCACGTTGAGCATGGGGTGGAGATTGGACATGGACGGTAAAAAAGAGCGAAAGGGCTGCCCGGCCGGTGACCGGAGGGCAGGTGACAATAGGCGCATTTTACGGCGCTTCATGCTGCCCGGGCCCTTGCGGGCCGTCAGCATGCCCCGGATGAACCCATGCAAACCCGTTTTATCCTGATCAACACCAGCCATGCCGGCAATGTGGGCGGCACCGCGCGCGCCATGAAAGTGATGGGTTTTTCAGACCTGGTGCTGGTGGCGCCGCGCTGGGCCAATGTGCTCAACCGCGAAGAAACCATCCAGCGTGCCAGCGGCGCGCTCGATGTGCTGAAGAATGCCCGCGTGGTGGACACGCTGGACGAGGCACTGGACGGCATAACGCATGTGTGCGCCACGGCCATGACGCCGCGCGACTTCGGCCCGCCCACGCTAACGCCTCGTGACCACTTTGCAGCCCTCACGTCGCCGGCGGCGCAGACAGCGGGCCAGCGGCCCGAATCAGTGGCTTTTTTGTTTGGCTCCGAGCGTTTTGGCATGCAAAACGAAGACGTTTACCGCTGCCACGCCTGTCTGAGCATTCCGACCGACCCGGCTTTCGGTTCCCTCAACTTGGCGGCGGCAGTGCAATTGATCGCCTACGACTGGCGCGAGGCGCTGGGCGGCTTTGCTGTGCAGCCGGCCACGCAGCAGCCGCGCCTGGCGGACGCGGCCGAGGTGGCGGGCATGCTCGGGCACTGGGAGCAAGCGCTCGCAGACATCGGGTTTTTAGACCCGCAAGCGCCTAAAAAGCTCATGCCCAGGCTCAACCAGATGTTCAACCGCGCGCAGCTTTCGCCCGAAGAAATCCATATCCTGCGCGGGGTGGCCAAGGCCATGCAGCAGGCCGCTGCCGGCCCCAAGTAGACTTGAGACATGTTTTCCCGACTCCGCTCCGACGTCCAGTGCATTCTGGAACGTGACCCCGCCGCCCGCACCGCCTGGGAAGTGCTGACCTGCTACCCCGGTATTCATGCGCTCATCTTGCATCGCCGCGCGCACTGGTGTTGGACGCACGGGCTCAAGTGGCTGGGGCGCTTCATCTCGCACCTCTCACGCGGCATCACCGGCATTGAGATTCATCCCGGCGCCAAGATCGGCCACTGTGTGTTTTTTGACCACGCCATGGGCGTGGTGGTGGGCGAGACGGCCGAGATCGGCGACGGCTGCACGATTTACCAGGGCGTTACGCTGGGCGGCACCTCGCTTTACAAAGGCGCCAAGCGGCACCCGACGCTGGGCCGCAATGTGGTGGTGGGCGCGGGCGCGCAGGTGCTGGGTGGTTTCACAGTCGGGGACGGTGCGCGCATCGGCTCGAACGCGGTGGTCGTCAAACCCGTGCCGGCCGGCGCCACTGCGGTGGGCAACCCGGCGCGCATCATCCAGGCCGAAGCCGACGTCAAGCGTGAAGAGGCCGCCAGCCAGATGGGTTTTTCAGCCTATGGCGTGACGCAAAACGACGACCCGCTCTCGCAGGCCATGCGCGGCCTGATCGACAACGCCGCCGGCCAGGAGCATCAGATTGCGCTGCTCTGGAGAGCGCTGGAGCAGTTGCAGGCCTCGCCGACGCGGCCGGGCAAAGACTGCGTGCCCAGCGACGCGGCGCGCCAGGAAAGTTTTGAGGCCGACAAACTCAACCAGCTGATGGGCAAGTAAGCCCAACAGCAGTCCCTCAGGCCTGCAGCTTCAGCCCAAGAGTTTGCGCCCGGCCAGGTTGAGCATCAGCGCCGTCACACCAAAGGTCCAGGGCGCGGCCTGGTCGGAGTGCTTGACGCGGTTGACCAGACAACCCAGCGTGGGCGTGGACACCGTCACCACATCGCCCACCACATGCGTGAAACCCTGACCCGGGCCGTGGCGGTCTTGAGAGGGCGCGAACATGGTGCCCAAAAACAGCATTGCGCCGTCGGGGTACTGGTGAATGCGGCCCATCAGCTGGCCGGCAATGTCCAGCGGGTCACGGCTGATCTTGGACATGGAACTGGCGCCGCGCAACTCAAAGCCCTCAGGGCCGCTGACGGTCAGGCTCAAGTCACATTGGCGCACATCGTCGATGCTGAAGTGCGCATCAAACAAGCGGATGAAGGGGCCGATGGCGCAAGAGGCGTTGTTGTCTTTGGCCTTGCCCAGCAAGAGCGCGCTGCGGCCTTCGAAGTCGCGCAGGTTGACGTCATTGCCCAGGGTGGCGCCGACCACCTCGCCGCGTGCGTTGATAGCCAGCACGATTTCGGGCTCGGGGTTGTTCCAGGACGAGGCCGGGTGAATGCCGATGTCGGCACCCGTGCCGACGGCCGATAGCACCGGCCCTTTGGTGAAAATTTCAGCGTCGGGGCCGATGCCCACTTCCAGGTACTGCGACCAGGCGCCGCGCGCGATCAAGACCTCTTTGACACGCGCCGCTTCGGCCGAGCCGGGCACGATGTCTTGCAGGTTGTCGCCCAGAATGCCGCTGAGCTCACGCCGGATGGCGTCGGCCCGGCTGGCATCGCCGCGGGCTTGCTCTTCAATGACGCGCTCGAGCAGGCTGGAGACAAAGGTCACGCCGCTGGCCTTGATGGTCTGCAGGTCACAGGGCGCCAGCAGCCAGGACTGGCTGCTGTTGCGCTCGCCTTCGTCGCCGTTGGCCAGCACCGCGTCTAGCAAGGCCACGCGCGGCAACTTGCCTGCACCCAGCGCGCTGCGCATTGCGCCGACCGGGTCGGCCAGGTTGAGCAACTGACTGACGGTGGCGGCCACGCTGGACGCGTCATGCAGCGCGCCGTCGGCCGCCAGCACCACGGTGGGGCCGATGCCGGGCTGCCACAAGCGGCCGACGAGGGTGGCTTTAGCGTCTTCAGGCAGGGAGTTTGTCAGGCGGCTGTGAAGCGATGCGGTAGCGGACATAGTGGGGATTTAAGTGGTGGTGAAAAAGAGTTTGTGGCTGCAAGGTGCTGATCGTAAGCGCTGCCGGCTCAAAGCCTGTAAACGCGCCGCGCCGTGCCGCCATCCAGGGCTTGCCTGCCGGCTTCGCTCAGGCTGGCGCTCAGGCGCCGGCTGGCGTGCCACCAGGCGCTGTAGCTGCCGGCGAGTTCGAGCACTGGCCAGTCGCTGCCCCACAGGACGCGGTCTTCGCCAAACACTTGCAAAACGTGCGCGGCCCAGCGACGGGCTGCGTCCGGATCGGGCTTGGGGCCGGCTTCTGTCAGCAGGCCCGAGATTTTGCAGAAGGCTTGCGTTTGCCTGGCCACTTCGGCCAGATCGCTGGCCCAGGGTTCCCACTGGCCGGCGGCGATGTCTGGCTTGGCAGCGTGGTCTATCACCAGCTTGAGTGCCGGGTAGCGCGCGGCCAGTGTCAGCAGGCGCGGCAGGTGAAGGGGTTTGATCAGTGCGTCCAGCACCAGGCCCAGCTCGCTCATGGTTTGCAGTGCGGGCGCCAGTGCCGCTTGCAAAATCCAGTCGTGGTCGGCGATGTCTTGCAGCATGGGCCGCAAGCCCTTGAGCTTTGGGTTGGCGGCCAGCGCGCGGATGCGGGCCGGTGCGTCGGGCGCCAGCAGATCGGTCCAGCCCACCACGCCCAGCACCGCCGGATGCTGTTGTGCCTGCGCCAGCAGCCACTGGGTTTCAGCTTCGGTAGGCGCCGCTTGCACCAGCACGCCGGCATTGACGCCATGCGCTGAGGCTTGGGCCTGCCAGTCGGCAATCGACACATCCCGGTAAATCGCCGGCAGGGCCGGCGTGAGCCAGCCGTAATCGCCTCGGGACAGCAGCCAGCTGTGAAAGTGTGCGTCGATCATGCGGCGCTTGCAGGCACAGGCGCGTCGGCCGGCAACAAGCCGGCCTGTCGCAGCGCCTGCCAGAAGGCCGGGGCAATCGGGTGCTGCATCATGCTGACTGCGTCTTGCCATTCACGTTGATGACGGGCGCCGACCATGACCACGTCCACCGCCGGATACGCCAGCGGAAACTGCAGGGCTGCTGCGCGCAAAGGCACGCCATGCGCCTGGCAGATGTCTTCCAGGCGGCCGGCGCGGGCCAGCCACTCGGGCGGGGCGGCTGCGTAATTGAACAGCGCCTGACCGCCGCGCGTGCCGGTGGCCAGAATGCCGGAATTGAAAACGCCGCCTAGGGCCAGACGCACGCCGCGCTGTGTGCACAGCGGCAGCAGCTGAGGCAGGCTGCTCTGGTCCAGCAGGCTGTAGCGGCCGGCCAGCATCAGCGCGTCCACATGGGTCTGCTGCAAAACATCCAGGCACACCTGCACGTCGTTGACGCCCAGGCCGACATGGCGCAGCAGGCCTTCGGCTTGCATGCGGCGCAGCTCGGGCAAAGCCTCGTTGACCACCTGAGCCAGCACGGCAGGGTAGCGCTCGCCATGGCAGTGAATGTCGCAGTCATGCACATAGACCACATCCAGCCGCGCCAGTCCCAGCCTTTGCAAACTGTCTTCCACGCTGCGGCGCACGCCGGCGGCCGAGTAATCCCAGTGCTGCAAAAAAGGCAGCACGTCGACATAGCTGTGTTGCTCTTTGGGTGCGTTCGTATCTGGCACGAGAACACGGCCGACTTTGGTGGACAGCACAAAGCTGTCCCGCGGCAGCGCGCGCAAGGCCTGGCCGAAGCGGTGCTCGCTGCGGCCCTGGCCGTAATGCGGCGCGGTGTCCAAGGTGCGGCAGCCGCCCGCCAGCGCACCCGACAGCAAGGCTTGTGCATCGTCATCTGTGACGGCTGTGAACAGGTTGCCCAGGGCGGCGCCACCCAGACCGAGGCGCAGCCCATCAGAGGTGGGCGGGAAAATCATGCGGGCATTGGGGTTTACGACGATACATAGGCCCTGATGCTAGCGCTAACATGTCAGTCGTCAATAGTTCAAACCCTGAGTGTTTCAGGCTGACTGTTTTTTTAGCGCGCTGCATGCTCAAAGGTCTGTCTCCACTGCTGTCTGCCGATTTGCTATACGTCCTGGCCTCCATGGGCCACGGCGACGAGATTGTGCTGGCCGACGCCAATTTCCCGGCGGCCACGCACGCCAGTGAACTGATTCGTCTGCCCGGCGTGAGTGTGGCGCGGGTGCTGGACGCGGTGTTGTCGGTCATGCCGCTGGACAGCTTTGTGGCGCAGGGTGCCATGACCATGCAGGTGGTGGGCGACGCCGAAGCCGTGCCGCCGGCTGTGGCGGACATGCAGGCTGTGCTGGCGCGTCACGGCTGTCCGCCGGCCGGTTCGCTGGAACGCTTTGCTTTTTACGAACGGGCTGCAGGTGCATTTGCCGTGTTGGCGACCGGCGAAACGCGTATCTATGGCAATGTGATCTTGCGCAAAGGCGTGGTTTTGCAAGGCGGCGATGAGTAGTTTGCCGCGCGTGCCCTCCAGCAGCCTGCGGGCGCAGGCCTACGAGAGCTTTCAACAGCAGATCGTCGCGGCCAACATCCGGCCGGGTCAATTCATTTCCCAGCGCGAACTCATGCAGTTGCTGGGCATGCCGCTGGGCGCGGTGCGCGAGTTGATCCCGCGCCTGGAAGCCGAGGGCCTGCTGCGCACGGTGCCACAGCGCGGGCTGCAGATTGCCCATGTGGACGTCAAGCTGGTGAACAACGCCTTTCAGCTGCGTCTGCTGCTAGAGCGCGAGGCCGCTGTGCGCTTTGCGGCCAGCGTTTCGGATGCGGATCTCAAAGCCATTGAAGACGCGCATCTTGGCATTGTCAAAAGAGCGCAAAGCGGTGACATAGACGACCACTTGCTGACCGACGCGACCATGGTCGACTGGGGTCTGCATGACCTGATGATTGACGCCTCTAACAACGAACTGCTGTCTGATGTGTACCGCATCAACAGCTTGCGCGTGCGACTGATCAAAATCGAAGGCACCACACTGAGCGCCGACGTGTTGCTGCCGGCGATGCAAGAGCATCTGTGGTTCATCGACGCGCTCAAGCAGCGCGACCCGGTGGCCGTGGCGCAGCGTTTGACCCATCACATTGAAAGTGCGCACAGGCGCGTACTAGGGCTGCCACGGCCCGAACTTCCGTGGACTCTGGAGAACCTGAAGTGAATTTTCTTTCCCCCACCGGCGCTTTTCGCGGCATCTGGCCGGCCATGCTCACGCCCCTGACCGAATCGCTTGACATTGACCATGCCCGTCTGGCGGCGCATGCCAAGGGCCTGATCGCCTCCGGCTGCGGTGGCGTGACGATTTTCGGCACCACCGGCGAAGGCCCGTCTTTCTCGATGGCTGAGCGGCGTGAAGCGCTGGACCAGATGATCGCCCACGGCGTGCCGGCCGAACGCATCATGGTGTCCACCAGCTGTGCCGCGCTGCCTGAAACGCTGGCGCTGACGCGCCATGCCGTGTCGGTCGGCGTGCACGGTTGCCTGATGCTGCCGCCTTTCTTTTTGAAGGGCGTGTCAGACGAGGGCATCCTCCACTGCTACCGTCAGGTGATTGACGCCGTGGCCGACCCGCGCCTCAAGCTTTATCTGTACCACATCCCTCAGGTGACTGGTGTGAGCTTGTCGCACCAAGTCATTGCTACTTTGAAGCGCGAATACCCGAAGATCATTCTGGGCATCAAAGACAGTGCTTGTACCACCGCGCATTCGGTGGGTTTGGCGGAAGCCTTTATGAAAGACCTCACTGTCTACGTCGGTTACGAGCCGGATTTGCCTGAGATGGGCCGCCGCGGCAGCACAGGCGCCATCAGCGGCCTGGCC
>JBIKPY010000091.1:0-8905 GCA_044357185.1 Polaromonas sp.
CCTTGGGTTATGAGCACACGGCTGTCATCGGCCGCGTACTGGCTCAGGGTGATGCGCTGGCGCCTATTGTTTTGAAGTTCTGAAGTTCTGAAGTTGTGAAGCTTTGAGCCCGACCTTCGGGTCACCTCGCTTGCCCTTGTGTTGATAGACTGATAAATTGATGCTTGGATTCATTCACCTTGCTTTAACTTTATTTGCATGACCAACAACGAAAAATTCAGAGTCGCCGTCATCGGCCTGGGCTGGTGGGGCCAGACCATCTCTAAGCTGATCAAAAACTCCAATGTGCTGACCCTGGTGGCCGGCAGTGACCTGAACACGCAAGCCGGCCGCAGCTTCACGCAAGAACTGGGCGTTGATTTCTTGCCGGACCTGGCTGCCGCCCTGGCCGACCCGCGCATAGAAGGCGTGATTTTGTGCACGCCGCACACCCAGCACGGCGCACAAATGATTCAGGCCGCCGAGGCCGGCAAACACATTTTTTGCGAAAAACCGCTGGCCCTGCATCGCAGCGAGGTGCTGGCCGCCATGGCCGCCATCAACGCGCGCGGGCTGACACTGGCCGTGGGCCATGAGCGGCGCTTTGAGCCGCCCATCATCCGCGCCATGGAAATGATCCATTCCGGCGAGCTGGGGCGCCCGCTACAAATGGAAGCCAACTTCAGCCAGGACAAATTTTTAAACCTGCCGCCTGAGAACTGGCGCCTGTCAGCGGCCGAAGCGCCGGCCGGTCCGATGACAGCCACCGGCATTCATTTGCTGGACCTGTCTGTTGGTGTGTTCGGCCCGGCCGAGACGGTCTACGCCAGCGTCAAGCAGCTGGGCAGCTCGCTGGTCAATGGTGACACGCTGGCGATTCTGGCCACTTACAAAAGCGGCGGCCATGCACTGATCAGCGCCATTTTGGCCACGCCCTTTGTAGGCCGCTTTGCGGTGTACTGCAGCCAAGGCTGGGTCGAGGTGCGTGACAAGAGCCACCCCGAAGCCTCCACCGGCTGGGTGCTCACTTCGTGCAAACGCGGTGAAGACGTGCAAACCGTCAACTACCCGCCGCACCCGGCTGTGCTTTCCAACTTAGAGGCCTTTGCAGATGCAGCACAAGGCCGCAAGCCCTACCCGGTGCCGCAATCGCAAATGATTGCCAACATCTGCGCACTCGAAGCGGTGGTTCGCTCGACCCGCAGCGCTGGCATCGAGCAGGTTGAAGCAGGCTAAAACGCACTACACGCCAAAACAAAAGCCTGCCTTGTTACCAAGGCAGGCTTTTTGATGCAGGGTTCAAAAAGCAGCAGCGGCTTATTCAGCCTTGATGTTGTTGTCGGCCACCAGCCTGGTGTACTTGGCGTTTTCAGCGGCCAGGAAAGTAGCGAATTCTTCTTGCGAGCTGGCCATAGCTTCAACACCCAGGCCGGCAAAGCGCTCTTTCAAGTCAGGGTCGGCCATGGCTTTTTTAAGCGCTGCCATGTACGAATCGACCACCGCCTTGGGTGTTTTTGCCGGCAGGTAAACGCCCCACCAGTTGTTGGCCACCAGACCTTGCAGACCGGCTTCAGCGAAAGTCGGCACATCAGGCAGCATGCTGGTGCGTGTGGCGCTGGTCACAGCCAAGGGACGCAGGCGACCGGTCTTGATGTGCTGAGCCACCGGCAAGGCGTCCGAGACCATCATGTTGATCTGACCGGCGATCAGGTCGGTCACCGCGAGACCGCCGCCTTTGTAAGGAATTTGCGTCATCTTGACTTTGGCCTGGCGCATGATCATTTCACCGGCCAGGTGGGCCATGCTGCCCGGGCCGCTGGTGCCGAAGTTGATCGCCTCAGGCTTGGCGCGCGCAGCGGCCAGCAGCTCAGCCAGGTTTTTATAAGGCGAGGCCGCAGGCACCACCAGCACGTTCGGGCCGACAGCGGTCAGCGACACAGCGATGAAGTCTTTCTCCATGTTGTAAGGCACTTTGGAGATCAGCGGGTTGACGGCGGCGGGGCCGAGGTTACCGATCACAAAGGTGTAACCGTCAGCCGGCTGGCGGGCGGTGTATTCCATGCCGATAGAGCCGGCTGCACCGGGCTTGCTTTCGATGATGACGGGCTGACCCCAGGCTTCGCTGAGCTTTTGTCCCATGATGCGGGCCATCAGGTCAGAGCTGCCGCCGGCGGGGTAAGTCACCACCAGTTTGACGGGTTTATTGGGAAAGGCTTGAGCCTGCGCGCCCGTGTAAGCGCCCAGACACATTGCAATGGCTACAAGGTAGCGCAATGCCAGGGAGCGTCGAGTCATGTGTGTCATCTTGTCTCTTTCATCTGTCTGTTTGTGGATAGGGTGCAAGCCGCTTTGGCAAATTCAGTTTATATGATCGATTGATAAATTGACACCCTGGTAGACATGATGAAAACCCTGATCTGCGGGCCAGATCAAAGAGAGCAAGCCGGACTCAGTTGGCGGCTTTTTGTCCGCCCTCGCCCAGCCACCAGGTCAGCAGCCGGGTGCAATCGGCAGGGTCCAGTCCGCTGGCCGCAGCCTGGTCAAAACTGGCCAGCGTGGCAGCGGTCAGCGGCATGCTGCGCTTGAGCTGCGTGCCCTGCGCGAGCATGGAGCGCACGTCCTTGCGCATGGTCGCCAGATTGACCGTCACCGCATTGCTGGCCTGACCGGCCAGCGCCTGCGCAATCATGGGGCCGCGTACCTTGAGCATGTTAGGGCCACCCGAGGTGTCGGCAAAGATGTCGATCACACGTGCCGGGTCCAGCCCGAGCGGGGCAATCAGCGACAGGGCTTCGCCCAAGGTCTGCCAATAGACCATCAAAGGCAAGTTGATGGCCAGCTTCATCATGGCGCCTGCGCCGTGGGGGCCGACATGTTCGATGCGCCGGCACAAGATGCTCAGCACAGGCAAAGCGCGCGCCAGCTCGTTGGCCCCACCGCCGGCAAAGCCCAGCAACTTACCCTCTTTGGCCGGTGCTACGCTGCCGCCTACCGGGCATTCCACGTAGCTGAAACCGGCCGCAGTCAGTCGCCGTCCCATGTCGACCTGGCAGGCTGAACTGGTGGTGCTCATGTCGACAAACATCTGGCCGGGCGCAGCGCCGGCCAGCAGGCCGTCGGCAGAAAAATACACGTCATCGAGCGCCTGCTCGTCGGTGAGCATGCTGATGACCAGCTCGGCCCCGGCGCAGAGTTCACGCGCTAGCGGCACACGCCTGGCACCCAGGGCCAGGAGCGGCGCTGTGCGGGCTGCAGTGCGGTTCCATACCGTGACCTGGTGGCCTTCAGAAAGCAAGCGCGCAGCGATGGCGCTGCCCATTTTTCCGGTACCGGCGAGGCTGATTTTCATGCGGCTTTGGCGATGGCTGCGTTGACTTGCGGCATGACTTTTTCGGCCATCAGCTCCATGGATCGGCGTGCCAGAACCGGGTCAACCCAGTCATGGCCGGCATAAAGCAGCGTGCCGAAGTCACCGGTGAGTTCGCGAAAGGCCAGCAATTGGTCCACCACGCTGTTGACCGAGCCGGCCAGCACCAGGCGCGGCGTCATGGTGTCGGCGTTGATGGCGTCGTCGGGCTCACTTTGGTCCAGCTTGAACAAATTGGAACGACCGCCAAAACCGACCAGCTTGCGGATCAGTTGCTTGAAATAAAAATGGTACGGGCCTTCAGACGTGTGGCCGTAGCGGCGTGCCAGCGCGTCATCGTTGTCGGTGACAAAAATGCTTTTGGCCACGCGCCACTGCGCCGGATCAGCCGGCCGGCCGGCTTGCGCGCAACCCTCGACATAGCTGGG
The DNA here is from genome assembly GCA_044357185.1 of Polaromonas sp. Classification (GTDB taxonomy): domain Bacteria; phylum Pseudomonadota; class Gammaproteobacteria; order Burkholderiales; family Burkholderiaceae_C; genus Polaromonas. The sequence goes on from JBIKPY010000091.1 coordinate 3,775, forward strand.
CCAATGCGAGGCAACCCACTGCGGCAGCAGAAAGTTGGCAGAGATCGGGTCCCAACCGCGAGCGGCCGCGGCAGTGATGCCCTTGGAGAAAGGCGCAACGGCAGTCACCACGATGGGGGGGTGCGGCAATTGATAGGGCTTGAGGATGATGCCCTGGCCGATCTCGGGGATCATGGTGCGGGCCGTGCTGATGTTGAAGTACTTGCCCTGCAAATCGTAGGGGGCAGTGCCTTTCCAGATGGCCATGACCATGTCGATGGCCTCGACAAACATGTCCAGTCTGTCGCGGCCGAAATTACCAAAGACTTCAGCGTCCGAGGCCAGCCCGCCGGGGCTGATGCCCATGATGAAGCGGCCTTTGAGCATGTGGTCGAGCATGGCCACATTGGCGGCAATGGCGGCCGGGTGCCCGTTGGGCATGTTGATGGTGCCCGAGCCCAGCTTGATCTGGTGCGTGTCAAAAGCCAGGCTGCTCAGGAACATCAGGCAAGAGGTGACGTTTTCAGCCAGGTCGGTGACATGCTCGCCCACATAGGCTTCGCTGAAACCCAGGCGGTCGGCCAAAATAATGGCCTCACGGTCTTCGAGCAGCGTTTCGCTGGCAATGCGCGAAGGTGGATGCAATGGCATCATGAATGTACCGAGCTTCATGGGCAGACCTGTCATGGTTGGTTGGCTGTGACGAATGGAAAAATATTGTATATTTAGTTTATCAACGTATCAACAAGAGGGTCTCAGGGTTGACCCTTGCAACTGGACAAAACATGAAAAAACAAGCTGCGGCAATACCTGTCGGTGTCATTGGGCTGGGCATCATGGGCTCTTCGATTGCCGCCAATTTACAAGCCTCCGGCTTTCATGTGACGGGCATCGAGGTCAACCCTGCCACGCGCAAACAAATGAGCAGCCGGATCGCCAAGGTCGGCGCATCGCCACGCATGCTGGTCGGCAAAACGGGGCACATCCTGACTTCTTTGCCCTCCGTGGCGGCACTGATGGCCGTCTGTGAAGAACTGGCCGCAGAAGCCACGGCGCAGGGCATTGCCAAGGGCAGCCTCATTGTTTCCGAAGCCAGCACCTTACCGATGGAAGACAAGCTGGCAGCGCGCAAGCTGCTGGCCAAGGCCGGCATCAAGATGATCGATGCTCCGCTGTCGGGCACCGGTGCCCAGGCCAGAACCCGCGACCTGACGGTTTACGCCAGCGGTGAGACTGCCGCCATCAAGCAGATGATGGACGTCTTCAAGGGCTTTTCACGCGCTCAGTTTTCTGTGGGCGAGTTCGGCAACGGCATGAAAATGAAGCTGGTGGCTAATTTGCTGGTGGCCATACACAACGTGTCAACCGCCGAAGCTATTTTGTTTGGGCAGCAGCTGGGGCTTCAGGCCAAAGCCATCGTTGAGGTGGTGGCAGACGGCGCCGGCGGCTCTCGCATGTTCCAGGTGCGTGGCCCCATGATGGCCTCGCGTGGCTGGGACGATGCCACCATGAAAATTGAAGTCTGGCAAAAAGACATGAGCATCATCGACGATGCACTGCGCGCCCTGAACCTGCCTTCCCCACTTTTTGCAGCCTGCATCCCAATCTACCGCGCCGCCATGGCGCAAGGTCATGCGCTGCACGACACGGCTGCGGTGTACGCCGTGCTCGAGAAATTTGCAGGCGAATCCTGATGGACATGTCATCTGCGCAAGCTCAGCGCGATCTGCGTAACGCGCTTGGCGCTTTTCCTACCGGCGTGACCGTCATCACCACGCAGGACGCCCAGACTCAGGGCCTGGTGGGCTTGACGGTCAACAGTTTCAGCTCGGTTTCGCTGGACCCGCCCCTGGTGTTGTGGTCCATCTCCAACCGCTCGGCCAATATTTCGCATTTTTCAACAGGCAGCGAGCACGCCATTCATGTGCTGTCCAGCCAGCAGGAGGCTTTGGCGCTGCAGTTTGCCACGCCTAAGGCTGACAAGTTTGCCGGCGTGACGCACCAGTTGACGGAGGATTTTGGCGCTCCGCGCATTGAAGGCTGCGCAGCGCGCTTTGATTGCGTGACTGAATCTGTGATCCCGGCGGGCGACCACCAGATTATTCTGGCGCGGGTGCTGCGCTACGAGACCGGGCCAGAGACGCCCTTGCTGTTTGCGCGCGGCGCTTTTGCTGTGGCAGTGCCGGCGCCGCTGGTGCCTGCCAAAGTCTGCGCCACCACCTGAGGGTAGAACTCACGCGCCCCGGCCAAAAACAAATCAATGGCGTCGGTGGTGCGGGTCTCAAAAGGCGTCACCGGCTTGATATTGAAAATATTGCGCCTGATGGCCCAGTAAAACATGCCGCCGTGCAAGGTCCAGAGCAGCTCGATTTCTCGCGCCGAAATCGGCGGCAGATTGGCAGCAATGGCTTGGGGCATGAAGGTGTGACGAAACTCGGCGCACATCACCACCAGCAGTTTTTTGCGCACCAGTGCCAGGTAATTTCGGTTCAGGTCCATGTCGGCCAGGCCGGCGTACATGTAAATGCGAATCCACTCCGGCCGGTAGGTGGCGCCTGCGTATTGCAGGTAAAAAGCAAGCAGGCGCTCGCGCAGCGGCACTTTGCGGTCTTGCAACTCAACCATCCATTCGTTGCGCCACTGGCTCATGAAGACGGATTCAAAGACCGCGCTGATCAGGTCTTGCTTGGACGGAAAGTAGCGGTACAGCAGCGGCTGCGATACGCCCAGGCGGCGAGATAACTCGCGCGTTTGCACCCCGAAACCCGCTTCGGCGAAATAGCTGATGGCGGCATCCAGAATTTGCTGACGGCGCACGACCGGGTCTAGACGCAAGCCGGCGGTGATAGTTTTTTTAGTCAAATCGAAATATTTTAAAGTTGCCGGCGAAATCAAAGCTTGGCAGGAATGGCGTCACAGGCAATATCTTTGTGCCACTTTTGGGGGGGCGCCAAGCAATGGTTGTAGAAATTTTTCAGGTAAAAATCTGACAAGAAATAAGAGCGCCAGAGCGCTCCTTCCCGCGGCACCAGGGTGACATTGCGCGCCAACTGGCAACGCAAGCTGACCACGCATTCGTTGGCCTCTTTGCGACTGCTGAAAAGATGCACGGTGTAGCGCGGAACATCCTGGCCCTGATTGAGCGCCCGGCCGACTGCACAAGCATTGATGCTCACGCTTTGCACCCCTGATTGCTTTTCCAGGTAATTCATCTCTGCCACCAGCAAGGCTAAAAACCAATCACCCACCAGACCGTCGCACTCGTAGTATTCGTATTTAAGTTGGCTGACCACAGGGGGCTTTTGTGGCAGTCCGCCAGGCCCCAAGCCAAGCATGCGGGAGGCACCGGTCGTCGGCGCCAGGTCCGGCAAATTCACCACCTCGGTTTCCAGCGAGCAAGCACTCAGCGCCCCGGCCAGCATCAGCGTTGGCATCAGTTTGCGAAATGGAAAAAAAGCTTGCAGCATGGTCAGCGCATGTTACGACACGGTGGATGACGCAGCCACTTTTTGCCCGGGCCGGGTGGCCAGCATGAAGGCCAGCGAACCCAGTGCCGACAAGATGGCCAGCAGCGTAAAGCCCAGCCGGTAGTCGCCTGTCAAGTCGGCCAACACACCGGCCACCAGCGGGCCGGCCACCTGACCGACGGCAGCGATGGCGGCGGATAAGCCCAAAATGACGCCAATGGCATGGCGGCCAAAATAGTCTGCCCTGATCGCAGACATGAACGGTCCGCGCAAGCCCCAGGCTAGCCCATGCAAGACGGCAAAAGCAATCAGTCCGGCCATACCGCTGGCATAAGTCAGCGCCAGCAGCCCCAGCGCGTGCGACAGCATGCACAAGGCCGTCACCTTGCGCATTTCAAACTTATCACCGATCGCCGCACCCAGCAGCACCCCCAGAAACTGGCCGAAGTGCATCAGCATGATGACGAAGCTGGCCGCGGCGAACGAGTAGCCCAGGCCTTCTTTCATGTGCGTGATGGCATGCACACTGACCGCGGTCACCACCAGCAGTGCCAAGCCGTGGCCGGTGGCCAGCAGCCAGAAAGTGCGGGTTCGAAGCGCTTGGCGCACCGTGAACTGCACTTGCACCAGCGGCTGGGCGCTGCCCGGCCCGGTCGCTGCGGCATTGAGCGCGGGGTCCAGGCCGTCAACATGCTCGCCATGGTCTTCCGGACGGCGGCGTATCACGCGCGCCAGAGGCAAGCCCAGCACCAAAGCCAGCACACCCGAGAGCGTGGCGGTATTGCGCCAGCCCCAGTGCTCAATCAGCCAGGCCATGGCGGGCACCATCATGCCGCCCATGGCAAAGCCCAAGCCCATGATGGACAGTGCACGTGCGCGGTTTTTTTCAAACCATTGCACCAGGGCCACTGACAGCGGAAAGTAACCGGCCAGACTGGCGCCTATGGCCATCAGAACAGCACTGACATAAAACGTGCTGACCGATTCCACCTGGCTCAAAAGAAACAGGCCCAGGCTGAAAATCACGATGCCCCAGCGGATGATCGACTGGGGGCCGAAGCGGTCCAGCATCCAGCCCAGCAAGGGGCCAATGACAGCGGACTCCATGGACTGCAGTGCAGCCGCACCGGAGAGCGTGGTTTTGCTCCAGCCCATTTCCTGCGACAAGATGGCGATGTACAAACCGAAGGACTGCAGCAGCAAAGTCCCAAGCAAGAGTTGTATGCCAAAAGAAGCACCCACCATACGCCAGCCGTAGAAAATTTTCATGGGGGCTTCAGTAGTGCGGCGGCAAGTCGTCCGTCAGGCGCGCTGCGTTGCCGGCTACGCCAGATTGCTGCTGCTGCTCGCGCAGCTGGGTCAGCTCGCGCACAAGCGCATCAATTTGCTGCTGCTGGCGAATCACCACCCGGTTGAGCTCGTCGAGCAGGTCTTCGGCAAAACTGGCCTTGATCTCCAGCGCTGTCATTCGTTGGCTTGCAATGTCCTCTGGTGTCATAGCGCTATTGGACCCTAAAACTCAGGGTGTAAAGTAGACCCATACAAATGAAGGCGCCCACCAGCGCGACAACCTCAAAGGCATCAGACATGGGCGCGCAGTGGAAAGCAAAAGGCAAAGAACTGGCGGCCAACGCCAAAGGCAAACTTTTCGGGCGGCTGGCCAAAGACATCATGATCGCAGCGCG
>JBIKPY010000092.1:0-8899 GCA_044357185.1 Polaromonas sp.
GGTCGAGCTTAGACTTTTCACCGATTTCAAAGGCGTGGGCCACCAAAGCGCTCAGCGGTTCGGGCGCGACTGCGTATTTTTTACTCAACCAGTAGGCCACAGCCGCTTGTTTGCTGGGTAAATCCTTGGGGTTGGCGGCCGTGGCGCGGTCTACTGCACCCGGTTCGGTGAAGCCGATGCTGGCTTCCTGGCGTGCCAAAAGCAGAGCCATCAAGCGTACTTCGCCGGCTTCGCGCAGGTCTGGGCGGGCTGTCAGGGTGATCAATACAAACACCAGGGCCAGGCCGAGCATGGCAAAACCGTTGTGGCTGATTTGGAGGAAGCCGGCTGCAATATCGTTCAAAACATTGCGGCTGCTGCTGCGGAAGTCTGCCATGCATTGGTGCAGGCTGAAGTTCAAAGTTCTTGTCATGTAACTCCTTTCGTCGCTTCCAGCTCGCAGCGCTTAAGCTGGCCAGCTGGTGGGCATGAGTTTTTTTAGCGTGAGCTTTCGTGAAGTTCGGGGCGGGGCGGCAATGTGTGGGCCGGTCGTTTTGAAACGGGGCGGCTTGAGATCATTCAAATCACAAGCCGTTGAATGCCTAGGAGCCATTGCTCTAAGGACGTGGGGGCACTATATATAGTGCTTGCGCCTTTGACAAGCGCTACAGGTAGTGTTTGGTCCCTAATTGGGAATTAAACCACCTGATTTGCGCACCAAAAAAGTGCACTGGGGTCAGGACCTGGCCACTTCGGGTAGTCCCTGATGGTTTTGCAAGTCGTAAGAAATTTTAAAAGGCGCGGTAATAGCCTGTCAAGAATATCAATTGTGTTTGATATTCTTTTCCATGCGTCTTGGGGCTGCTGCATTTGTTTTGCTGGGAATGCTGAAAAACCGGCGAAAATAGAGTTTTTGCATTTTTATCCTGCAGTTGCCTGGGCGTTCCGCCTGCGCCCACTGATGGAGACAAAGTGGCCGCTCAAGCCCCGGTCATCACTTTCGGGGCTGATTTTTCGCAGATGCGTCAATCTGCATACTTTTTCTTTCTATCTAGCTAGCCAACATGTCCAATTCCGCCAAAGTCGACCCCGCGAACAAAACATCCCAGGCCAGGGGTTCCGAAGTGCATCCCATGGACGCTTTGACCGGCGGTGCCCTGACGGCGGCTACTTCGGGTGAGCGGGTCAGTCGCATCCGCGAATGGTTGTCCCACAACCCGAGTGCCGAGCAGATGTCGGAGGTATTTAAAGACCTGGCCAACCGGGACAAGGGCGCTGCCAAGCTGGTGAAAGAAAAATTAGACGACATCAAGCGGGCCAAAGGACAGGAAGCTGTCGCCGCCGAGTGGGCTGACAAGGCCCGGGCTCTGCTGGCCTTGCCCAAGCTCAATCTGGCCGATGCCTTGGCCTGGCAGCGTGATGCGGCCAAAGCCGGGGCGCCGCTGTCGCGTGAACCGCTGGCGGGGCTGAAAGTGCAGCTGGCTGAGCGCGTCAAGACCATCGAAGACCTGCAGCACCGCGCTCAGGTTCAGCGAGAGGCTGCTGTACTGATCACACAACGCACGGAAGTGCTCTCCACCAAGCCCTGGCGAGAAGCGCAGGCGATATGGGAGGCCTTGCGCGCCGACGTTGCGCACTGGCAGTCCCAGGCCTCAGAACTCACACAAGACCCGGTCTGGGCCAGTGTGGACGCCAAGTTTTTGCCGCTGATTGAGAATTCGCGCGCCCAGCTGCTGGCCGTCTGGGAGGCTTTTCAAGCCGCTTTGGCGATGGCGGTGGCGGCCTCTGAAGATGCCGGCGCCCCATTGCCGGCCGTGCCGGTGTGGGCCGACGAACTGCGCAGCGCGCGTGGCCAGAATGCCGAGGCGGGCGCTGTCGCCGGGGACAAACCGGCCCGCGCACCCAAGGTCAAGCTGGACCCGGCAGTCTTGGCCGAACTCCGCGCCAAGGCCACCGAAGCCGTGCAGACTGCGCTCACCAAGCTCGAAGCCGAAGTCGCCGAAGGCCACGGCAAAGCCACCCCCAAGGCTGCCGCCGACTTACGCGCCGCTCTCAAAGTTCATGTGCGCAATATTCCGAACACGCTGGAAACAGCCGCCCATGCGGCCCTGACCGTCGCCGGAGAGCTCGAAGGCTGGCAGCGCTGGCGCGCCGATCAGATCCGTGAAGACCTGGTCGAAAAAGCCGAAGCGCTGCTGGCCAAGCCGCTGGGCGGGCGCAAGCAGCAAGAAGCGCTGCGCGCCATGCGCGAGCAGTGGAAAACCAGTGACCAGGGCGGCACGCCCAACCACGCGCTGTGGAAACGTTTTGACGACGCCTGCAACGAAGCCCATAAAGTGGTCGAGGCCTGGCTGGAAAAAACCAAGGAACAGACCGAAGCCACCAAGGCCCAGCGGCGCGTGCTGATTGACGAAGTGCTGGCCTGGGCCGAAGCCCACAAGACCAACACCGACTGGAAGCACCATATCCGTAGCCTCAACGGCTTTGTGAGCAAGTGGCGTGAGGCCGGCCACCTGAGTGAAAAAGCCTTTGCCGAGATTCAGCCCCAGTGGAAAGCCGCCATGGACGCCGCCGATGCGCCGCTGACCGCTGCCCGCAACGACAGCCTGGCGCGCCGCCGCGCCATGATCGAAGAGGCGCAAGCTCTGGGCGCCGAACCGCAACTGCGCATCGACGCCGTCAAGACCGTGCAGCAACGCTGGCAGCATGAGGCCCAGCAGGTGCCGATCGAGCGCAAGCAAGAGCAAAAGCTCTGGGACGCTTTTCGCAAGCCGATTGACGACGCTTTCCAGCGCAAAACCGCCGAGCGCGAAAAAGCAGCTGGCGCCTTGGGTGAATTTGACCGCATGGTGCTGGAAGCCTCCAAGGCTGTGGCCGCAGCCACTGCCAGTGGCGATGCGCAAAAAATTCACGCTGCCGCCAAAGCCCTGGAAGCCGTGGTGCGTGGCCAGGTACCGGCGGCGCCTGCAGCGCCTGCCGCTGCAGCTGCGCCAACCGAAGCCGCTGCGCCCGTCACCGAGCAAGCTGGCGAGACAGTTGCACTGGCCGACAACGCCGCTGAAGCTGCACCTGAAGCCGCACCCGCTGTCCAAGAAGCAGTGGCCGAAACTGAGCCCACCCCGGCACCTGCGCCGGCCAAGCCCGCACCCAAGCCCGTGGTCGCCATGCGCGGCGACGACCGCCCCGGCATGCGCAAGGCCGAGCCCGCACCCGCTGGCCGAGGGGGCAAGTTCGGTGACCGCAAAGACGCGCGACTCGGCAGCAAGCCCGATGCTCGCCCGCGCACCGGCATGGAAAACAAGTTTGAACCGCGCCGCGACGAGCGCCCGGAACGTGGCAGTCGCAGCGAGCGGCCGGCTTTTGAAGAGCGTGGCCCGCGTCTGGGCGACGCCGCTTTCCGCGCCCAGCGCGAAGCCTTTGAGAGCGCTAATCTGGCGCTGAAAAAACTCCATGAGCAAGCCCATGGCGAAGTGCTCACCCATTTGCTGTCGGCCTGGGAAAAGCGCGACCCTGCGCAATTACCCTCAGCCCAGGACCTGGGCAAGCCTGTGCCGGCGGCCACGCGCACCCGCTGGGCGCAAGCCTTGTCGGCCCCCGCCAAGGGCGATGCCGCCGAAGCCTTGCTGCGCCTGGAGATAGCTACCGAGTTGCCCACCCCGGCCGAGCACATCAGCGCGCGCCGCATGTTGCAGTTGCAGCTGCTCACGCGCCGCAACGCGCCTGCGCCGCAGGAAACTACGACCGACGACATGGCTCAGGTGTTTGGCAGCGCTTTTGACGCAGGCCAGAGCCGGCGCGTGCAAAACATCCTCAAGGCCTTGCTCAAGCGCTGAGCTGCACAGGCGGTTTTCTCAAGTCTCTGGCTTGAAAAAACTGTTCAGTAGCGGGACCAGCTCTGGAAAACTTTCTGCAAAGCGCACAGGGTTGACGAAATAAGCTTCGCTGGCCACCGCAAAAAATTCCGCCGGCGCACTGGCGGCATAAGCGTCCAGCCAGGGCGCTGGCCCTCCGAAACGATCAGCCATGGTCACTTGTGTGCAAAACCTGGCGTAACTCTCCTGCATGGTGCTTTGCCAGCGCTGGCGCAGTGCGCGCGAGGGCAGGGGCGGGCAGCCATCGGCCTGGCCATTGCGCATATCGAGCTTGTGAACGAACTCGTGAATCACCACGTTGTAGCCCTCTGGCGCCGCCTCTCCCGATGCGGCCACGTCGGCCCAACTCAGCGTGACCGGCCCCATCTCCATGGCCTCGCCGCTCAGCTCTTCGGTGTAACGGTGAACCACGCCAGCCTCGTCGGTCACTTCGCGGCGCGCCAGCATCGCGCCGGGGTGGACCACGATGCCCTTGAAGTCGTCGTACCAATGCAGGCCCAGGTGCAGCACCGGCAGGCAGGCCTGTGCGGCAATCGCCACGGCCATCGCATCCGTCACTTGCAAGCCATGCGCACCAAAAAACTCTTTGTCTGCCAGAAATTCGGCGCTCATGGTGCGCAAACGTCGGGCCAGCGCCGGCGGCTCGGCGGGTAAAAAAGCAAAGTCCTGCAAGGTGCTTTGCCAGAGCGCATCCGGAATGGGCACAGCGCGCGCGCCGGCAGGACGCAGTGCCTGAGGCAGCCAGCCGAGCAAGCGCTTGAGCACGGCGCGCCGCTTAAACAGGCAGCGCCAGCCGCTGCAGCCCGGTGGCACTCAGGCGCAGCACCTCGGCTCGCGGCTGACGGGCGGCGGCATCCCAGTCGCTGAGCACCACGCGCTGCAAGCCCTGGCCCAGATCGTGGGTGCCCGGGCGGTGTGTATGACCGTGAATCAGCGTTTGTGCACCGGCAGCCTGTAACCATTGGATGGCGGCAGTGCTGTCGACCTCGGCGTAGGCAGCACCCTCTTTGTGGCGCGCCTGACTTTGCGCCCGCAGCGCCAGGGCAATGGCTTCACGCTCTGCCAGCGGGCGCGCCAAAAAAGCTTGCTGCCAGGGGGCTTGCTGCACTTGCTGCCTGAACGCCAGGTACTCGGTATCGGCCAGGCACAGCGCGTCACCGTGCGAGAGCAACCAGTTTTGTCCGGCAAACTGCAGCACAGTCGGGTCTGCCAGCAAAGTGGCATGACAGCGTTGCATCAGGGTTTGGCCAACCAGAAAATCGCGGTTGCCATGCATGAAAAAAAGTGCAACACGCTCTCCGGCGGCACTCATTTCGTCTGCGCAAAGTGTTTCAAAGCGCCGGCTCAGTCCACCTTCTGCATCAATCACGTCGTCACCGACCCAGACTTCAAACACGTCGCCAAGCATGAAGACGGCGTCAGCCGGTGTGCTCTTCAGATAGCGCGCCCAGGCCTGGAAGTTGTCGGGCTCTTGCGCGCGCAGATGCAAGTCGGAAATAAAGTCCACCACGGCCCATGAAGCAGGCGCTTGCAGCGTGGCCATGGTGGGTACTTTCATGGACGGGGCCGTTGCTGCACTGCAGGGTGCGTGCCCAGGCAGTGCAGCCTTGTCTTCAGGCCAGCAAGACGGCTTTTTCGATGATCACATCGACCAGTGGCACGTCTTCATGAAGGCCCTTGCGGCCGGTTTTGCAGCCGGCAATCTTGTCCACAATCTCGGTGCCGCCAATCACTTTGGCAAACACCGCGTAACCCCAGCCCGAGCTTGTCGGAGCGGAATGGTCCAGAAAGTCGTTGTCAGAGACGTTGATAAAAAACTGCGAGCTGGCCGAGTGGGGTTGGTTGGTGCGCGCCATGGCGACCGTGTAGTGCAGATTTTTCAGGCCGTTATTGGCTTCGTTTTCGATCTCGCCATGGGTGGGCTTTTGCTTCATGCCCACAGCAAAGCCGCCGCCTTGAACCATGAAGTCAGCAATCACGCGGTGAAAAACGGTGTTGTCGTAATGGCCCTTGCTGACATAGCTTAGGAAATTGGCCACTGATTTAGGCGCTTTGTCCTGCTCGAGTTCAAGTGTGATCACGCCGTGAGCGGCAATGTGGAGTTCAACTTTGGGGTTCGTCATGGGCTTGCTCATTTGTTCAGAGAAGCGCTGATTATAAGAACCGGCGTCTTGGGCACGTCGCTGGGGAAGGGGCCACCTGCGCCGGTGGGTACCGACTTGATGTTGTTGACCACCTCCATGCCACTGACCACTTTGCCAAAAACGGTGTAGCCGAACAATTGCGCTGCGTTGAGCAGTTGGGCGCGCGGTGTGTTTTCATAGACCCGGCCCTGGTACTCGAAGCGCGGCACCGGGTCACCCGGCGGTATCGGCGTCGGGTTGAGAAAGTCATTGTCTTTGACGTTGATGAAAAACTGCGCCGTGGCTGATTGCGGGTCGTTGGTACGGGCCATGGCCAGGGTGCCCACGGTATTTTTGTCTCCGCCTTTGGCCAGCGCTTCGCGACCTTCGTGCGGCACGGGCGCACGTGTAGGCTTTTGGTTGTAGCGCGCGTCAAAGCCGCCGCCTTGCACCATGAAGTTGCTGATCACCCGGTGAAACACCGTGCCGTCGTAGTGCTTGTCATTGACGTACTGCAAAAAGTTGGCAACTGTCTTGGGCGCTTTGTCTGGATAGACCTCCACCACAAACTCACCTTCGCTGGTGACAAACTTCACGCGCGGGGCTGTCTGACTTTGCGCCAGGGCAGTGCCACCGGCCGCCAGCAGTGCCAGCGCCATCGCAAAGGGCCATAGCACTTGAATCAGCTTGGACAAACCAGGCAAAGGCCGGGCAGTAGCGGTCATATTGAATCTTTCAAACTCTTTATTAAGCAAGGCCATTGGCCAAATTTCAGGGCTTAGCCGCGGGGCTGGCCGGCGTCACCGGCCTGGTGTTGGATGGGGTGGTGTTGGCAAGCGGCAGGCGGTTGGGCGGGCTTTTGACTGGCGGGCTCAGCAGATTGCGTATGAGCGAAAGTTTGTTGGGAACGCTGGCGTTGCGGGGCTCATGTTGCAAGGCTTTGGCGTACGACTGGCTGGCCAGTTGCAACAACACATCGCCGAGGTTTTCATGGGCAGCGGCATAACTGGGATTGGTGCGAATCGCCATTTCCAGGGCGATGCGGGCTTTGTCCAAATCACCTTGCCCGGCGTACAGCACCGCCAGGTTGTTGTAGGGCTCGGGCAGCTCCGGGTAGTCCTGGTTGAGTTGACGAAAAATCGCCATGGCTTCGGCGCTTTGACCCATGTCGTTATGAATGACCCCTTTAATGAAGCGCATCTGCGGGTCGCGGGGCTTGCCGGCCAGGTACGCATCGGCTTTGGCCAGTGCTTCGCCGAGTTTGCGCGCGGTCACCAAGCGGTTGACGTCGCTGTAGTCGTCCGCATGAGCCCCTGTCGGGATGGCAGTGACCACCAGCGCCGCACACAAACTCAGTAGCGCGGCCATTTTTTGCAGGATGTTCAAGGGGCTTGGCAGGGTGTGCATGTTGGCTTGTGGCGGTGTTCGCATGTTGAGGTCTGAGCAGGACTTCTTGTCGTGGCGGTTTGCCGGCTCGCCCATACTGAAAAAAGATTGTAGCGGGAGGGTATAGTCACCCCTCGCTTAGCTCTTTCACCGGTGTCTTTTTCCCACTCATGAGCCTTCGCATTTACAACACGCTCTCAAGGGAGATCGAGCAGTTTTCACCGCTGGTGCCCGGTCATGTGCGCATGTACGTTTGCGGCATGACGATCTATGACTTTTGCCACATCGGTCATGCCCGCATGATGATGGCCTTTGACGTGGTTCAGCGCTGGCTCAAAGCCAGCGGTTTGAAAGTCACCTATGTTCGCAACATCACCGACATTGACGACAAGATCATCCGCAGATCGTTAGAGCGTGGCATCTCCATACGCGCGCTGACTGACGAAATGATCACCGCCATGCACCAGGACATCGGCGCGCTGGGTATCGAGACGCCCACCGTTGAGCCGCGCGCCACCGACTACGTGCCGCAGATGCTGCAAATCATCAACACACTGGAGCAAAAAGGTCTGGCCTACCGCGCCAGCAGCGGTGATGTCAATTACGCTGTGCGCAAGTTTCCGGGCTACGGAAAGCTTTCGGGCAAGTCGCTCGACGATTTGCGCGCCGGTGAGCGCGTGGCTGTACTTGACGGCAAGCAGGACCCGCTGGACTTCGTGCTCTGGAAAGCCGCCAAAGACAGTGAGCCGGCAGACGCCAAATGGCCCAGCGAATATGGTCAGGGACGACCCGGCTGGCATATTGAATGCTCGGCCATGAGCTGTGCCACGCTTGGCGAGAGTTTTGACATTCACGGCGGCGGGGCTGACCTGCAGTTTCCTCACCACGAAAATGAAATCGCCCAAAGCGAAGGCGCCAACGGCAAACCGCTGGCCCGTTTTTGGGTGCACAACGGCTTTGTGCGGGTGGATAACGAAAAAATGTCCAAAAGCCTGGGTAACTTCTTCACCATCCGCGAAGTGCTGGCGCAGTACGACCCCGAAACGGTGCGATTTTTTATCCTGCGCGCGCATTACCGCAGTGCGCTCAACTACAGCGACGCCCATCTTGACGATGCCCGCAGCTCGCTCAAGCGCTTGTACACCGCGCTCAGTCTGGTGGCTCCGGAGAATGTCAACATAGACTGGAGCGAGCCCAATGCAGCGCGCTTCAAGGCAGCGATGGATGAAGACTTTGGCACACCCGAAGCCATTGCCGTGTTGTTTGAATTGGCCGCTGAAGTCAACCGCCACCAATCTGCACAGTTGGCCGGCTTGCTCAAAGCGCTGGGCGCTTGCTTGGGCTTGTTACAAGGCTCGCCGGCGGCTTTTTTAAAGGCCGGTGCTGCGCTTGACGACGCCAGCATTGCCGGTCTGATCGCCGAGCGTGCGGCTGCCAAGCTCGCCAAAGATTTTGCCGGCGCTGACCGCATCCGCCAGGATCTGCTTGCGCAAGGCATCGTGCTCAAAGACTCACCCGCCGGCACCACCTGGGAGGCCA
>JBIKPY010000093.1:0-8732 GCA_044357185.1 Polaromonas sp.
TGTAGCCCTGCATGCGCAGGTAGCGCGTGAGCATGTCGTTGATGGTGTAGTTGCGCACGTGGCCCATGTGCAGCTTGCCGCTGGGGTAGGGCAGCATGGAGCAGGCGTAGTACTTGCCCTTGGGCTTGAGGTCGGTCGAGTCTTCGCTGACGCTGTAAGCGTCAGCAGCACGCCATTGAGTTTGCGCGTCTCGCTCGACGTCAAGGTGCTGGTATTTGTCTTGCATGGGGAACCGGAAAAATCAAAAAGGCAGAAAAAATGTAGACCGGACTCAGCGGCCGGGCGTTGCCGGGGGCGGGCCGCCGGTGACAAAGCCGACGCGAGTCAGACCGGCTTTTTGCGCCAGCCCCAGCACCTCAATGACTTTGCCGTAAGGCGCATTCTCGTCGGCGCGCAGCTGCACTTCGGCGTCCGGGAAGCGCGCCGCTGTGCTTTGCAGGCTCTGGCTGAGCTCTGTCAGGGCCAGGGGCCGGTCGTCCAGAAAGGCTTGCCCGCTGCGGTCCACCACCAGGGAGACGCTGCGGGCTGCGTCGCTGACCTGGCCGGCTTCGGCCTTGGGCAATGTCAGCTTGATGGTGGTCGTCAGCAAAGGCGCTGTCAGGATGAAAATCACCACCAGCACCAGCATCACGTCAACCAGCGGCGTGACGTTGATCTGACTCATGGGCTCGCTGCTGCGGCTGCGCCCAAGGCGGCCAAAACCGGTGTTCATGGGCGCGCTTCGGGGCTTGTCAGCAGAAGGTCGCGCAGATCACGGGCAAAGCCTTCGAGATCGGCTTCAAGGCGGCCGATGCGGTGGTTGAAAACGTTGTAGGCCAACACAGCTGGAATGGCCACAGCCAGCCCCGCGGCCGTGACGACCAGCGCTTCACCCACCGGGCCGGCAATGCGCTCAATCGTGATCTGGCCGGCCGAGGCCATACCGATCAGCGCCTGGTAGATGCCCCAAACTGTTCCCAACAGTCCGACAAAAGGTGCGATGGCCCCCACAGTGGCCAGCACGATCTGACCGTACTGCAACTTGCGCAGCACCTGTTCAAGGGCGTCGCGCAGCACGCGGGTCAGCTGCTGGCTGCGCTCGCCCGCGCCCGCCAGCGTGTTGCTGGCTGAAAGACGGGTGGCCGCGATCAAGGGCAGCACCAGGGACTCTCTGTCAAAGGCCTGCAGCCGCTGGCTGGCGTCAGCCAGCGAAGCAGATTGCCAGAACGCGGCAGTGCTGCGGCTGACATCGCGGCTGGCGCGCAGCAAGAGCCAGCTTTTCCACAAAATCAGCACCCAGCTGGCAACCGACATGATGAGCAGCAGCATGCTAACCAACCAGCCGACGGTATCGCCTTGCAAAGAGTTTTCAAGACCGGTCATGTCAAATTTTCCGCAACAGAGTGGGGCCGCTGAATCATTTCAGCTGGAGCACATCGAACATGTCAAACAAACCTTGGCGCTGCTGCGCCAGAAAGCGTGCGGCACGCAAGCTGCCTTGCGCGTAGGTGGCACGGCTGGAGGACTTGTGGGTGATCTCGATGCGTTCACCGGTACCGGCAAACAGGACGGTGTGGTCGCCCACAATGTCACCGCCGCGTATGGTGGCAAAGCCGATGCTCGACGGATCGCGCTCTCCGGTGACGCCTTCGCGCGCGTAAACCGCGCAGTCTTTGAGGTCGCGGCCGAGCGCGCCGGCGATCACTTCGCCCATCTTGAGTGCCGTGCCGGATGGCGCATCAACCTTGTGGCGGTGGTGGGCTTCGATGATCTCGATGTCGTAGCCGGTAGACAGTGCCTTGGCGGCCATCTCCAGCAGCTTGAGCGTGACATTCACGCCCACGCTCATGTTGGGAGCCATGACGATGGCGATGTCTTTGGCAATGGCAGCGATCTCGGCTTTTTGCGCATCGCTAAAGCCGGTGGTTCCGATGACGGCATGCACGCCAAGTTCGCGGCAAAGCTTCAAATGCGCCAGGGTGCCTTCGGGACGGGTGAAGTCAATCAGCACCCGGGCGCCGTTCAGACCCAGGCGCAGGTCGGCTGTGACGCACACGCCCGCTGGAGGTCCCGGGTAGCCGGCATCCTGACCCAGTGCCGGGCTGTCCGGGCGGTCAAGTGCGCCCGTCAGTCGCAAGTCATCTGATGCGCGAACCGCTTCGATCAGCATTTGCCCCATGCGGCCGGTGGCACCGGCGATGGCGATACCAAGCGGCGCCGGACCGGTGTGTGGCTTGACCGCGTTCACTGGCGCGGGCTTTCAAGGGGTGGGTAACTGGCCGCAGCAGAAGGGGCGGCGCTGGCCGGCACGCTTGCACTGGCGGCACTGGTTGACTTGGGCGCTGCTTTGGCCGCGGCCTCCAATTGCGCCGGCGTGGCTTGCAGGGACGGGATTTTGCCGGGGTTGTTGCGCTTGTCGAGTTTGGCGATGAACTCGGCCTCGGAGGGCATGGCATCGCCTTCAAAACGAGCCAGGGCTTCGCCATTGAAATAAACGGTGTACCGAAATGATTGGTCAGGCGCACCTTGGCGCTTGAGGGTGAACACATAGTCCCAGCGGTCGGCATGAAAAAGACTGGTCACCAGTGGCGTGCCCAGCACGTTACGCACATCATTGCGGCTCATACCCGGACGCAGCAGGGCGACTTGCTCACTGGACAAAAAATTGCCTTGAACCACATCACTGCGGTAAGGCGTGATCCAGCCCGAGGGATTAAGTTGAATCTCGCTGAGCTTGGCGCTGATGGCGGCGGTGCGGGCGCAACCCGTTAGCACCACGCAGGAGGCAAGAATCAAACCGGCCAGAAGTGGGTAGCGAGTGTTTGCAGGCATGGTGGGAGGTGTAGCGATATGATCGGTCATTGTAGCGGTTGGGTGCTGCCCGCCACGAGGCAAGATCACCCTTTACCGGCACCGGCCATCCCCCTGAATTCCCGAGAAAGTCCATGAGCAACATCGACGAATTAAAGAGCACGGGCCTCAAGGCCACCTTGCCCCGGCTGAAGATTCTCGAAATCTTCCAGGCCGGCAAACAGCGCCACATGACGGCCGAAGATGTTTTCCGGGTGTTGCTGGAAGACCGATCGGACATCGGGCTGGCCACTGTTTACCGGGTCTTGACCCAGTTCGAGCAGGCCGGACTGCTCAACCGCAGCAACTTCGAGTCGGGCAAGGCGGTCTACGAGATCAATGAAGGCCAGCACCACGACCACCTGGTTTGTCTGGATTGCGGCCGGGTTGAGGAGTTTTATGACGCCGAGATCGAAAAGCGTCAAAGCGCTGTGGCCAAAACCAAGGGCTTCACCATCGCCGACCATTCGCTGTCGATTTACGCCAACTGCACCAAGACCGATTGCGCCCACAGGCCGGCACTGCGACACCCCGCTTGATTCTTCAGGCTGGGGTGTTCAGCCGCCTTTTTCCATCGCCTTGCGGTGGCGCTCCACAAAGTCCTGGTAGGTGTTGATGCCGCGCAACTGCAAGATGGCGTTGCGCACCGCGGCCTCGACCAGCACCGCGATGTTGCGACCGGCTTCGACCTGAATAATCACCTTGCGCACCGGTATGCCCAACAAATCCTGAGTCAGGGGTTCGTAAGGGATGCGCTCGTACTCGCGCTCCAGCGTTTCGCGGCGAACCAGGTGCACGATCAATTTGATGCGCATTTTGCGGCGCACCGCGGTCTCGCCAAAGATGGCCTTGATGTCGAGCAGGCCGATACCGCGCACTTCCAGCAGGTTTTGCAGCAGTTTGGGGCAGCGGCCCTCAATGGTGGTCTGGTTGATGCGAAACAGATCTACCGCATCATCGGCCACCAGCCCATGGCCGCGTGAGATCAGCTCCAGACCGAGCTCGCTTTTGCCCAGGCCGGACTCGCCTGTGATCATCACGCCCATGCCCAGAATGTCCATGAACACGCCGTGCATGGTCGTTCTGTCTGCAAAGTGCTTGGACAGGTAGGCCCTGAGCACATCGATCACAAACGCTGCTGATTCGGGTGTGGAAAAAATGGGCAGCTGCGCCCGCTCGCACAGAGAGACCAGGGTGTCGGGCGCAGTCTGACCGTCGGCCACCACCAGCACCGGGGGTTCCAGGGTGATGATGCGTGAAATACGCCGGACGCAGTCTTCGGCGCTGCCATTGTTCAGGTAGGCGACTTCGCGCTCACCCAGAATTTGCACCCGGTAAGGATGAATGTAGTTGAGGTAGCCCACCAGATCCGCGCCTGAGCGGGCTGCCCGCACGGCGACCTCGTCGAAGCGGCGTTCTGAGGCGCCCAGGCCGGCGACCCATTGCCACTTCAGGGCGCTGCGGTGGTCCTCGAACAGAACATCAGCGCTGACAACGGTGGGTTTCATGCCGGTCTTGCCAGGGCCAGCATCAGTTGCTCACTTGCGACGACAGCCAGGAGGCAATCAACTGGTGCAGTGCGCCGGCATCCTGGCTGAGTTTGAGGTTTTCGCGCAGGGTGCTGTCACTGAGCATTTCAGCAATTTCCGACAGAATCTCGAGATGTTTTTGGGTTGCTGCTTCGGGCACCAGCAAGAAAATAAGCAGGCCGACAGCCTGTTCGTCGGGCGCGTCAAAACCGATGGGTTTGGCGAGTTGGAAAACCGCCGCCATAGGCGCTTTCAAACCCTTGATGCGGCCATGCGGAATGGCCACGCCATGACCGAGCCCGGTTGAGCCCAGACGCTCGCGCGCAAACAAACTGTCGGTCACCAGTGAACGGTTCAGGCCATGCAGGTTTTCGAAGAGCAAGCCGGCGTCTTCGAACGCGCGTTTTTTGCTGGCGGCGTCAACGGCAACCAGAACTTGGGCACAGGGCAATATTTGCGAAAGACGGTTCATAACAATCTTTAAGTCGCCGAATTATGCACTTGCGCTAGCCCGATCTGGTTTGGGGGCACAAAAAAGCCGCCTGCTCAGGCGGCCCGGTGTGTTGACCAAGCGAAGTTCAGGCCTGGTACTTGGCCGCCAGGTGATGGTGGTCCTGGGTTTTGTCTTTGTAGCGGCCCACCTGGCGGTCCAGCTTGTCAGCCAGATTATCAACGGCGGCATAGAGGTCGGCGTGAGAGCTTTCGGCAAACAGGTCGCGGCCTTTGACGCGCACATTGCACTCGGCTCTTTGGCGAAGTTCTTTTTCTTTCATGTTGTCCACAGTCAGCAGTACTTTGACGTCCACCACCTGGTCAAAGTGCCGGGTGATTCGGTCGAGTTTGCTGGTCACGTAGCCGCGCAGCGCGGGGGTGACTTCAAGGTGATGGCCGCTGATCGTCAAGTTCATAAAAACTCCTTTTCCTTTAGGAAGGGATTGTGAAAAAACAACCAGTGCAACGAATGCCTGGCTGCCGACGGGAACCTTGCTTTCGGCTTCACTATGCGCCTGCCGGCTGGTATTTGCAATACTGCAGTGCAACATAAGTGTGGGCTGCTGGCGCTGCTGGTGCCATAATCCAAAGCATGTTTCATGACGGAGAAATCCTTGGAAAGCAGTCTTAGTTGCTAGCTTTCAATCCCGCAGCCTGAAAGCTGCGCTGGGGGGTTGAAAGCGATGCGCCATCCACAACCCCCCGCCCTGCGCAGGCTTGCATCTAACCAGCCCGTACGCGCCGGCCCTAGAAGACACATGGGAGAGCGGCATGCTCAATATATTCACGCTCGTCAACGGGCGGCTGTTCCAGGAAGAAATTGAATCCCTGGAGGAGCTCTCCAAGTTTCAGCCGATCTGGGTTGATCTGGAGTCACCCACGCCGGAAGAAAAACGCTGGATCAAACAGTACTACGGCCTGTCTATTCCGGAAGACGTGATGGACGAGGACATCGAAGAGTCTGCACGTTTTTACGAAGAAGACAACGGCGAGCTGCATATCCGCTCTGATTTCTTGATCGCCGACGTGGACGAGCCCCGCACGGTGCGTGTGGCCTTTATCTTGAACCTGGTCAACAGCGACCTCAAAAGCAAGGGCGTGCTGTTTTCTATTCACGATGAAGATGTGCCTGTGTTCCGGCTGCTGCGCATGCGTGCGCGCCGGGCTTTTGGCTTGATCGAAGACGCTAAGGAAGTGCTGCTCAAGTTGTTTGACGCCGACGCCGAGTACTCGGCCGATACGCTCGAAAACATTTACATTGACCTGGAAAAAGTCAGCGCCAAGGTGCTCTCCGGCGATGTGACCGACGCCATGGCCGGTGAAGTGCTGGGCGCCATTGCGCGCCATGAAGACTTGAGTGGCCGTATCCGCCGCAACATGATGGACACCCGGCGTGCCGTCAGCTTCATGATGCGCAGCAAGATGCTCAGCGCCGATCAGTTTGAAGATGCCCGGCAGATTTTGCGCGACATCGATTCGCTCGATTCGCACACGGCCTTTTTGTTCGAGAAGATCAACTTTTTGATGGATGCCACCGTCGGTTTCATCAACATCAATCAGAACAAGATCATCAAAATCTTTTCAGTGGCCAGCGTTGCTTTGCTGCCGCCCACCTTGATCGCCAGCTTGTACGGCATGAACTTCAAGTTTATGCCCGAGCTTGATTGGGCCATGGGCTACCCCTACGCCCTGGTCCTGATGACGGCCAGCGCCCTGGTGCCGATGTGGTATTTCCGCCGGCGAGGCTGGTTGAAGTGATCACCCCCGTTGAGCCCTCACTGCGTGTAGGGCTCCTCCCCCCTTCCAGGGGGCGCGGCCTGTGGCCCGGCTAAGCCGGTTCCACGGCCTTTGCTGGGAAAGAGGGCCATGTTTTCCCCTGTCATTCCCGCGCAGGCGGGAATCCATCTTTCGCTTAGATTGAGCCCGCTCAGCGGGCGGGCAGGCTTTGCATCAGTTGCTTGATGATGGCCAGGGCGTAGCGGCTGGCGACTTCGGTGACGAAGCGGGGGAAGTCGATGTGGGCGGTGTCGTCGGCGCGGTCTGAGATGGTGCGCATGGCGGCGAAGGGTATGTCGTAGTCGGCGCAGACCTGGGCCACGGCGGCGCCTTCCATTTCAACGGCCAGAGCTTCGTGCCCAGCACTGCGCAAGGCCGACTGCAAGGCGCGGGACGCTTCAGCGCTGGAGACGAAACAGTCGCCGCTGGCAATCAGTCCGCTGTGTACTTTGGCGCCGGCCGGCAGCCCCATCGCCGCTGTGCTGGCTGACCCGAGTGCCTGCATGGCGGCCGTGCTCAGCAGAGACGTCAGCACGGGCTCGCAGGCAAAGCGTGCGCGCCCGTAAAGAGGTACTTCGTAACGCGGAAACAGGGGCGAGGCGTCAAGGTCGTGCTGAATGAAGTCCTGCGCCACCACTACATCGCCAACCCTTACGCCGGGTGCCAGACCGCCGGCCACCCCCGTGAAGACAATCCGGCTGACGCCCAGGTGCCCGATCAGGACTGATGCCGTCAGGCTGGCAGAGACTTTGCCGATACGCGACAGGGCCAGCACAACCGGCCGGCCTTGCAGCCGGCCCAGCCAGAAGTCACGCGAGGCCACAGTGTGCCGCCGGGCGTCTTCAAGCTGCGCCAGCAAGCCGGCCTGTTCTTCGGGCAGCGCGCTCAGAATGGCGGTGCTGCCGGCCGGGCTCATTTTTTGTCGCGCAATTCCCGACGCAGGATTTTGCCGACCGGGGTTTTGGGCAGTTCCGTGCGGAACTCAATCACTTTGGGTTGCTTGTAGCCGGTCAGGTTGGCGACGCAATAGGCCTGAACCTGGGATTCGGTCAGGGATGGGTTTTTCTTGACGATCACCAGCTTGACGGCCTCACCCGATTTTTCATCAGGCATGCCGACGCAGGCGCATTCCATCACGCCCTCGAGTTGACCGACGACTTCTTCTATTTCGTTCGGGTAGACATTGAAGCCGCTGACCAAAATCATGTCTTTCTTGCGGTCGATGATCTTGAAGAAACCTTGCTCGTCAATGATGCCGATGTCGCCCGACTTGAAGTAGCCGTCGGGCGTCATGACCTTGGCAGTTTCATCGGGCCGCTGCCAGTAGCCGGCCATGACCTGCGGGCCTTTGATGGCAATTTCGCCCGGCTGGCCTTGCGCAACTTCGCGACCCTCGTCGTCCAGCAGCTTGAACCATGTGCTGGGAATCGGCACGCCAATGGTGCCGGTGAATACTTTGCTGATGGTCGGGTTGCAGCTGGCCGAGGGCGAGGTTTCCGACAGGCCGTAGCCTTCACAAATAGGGCAGCCGGTTTTCTCGAGCCAGAGTTTGGCCACAGCACTTTGCACGGCCATGCCGCCGCCCAGCGACACCCGCAAATGCGACCAGTCCACTTTGTTGAAATCCGGGTGATTCACCAGGCCGTTGAACAGCGTGCTGACAGCCGGGAAACTGTGCACCTGGTGCTTGGTCAGCTCTTTGAGAACCGCTGCCAGATCGCGCGGGTTGGGTATCAAAATGTTCTTGGCGCCTACGCGCATGCCCAGCATCATGTTCACTGTAAAAGCAAAGATGTGGTATAGCGGCAAGGCGCAGACATAGGTGTTTTGGGTGCCTTCCGGCAAGCCGGCCATGGCGGGTGAATTCCAGGCTTCGGACTGCAACAAATTGGCAATCACATTGCGGTGTAGCAGTACCGCACCCTTGGATACGCCAGTGGTGCCGCCCGTGTATTGCAGCACGGCGACATCATCGGGCTTGAGCTCAGGCCGGACCAGCGAAGCCTTGCGCCCCAGCGCCACGGCATCATTAAAGCGCACGGTGGCCGGAAGTGTGAAGGCGGGCACCATTTTCTTGACATTGCGCACCACGTAGTTGACCAGGGC
>JBIKPY010000031.1:0-28149 GCA_044357185.1 Polaromonas sp.
GGTGGCGCAAAATTACGCGGTCATTCTTGTTGCGGCCGCCCTGATCGGCACAGGCTCTGCGATATTCCATCCCGAGGCCTCTCGTGTTGCGCGCATGGCTTCGGGCGGTCGCTATGGCACCGCCCAAGCCTTCTTTCAAGTTGGCGGCAACGTCGGGCAGGCCGTCGGCCCCTTGCTGGCGGCCTTTATCGTGCTGCCGCGTGGCCAGAGCGCGATTGCCTGGATCTCGCTCGCAGCTCTCGTGGGTATGTTTTTATTGACACGCATTGGCATGTGGTACAGCCTTCACTCGCGTCCGGGCACTGCCGGCTCACGTGCAAGCCTGCGGACGCAGCATTTGTCTCGTGCACGGGTCTTTTTCCTGGTCAGCTTACTGATGTTGCTGCTTTTTTCAAAGAACGTCTACAGCTCGAGCCTGACGTCTTTCTTTACTTTTTATCTGATTGAAAGATTCAATCTGTCCATCCAGGCTGCCCAGATCCAGTTGTTCATTTTCATGGCCTCGATCGCAGTGGGTACCGTGCTCGGCGGCGCACTGACCGACCGCATTGGTCGCAAGCCCATGATTTTGATCTCCATATTGGGCGCCTTGCCCTTCACGCTGGCCTTGCCTTTTGCAGACCTGTTCTGGACCGGCGTGCTCACGATGGTCATCGGCTTGCTGATGGCTTCGGCCTTTCCAGCGATTTTGGTCTATGCCCATGAGCTGATACCGGGTCGGGTCGGCCTGGTCTCAGGAATATTCTTTGGACTTGCCTTCGGACTCGGCGGGCTAGGCGCAGCCTTGATGGGTGTCATTGCCGACGCGCATGGCATCGAATTCATTTACAAGCTTTGCTCTTATTTGCCGGCGCTGGGGCTGGTCGCCTTCTTGCTGCCCAATTTCAACGCGCCCGCATCAAAGGCCTGAGCAACAAATCATCAAGCCATGCCAAGAGGGCGACCCGGCCGGGGCCGGCTTCGGGTAAAGACTTCGGGTAATGGCTTCAGACACCAGCTTCCAGCAGTTTGCGAACAGGCGCAGGCAGCCCGAGAGCAGGCCATCTTGACGGGCCAAACCAGGCACCACCGCGCTCGGCCGCTGTCAGCGCATTGGCCAGTTTCTGGCGGGCAGTCAACTGGCTCACAAAGGGCTTCAGGTGCAAATCCTTGTGCGTCAAAACGTGTACGAAAGGCGTTTTCGGCTTCAGACCAGCGCGTGCGGCCGCAGGGACTGAGCCGCTCAACGCCTCTTGACTGTCAAACACCGGCAAGCAGTACAAGCCGCCCCAGATGCCGCTCGCAGGACGCCTTTCGAGCCACACTGCACCATCGGGGCGTTGCAAGCAAAGCAGCCACAGGGCGAGAGAACTGCGCTTGAGCTTGCGCGTTTTCACCGGAAATTTTTCAGGCTGCCCTGATTGATGCGCAGCGCACAGTTGTTGCACCGGGCAGATCAGGCATTGCGGTTGGCGCGTTGCACAGATGGAGGCCCCCAGGTCCATCACGCCCTGGGTGTAGGCAGGCATGTCGCGAGCTGCCGGCAGCAGCCTGGTGGCTTTATCCCACAGCGCGCGTTCGGCAGCCGCTTGCGAGAGGTCTGCCGAATAAGCCAGCAAACGCGTGAGCACGCGCTTGACGTTGCCGTCCAAAATCGCCACGCGCTCAGCAAAGCAAAAGGCGGCTACCGCTGCCGCCGTTGAGCGGCCTATACCCGGCAAAGTCTGCAAGGCCAGGGCCGTCCTCGGGAACTGCCCACCGTGCTCGCTGGCCACCTGTTGCGCGCAGCGGTGTAAGT
Organism: Polaromonas sp.; assembly: GCA_044357185.1. Lineage (GTDB taxonomy): Bacteria > Pseudomonadota > Gammaproteobacteria > Burkholderiales > Burkholderiaceae_C > Polaromonas. The sequence continues at coordinate 1,778 of JBIKPY010000031.1, forward strand.
TTCGCGCTCGTGTGTAATAACCCAGACCACTCCACAAGCTCAGCACCTCGTCCAGGTCAGCGGCGGCCAGTGCCAGCACATCGGGAAAGCGCAGCAAGAAGCGGGCGTAATAGTCCAGCACCGTGCTCACCTGCGTTTGTTGCAGCATGATCTCGGACAGCCAAACGCGGTAAGGGTCGCGGGTGTTTTGCCAGGGCAAAGAGCTGCGGCCATGCTGCTTTTGCCAGACCACCAAATCGGCCGCAAAACGCGACACCAGCGCATGCGATGGGCTGTCTGGATCCAATGCTGAATGGGCGGTTTTCATGGTTTATGCAGTGTAGACACGCGGCGCTAGCGCCACCGGCGTTCAATATTTTTGGCAGCGGCTGCAGTAAAACGTTGAGCGCTGGCCCTGCATGATGCGGCGCAGGGGTGACTCGCAGCGCCTGCAGGGCAAGCCGGCCCTGTCATACACCATGGCTTCGAGCTGAAAGTAGCCTTTTTCGCCCTGCGCATTGGAAAAATCACGCAAGGTGCTGCCGCCCTTTTCCACCGCCCGGGTCAGCACTTCGACAATCGCGGCGTGCAACAAAGCCGCGCGTGGCCTGGAAATTTTGCAAGCTTTCAGTGTGGGCCGAATGCCCGCCAGAAACAAAACTTCGCTGGCGTAAATATTGCCCACGCCAACCACCACTTCGCCGCCCAGCAAAACCTGCTTGATAGCGGTCTGCCGGCTTTTCAGTGCCTCCTGAAAATCGGGCAAAGAAAAAGTCTCGTCCAGCGGCTCCACGCCCAAGTGTCCGAGTAACTTTTGCGCAACCGGGTCCGACTGACTGCGGGCATAAACCACCGCGCCAAAGCGCCGAGGGTCGTTCAGGCGCAAGCAACCTTGCGAAGTCTGCATCTCAAAGTGGTCATGTTTGCCTGGCGCGGGCAAATGGCGGGCAAACACCAGGCTACCCGACATGCCCAGGTGCACCAGGAGCAAACCGTCGCTGAGGTCAATCAGCAGGTACTTACCCCGACGGCGCACGCCCAGGACCAGCTGACCGGCCAACTGGGCCGGCGCGCAGCCCAGTGCCCAACGCAGGGGTTTGCCCATGGTCACAGAGACAACGCTCGCCCCGGCGATGCGGTCGGCAAAACTCAGGCGGGTCACTTCAACTTCCGGCAATTCAGGCATGGCTTGAATTATCATGGCTTGATGAAGATAAAACTCCTGTGCGCCTTATCGGTTTGGTGTTTGCTGATACCGCTGTCGGCTGCACAAACAGCGCCGCCCGCCCCGGCCCAGGGGGCGACATCGCCCGCCGCACCCAAACCCAGGCCGTCCCGCGACACGGGCAATCTGATGGATGCGCAGTTGTTTTACCAGGTGCTGCTCGGCGAGTTGATCGCCGGTACCGGCGAGGCCGGCCCGGCAGTTTCACTGATTCTGGATGCCGCCCGCAAAAGTCAGGACAGCCGGCTTTTTCAGCGCGCCACAGACCTGGCTCTGGAGTCGCGCTCCGGAGAAATAGCTCTGCAGGCGGCCCGGGCCTGGAAGCTGGCCCAGCCCGGCTCGCTCGAAGCCAGTCGCTACATCCTGCAAATTCTTCTGGCACTCAACCGCTTGAGCGAGTCTGCTGAGGCGCTCAAGTCCGTGCTGGAACTCACGCCAGCGCAGGACCGCATTCAAGCCCTGAGCTCGGTGCCGAGGTTGTATGCGCGCGTGAACGACAAGAAACTTGTGCAAGAGCTGGTTGAGCAAGCCCTGGCGTCTTACTTCAGGGCCCCGGCCACTTCCTCAGCAGCCTGGGTGATGGCCGCGCGCCTGCGCCTGGCTGCAGACAACAAGGCCGGCGCGCTCGAAGCCGTGCAGCGCGGCCGTGCTGCCGACCTCAAAGCTGAAGACCCGCTCATGATGGCAATTGAGTTGATGGACCCGACCCTGCCCGCCGCAGAAGCCCTGGTGCTGCAACAACTCAGTCAGAGTGCTGACGCACAAACCGAGCTGCGGTTTGCCTACGCCCGCAATTTGATCGGCTTGCAACGCTATCCAGATGCTTTGGCGCAACTTCAGACCATCACGCGCACCCAGGCCGACTTTTCACAAGCCTGGCTGCTACTGGGCTCCCTGCAACTGCAGGAAAAGCAGCTTGCCCCTGCAGAAGCAGCCTTTAAAAAGTACCTCAGCCTGGCCGAGCTGCAACCCGCTTCTGCCAATCGTGAGCGTGGGTTGGCCCAGGCTTTTTTGGCGATGGCGCAAATTGCAGAACAGCGCAAAGCCTTCGATGAAGCTGAGAAATGGCTGCAACGCATTGACAGCCCCGATGTTTTGTTGCAAACCCAATCGCGCCGCGCGGCTTTGCTGGCGCGTCAGGGCCAGTTACAGGCCGGGATTGCATTGATACGCGAGCTGCCCGAGCGCAAAGCCGATGACGCCCGCAACAAACTGTTTGCCGAAGTGGCGCTGCTCAAAGAATTTAAACAACTGCAGCTGGCCTACGATCGCATGGCGCAAGCGCTGGCAGCCGCGCCCCAGGACATCGAGCTGATGTATGAGCAGGCGATCACGGCGGAAAAGCTCAACCGGCTGCCCGAAATGGAGCAGCTGCTGCGGCGCATTATCCAGATCAAACCGGACTACCAGGCGGCCTACAACGCGCTGGGCTACTCCCTGGCAGATCGTAATGTACGTCTGCCTGAGGCTAAGCAGTTGATCCAAAAAGCGGTTGAACTTGCACCCAACGACCCCTACATCCGGGACAGTCTGGGCTGGGTGGAATTCCGGCTGGGCAACCTCGATGAGGCGGCCCGACTTCTGAGCCATGCCTACAAAGACAGACCGGACCCGGAAATCGCAGCGCACCTGGGCGAAGTGCTCTGGCGCATGGGCCAGCGCGAGCGTGCCCTGGCGGTATGGAAAGAAGGCCAGATGATGAATGCCGACAACGAGACGCTGCGCGAAACGCTACAACGCTTTGGCGTCAAACTCTAAAGCCTTGGCCGCCTGGATGCTGAGTCTGAGTTTTGCTGACGCCGCGCCGCCGCAGCGCCGCAACTGGTGCCAGCGCACAGTCCTTGCTGCCTTATTGCTCATTAGCCTGAGCTTGCTCTCAGCCTGCATGCACGCGCCGCGTACCCCCGCAGGTTCAGCGCAGGCTGAAATCTGGTCCGGGCGACTGAGCCTGCAAGTGCACAGCGAGCCGGTCCAATCCTTTAGCGCTGGCTTTGAGCTCAAAGGCAGCCCCGCTCAGGGCGAGCTGCTGCTCAGCAGTCCGCTGGGCAATACCCTGCTGGCCGCCCGCTGGACGCCTCTGGAGGCGGTGCTGGAAGAGTCCGGCAAAAGCCGCAGATTCAGCCATATCGACGCGCTGATTGAGCAGTCCACAGGGGCCGCGCTGCCGGTGGCGGCCTTGTTTGACTGGCTGCATGGCAAGCCCGGCCAGCAGCAAGGATGGAACGCGGATCTTGGGCAGCTGCCACAGGGACGTATCAGCGCCCAGCGCAGCAAACCTTTGCCGCGCGCAGATCTGCGCATCGTGCTCGACAGACCAGCGCCCTGAAACCCATGTCAGACTTAAGCGTAGGCACCCCGCTCAAGGCACTCTACGATGTGCCGGCGCCGGCCAAACTCAACTTGTTTTTACACATCACGGGCCGACGCGCTGACGATTACCACCTGCTGCAGTCGGTGTTTATGCTGATCGACTGGTGTGACACGCTGCACTTTGAACTACGACGCGACGGCTTGATTTCCCGTACCGACCTGGGGACGGCCGTTCATCAGGACTTGCCAGCTGAAGACCTCAGCGTACGCGCTGCGCGCGCCTTGCAAGCGGCCACCGGTACCTCCCTGGGGGTGCATATCACCCTTGAAAAGCGGATTCCGTCGCAAGCCGGTATGGGAGGCGGCTCGTCCGACGCCGCCAGCTGCCTGCTGGCTTTGCAACGCCTGTGGGGCCTGCGGCTGCCGCCCGCCAAGCTGATGGCGCTGGCGCTTTCGCTGGGGGCCGATGTGCCCTTTTTCCTGTGCGGCAGCCATGCCTGGGTAGAAGGCATCGGTGAGCTGATCACGCCCATCATTTTGCCGCCCGCCCGCTTTCTGGTGATCAAACCGGCGGCCGGGCTGTCAACACAGGCCATTTTCAGCTCGCCAGAGCTAAAACGTGACACCAAAACTGCTACAATGCTAGGCTTTGCTGCAAACGACAACGGCCGAGTTTACGGATTCGGCCGGAACGACTTGCAGCCGGTCGCCGAAAAGCTCTGCCCGCCCATGGTTCAGTCCCTAGACTGGCTTACGGCACACGGCTTGCAAGGCCGAATGACCGGCTCTGGAAGTGCTGTTTTTGCGCAAATGCCAAACGAAATGATGATTTCAGACGCCCCGGGCGACTGGCAGATCAGGCAGTGCGGCAACCTGGAAGTGCATCCTCTGGCCGGTTGGTAAAATCCCGGCTCGAGAAAATGCTTCCTTGCGACGATTGATAGGTGTGTTGCTGAACTCACGGGAACCCAAGGTTGCCGGTCAACAGCAACAGTCCTGTGTAGGGGTGTCGCCAAGTTGGTTAAGGCACCGGATTTTGATTCCGGCATTCGCAGGTTCGAATCCTTCCACCCCTGCCAAATTTTTTGGCCCTTGCGACGGACTCCCACAACGGGTACGGGCCGGGGCCTTTTGTTCGGTGTCTTTGTTGAGCGGTTTTGAGATTGCCGGCATGGCCTTCAGGCTCATGCGCCGCATCTCAAAGCAAGTTGCCAGGGCATTGAGCGCCATGTGTTTTTAGTGTGTTTTTCGCTTTTTCATCGCTTCACTGCCAAACACCGCTGGACCCCTCATGCTTGCGCACAACCCCGACTTCATGGTTTTCACCGGCAATGCCAATCCGAGCATGGCTCAGGAAATTGCCCATCACCTGGACATTTCATTGGGCGCTGCCCATGTCGGGCGCTTTTCGGATGGCGAAGTTACTGTCGAAATTCACCAGAACGTGCGTGCCCGTGAAGTCTTTGTGGTGCAGTCCACCTGCGCCCCGACCAATGACAACCTGATGGAACTGCTGATCATGGTTGATGCGCTCAAACGTGCATCAGCCGAGCGGATTTCCGCCGTGATTCCTTATTTCGGCTATGCCCGCCAGGACCGCCGTCCGCGTTCGGCCCGCGTACCCATCACCGCCAAGGTGGTGGCCAACATGCTGCAAACCGTGGGCGTGTCGCGCGTGCTGACCATGGACTTGCATGCCGACCAGATCCAAGGTTTCTTTGACATACCGGTTGACAATATTTATGCCTCCCCCGTTTTGCTGGGCGACCTGCTTCAGAAAAATTACACCGACTTGATGGTCGTCTCTCCAGACGTGGGTGGTGTGGTGCGGGCCAGGGCGCTGGCCAAGCAACTGGGTTGCGACATGGCCATCATCGACAAACGCCGGCCTAAAGCCAATGTGTCTGAAGTCATGCACGTGATCGGCGACATCGAAGGGCGCAATTGCGTCATCATGGACGACATGATCGACACGGCCGGCACGCTGGTCAAGGCCGCCGAGGTTCTGAAGGAACGCGGGGCCAAAAAGGTTTACGCCTATTGCACACACCCGATTTTTTCGGGCCCTGCCATTGACCGCATTGCCAAAGGTGACGTACTCGACGAAGTGGTGGTGACCAACACCATCCCCCTGACAGACAACGCCTTGAGCTGCAAAAAAATCCGCCAACTCTCCGTGGCTCCGTTGATCGCAGAAACGATACAACGCATTGCCAAGGGTGAGTCGGTGATGAGTTTGTTCTCAGAACAAGACAACCTGTTTTGATCTGAGGCAAAAAGCTGGCGGCACCTTCGGGCACCGCCTTTTTACGTCACGAGGCTAGCTGGTCGCGGCATGCCTCTTTAGGAGTATTGATATGAAATTCGTCGCTTTTGAGCGCGCCATGCAGGGTACGGGTGCGAGCCGCCGTCTCCGCATCACCGGACGCACGCCCGGTATCGTTTATGGTGGCACTGAGCAGCCTTTGCTGATCGAGCTCGATCACAACGCACTGTTCCACGCCATCAAGAAAGAATCTTTCCACGCGTCCATCCTCGACATGGAACTCGCCGGCAAGAGCCACAAAGTCTTGTTGCGTGATCTGCAGATGCATCCCTTCAAACAGCAGATCCTGCACATTGACTTCCAGCGCGTCGAAGCCACGACCCGCATGACTGTCAAAGTGCCGGTTCACTTCAGCGGTGAAGAAAATTCACCCGCCGTCAAAGCCGAAGGTTGCCTGGTCAACCACGTGTTGACTGAACTGACGATCTCCTGCTTCCCGGCGGACATTCCTGAGTTCATCGCTGTCGACCTGAGCGGTATGAAAAAAGGCTCGTCTCTGCACGTCAAGGACATCACCCTGCCAAAGGGCGTGAAGTTTGTCGTCAAAGGCCAGGAAAACCCTGTGCTGGCCTCCGTTTCGGTGATCGTCGAGGAAGCTCCCGCTGAGGCAGCACCTGCAGCCGATGCCAAAGATGGCAAGGATGCTAAAGACGCCAAAGCGCCGGCCAAGGCGCCAGCCAAGGCACCTGCAGCCAAAAAATAAGCCGCGGACAGCGAGTCCAGCTTTTTGCCTCATCGGCCCATATCCTCACCAGAGGATATGGGCCGTTTTGTTGAGGCCGGCAGGCGTTACAGTCCTGCAAAGACTATTGGACAAAACGCGCACACGGAATTCATCGCTCCATGATCAAACTTTTTGTCGGCCTGGGCAATCCGGGTACTGAATACGAAGCCACCCGCCACAACGCCGGTTTCTGGTGGATCGATGCATTGGCCCGAGAACTCAAGATAAGCCTGGTGCTCGACAAGAGCTACCACGGCGTGGTGGCACGCACCACCGTCAAAGGACAAACGCTGTGGCTGCTTGAGCCGCGCACTTTCATGAACCTGTCAGGCAAATCCGTTGCTGCACTGGCCCGTTTTTTCAAAATCAAGCCCGAAGAAATTCTGGTGGCACATGACGAGCTCGATATCGTGCCCGGCCAACTCAAGCTTAAATTTGGTGGCAGCCACGCCGGCCACAACGGCCTGCGCGACATTCACGCCCAGCTGGGCAGCGCCGACTATTGGCGCCTGCGCATCGGCGTGGGCCACCCGGGCGACAAAGCCGAAGTGGTCAACTGGGTGCTGCAAAAGCCCTCTCAAGAGCACCGTGCGGCCATTGAAAATGCCCTGCCCCGCAGCCTGAAGGCGCTGCCCATGTTGATAGACGGAGAAATGGAAAAAGCCACCATGCTGATTCACACGCATGCGCCGGTGCGAGCCAAGCCGCCACGCAAGCCCGAAATCGCGCCTGTGGCAGAGCCTGGCCAGGCCGGGCCAGCCGGCAAGCCCTGAGCAACCGAGCGCCTAAAGGCTCAACCCAGCGCTAAGGCTTGGGTCCTGCGCTCGTCTCCAAAGTCGCTTGAAGGCGCAGGTATTTTTGCATCAAGGTTTCCCGGCTTTCGATGTGCTGGGGATGAACAGGAATACAGGCCACGGGGCAGACCTGCACGCACTGGGGCTCGTCAAAATGCCCGACGCATTCGGTGCACTTGTGGGGATCTATCTCGTAGATTTCTTTGCCCATGTAGATGGCCTGGTTCGGGCACTCAGGCTCACACACGTCACAGTTGATGCACTCGTCGGTGATCAGCAGCGCCATGTCAGCGCCCCGGCGGCGCTGCGTGAACGCCTTGTAAGGCGGCTGCCACGGCGGGGCTGACCATCTGACCCACGTCGCCGCCCAGCTTGCTGATTTCACGCACCAGCGTGCTGCTGATGCATTGCAAGGATGCTTCGGGCAGCAAAAAAATAGTCTCCACGCCGGGCCGCAACTTGCGGTTCATGGCGGCCATCTGAACTTCGTAATCAAAGTCAGTCAGATTACGAACACCGCGTACCACAGCGCTGGCTTGCTGCTGAGCGCAAAAATCCATGATCAAGCCTTCAAAGGGCAGGACCCGGATGCGTCCCGCAGGCGCAATGCCCTGCACCGCCTGCTCAACCAGACGCACTCGCTCTTGCAAGCTGAACAAGGTTTTTTTGTGATGCGCAACGGCCACAGCCATCACGAGTTGGTCAAACAAGCCGGCAGCACGGCGCACCACGTCTTCATGACCCAGCGTAAAGGGATCAAAAGTGCCGCAGTAAACAGCAGTTCGGGAGTTAGTCTGAGCCATGGGCGGATTATGCCGCTTGGCGCCCTGCTCAGGCTGGGAAGGCAGCCAGGCGCGCCAGCAAATGAAAATGCACCGCCCCGGCCTTGCTGCTGCGGTAGATCATCAGGCCCAGGGGGGCCAGCTCTTCAGCAGTCCAGCTGCGCGGGGCTTCCAGGTAGACCAGCCCCTGCGGTGCAATCGCGTCGGCCGCCGCTTTCAGGGCAGGCTCAAAAAGCGTGGACTCAAAGGGCGGATCAATGAAAACAAGTTGCATCGAGCCCGGGCTTTGCCGGCGCAACAGGCCCACACCGTCGCCGCGCTCGACCCGCACACTGCCGGCCTGCAAGCGTTCTTGTAAAGCCTTGAGTTTGAGCGCCAATTGCGGGTCTTGCTCACACAGCAGGACCTCGGCCGCACCACGCGATGCAGCTTCAAAGCCCAGCGCCCCGGTGCCGGCAAAGATGTCAATGCAACGCCATCCTGTGAGATCCTGGCCAAGCCAGTTAAACAAGGTTTCGCGCACGCGGTCCGGCGTCGGACGCAAGCCCGGTTTGTCGGCCACCGGCAGCTTGGTACGCTTGTAAATGCCGCCAATGATGCGCACCTCCCCGGGCAGCGACTTGTTCTGGCGCGGGCCGGGCTTGGCCTTTGCTTTGGGCGCGGGCGTTGATCGGGCGTCTGAGCGGGCGTCTGAACGCGCGTTCATCGGCCTGCGCCCAGCACCACAGTGACCATGCGTTCGGGTTGAAGTTTGCGGGAAAAAGCAGCCTTGATATCGGCCGCAGTGATTTTTTCTACCTGCGCAGTCCAGGTGTCCAAGTAGTCCAAAGGCAAGTTGTTCCAGGCAATGTTGGCAACGTTGTCAAGCAGTTTGGCATTGCTGTCGATGCGCAGCGCAAAGCCGCCCACCAGGTTGTCCTTGGCGGCCTTGAGCTCGGCGTCGGTGGGGCCTTCGGCCACGAATTTGGCGAGCACTGAGCGCGCCACCTCGACAGCCTGTGCCGCCTGGTCGGGCCGCGTCTGCAAACCGATGGTGAAAGCACCCGCATGAAGGCCAGGGGAAAAAAAGCTGTACACGCTGTAGGTCAGGCCACGCTTTTCACGTACCTCGGTGGTCAGCCGCGACACAAAACCGCCGCCGCCCAAGGTGTAGTTACCGACAGTGAGCGCAAAAAAATCCGGGTCAGAGCGTTTGTAGCCGGGCTGGCCGATCAAGACATGGGCCTGGGCCGATTCAAAAGCAAGAGACCGGCTCACCGGCGCGCCGAGTGGCTGGACTTCAGCCACAGCCGGCAAAGCCTGGCAGCGCGCCGCATCACGCTGGGGCAGTCGGGCCAGCAGCGCAGTGACCAAAGCATCGGTTTGAGCCCGCGTCACGCCGCCGACCACGCTGACTTTGGCTCTGCAGGGCTGGACATGCTGGGCATAAAACTGCTGCATGTCTGCTGTCGTGATGCGCGCCAGAGAGGCTGGCGTGGTCTCCAGGCCATAAGGGTGGGGACCGTAGACGGCTGCGCGAAAAGCCTTGGCGGCCACAGTCGCAGGTCGGGTGTCAGACTCACGAATGGAAGCGCTGATGCGTTCGCGCTCCTGCTGCCAGATCGCATCGGGCCAGGCCGGTTCACCGATCTGGCGGGCGGCCAGGGCCACCGACTGCGCCAACAGGTCCGGATAGCTCAGGCTGCGCATTGAAAAAGTCAGGCGGTCACTGCCGGCGCTGACGGAAAAGACCGCCCCCAGATCGGCCCAGGCTTCGCTGAGCTGGTTTTCATCCAGCGCCACAGCGCCTGGGCGTGCGGCCAGGCCCTTGCCGCTCATGCGCGACATGGCACTGGCCAGGCCAGCTTTGTCAGCCGGGTCGCGACGGCCACCGGCGTCAAAGTCAATCTGAACGTCCAGCATGGCAATACCGTGGCTCTCGACCAGGTAGACCTTGGCACCACTGGCCTGAGTCCAGTGCTGTATCGGCAAAGCAGCCCGTGCTATCAGACTGTGCGAGAGCATAGCCAGGCCAAAACACAGGCAGGGGAGAACGCGACGGGAAAATAAAGGAGTCAACATGGCAGCACTTTCAGTTTCAGTGGCGCGAAGCTGCGGCCGGCAGGCGGGGCTTGCGGTTCGGGTCCGGGGGCAGCGGCAGCAGTGTGGCCTGCGTCAACTGCTCGTCGCCGAAATAGCGCGCGGCCACAGACTGCACTTCTTGCGCCGTGACGGTGCGCAACTGCGCCACCACACGCGCGTTAGCGTCCAGCGGGAAACCGTTAAGCCAATTGCTGCCAAGCTCTCTGGCCTGGCTGAAAATAGCATCGAGCTTGTAGGTTTCTGAAGCAACCCATTGGGTTTTGACACGCTGCAGTTCGCCCTGGCTGACTCCTTCGCGGGCGATCCTGTCAATTTGCTTGCGTAGCGCAGCCAGTACCTGGCCTGGCGTTTTACCTTCAGCCGGCACACCATCCAGGAAAAAAACCTGCGGCCCGCGTCCAAACAGGCCGTTGTAGGCGCCAGCACTGTCCGCCACCCGTTCAGCCCCTTGCGTCAGAGCCCGGTCCAGGCGGGCGCCACTGTAGCCGTCGAGCAATGCGGCCAAGACTGTCAGCGCCAGCGCGTCACGGCTGGAAGCTGAGGCTTGGGCCGGCATATCTTTCAAAGCGCTGACATCAAGTTGCGGCACTTTGAACATGAGGCTGACATAGGCCTGGCTGGCACTGGCTTTGTGCTCTATCTGTCGCATACCGTTCTGGGCCGGTTCAGTGCGCGGTTTGCGTGCCGGGGTGAGGCCGGCGGGAATGCGGCCATAATACTTTTCAGCCCAGGCACGCACCTGGGCCACATCCACATCACCGGCAATGACCACGGCGGCATTGCCGGGTACATACCACTGGCGGTAAAAGCGGCGCAGATCGTCCGAGGTCATGGCATCCAGATCACTCATCCAGCCGACAATGGGCCGCCTGTAAGGTGATGCCGTGAAAGCCACAGCGTAGGCATATTCGTAGAGTTGCGAGCGTGGCGCGTCTTCGGTGCGCAGCCGGCGCTCTTCCTTGACGACTTCGATTTCACGCTTGAACTCTTCGTCATCCCACTGGGTATTGGCGAAACGGTCGGCTTCCAGCTGCATCACCTCTTCAAGGCGGGCGGCGGGAATTTGCTGGTGGTAGGCGGTGGCGTCGCGGCTGGTAAAAGCGTTGTCGCGTCCGCCCAAAGCCGCAATGCGGCGCGAAAACTCACCGGGCTTGAGCGTGGGCGTGCCTTTGAACATCATGTGTTCAAGCGCATGGGCCACACCCGAGCTGCCGTCCACCTCGTCCATCGAGCCCACCCGCACCCACAGCATATGCGCCACCGTGGGCGCCCGGCGGTCGGGTTTAACAATCAGCGTCATGCCATTGGCCAGTGTGAACTGCTGCACCTGCACACCCGGGGCGGGGCTTTGCGCACTGGCGCTGCTGGCAAGCAGACACCAGGCAGCCAAGAGCGCAGCGGCTTTTTTCACCAGGCGCGCACCGGTCAGACGGGGACAAAGAGAAAGTGAAAACATGGTCATCGTGAGCTGAGTTGGGGTCATGTGTTGGGCAAATGTAACTTGCACGGGGCGTTTCATAGAATAGCCGCAGTACAAAGACCCTCACATGTTCAGTTTCTTCAAGAAAAAAACGCCCCAGCCCGTAGCCGCATCCGAAACCCTGAACGCTCGCGGTGATGCGGCGCTGGGTGGTTCAACAGCCGGTCTGATCGGCAGCGCTCTGGTCACGCCGATTACGGCCCAGAGCCCGGCGCCGGCCCAGGGCTTGCTGGCCGAACGCGAACCCTGGTTGAACAAGCTCAAGGCAGGCTTGCGCAAGACGGGCAGCAGCATTTCCAGCGTTTTCACAGGAACGCAAATCGACGAAGCGCTTTACGAAGACCTGGAGACCGCGCTGCTGATGGCCGACGCCGGCGTCGCCGCCAGCAACTATGTGCTGGGCGAAGTTCGCCGCCGCGTCAAAGACAGCGGCGTAACGCACCCGGTGGCTGTGCGCAACCTGCTGATCGACGTGCTCAGCGGCTTGCTCAAGCCGCTAGAGCAGCCCTTGCGCATTGGCGAGTTTGTGCCCACTGTGATCATGGTGACGGGCGTCAATGGTGCCGGCAAGACCACCTCGATCGGCAAGCTCACACGCCACTTGAGCGACGCGGGGGCCACGGTGCTGCTGGCTGCGGCCGACACTTTCCGGGCAGCGGCGCGCGAGCAACTCACTGTCTGGGCCGACCGCAATACGGTTGAGATCGTCAGCCAGGCCGGCGGTGACCCGGCCTCTGTCAGCTTCGACGCGGTCAGCGCCGGCAAAGCGCGCGGCAAGGACGTGGTGCTGGTAGACACCGCCGGCCGTTTACCCACCCAGCTGCACTTGATGGAAGAGCTCAAAAAAATCAAACGCACCATCGCCAAGGCCGGCGGTCAGGGCATCGGTACGCCCCCGCATGAGATCCTCTTGGTCATCGACGGCAACACCGGCCAAAATGCGCTGGCCCAGGTCAAAGCCTTCGACGAAGCCTTGCAGCTCACAGGTTTGATCGTCACCAAGCTCGATGGCACGGCCAAAGGCGGTGTGCTGGCCGCCATTGCACTGTGGGCCAGCGAGCGCAGTAAAGCCCATCCGGATTGGCGGGCGGTGCCGGTTTACTTTATCGGCGTTGGAGAGCAGGTCCAAGATCTGGAAACCTTTAACGCGCGCGAATTTGCTCAGGCGCTGCTGAGTTAAACCGACCGGCGCGCACCCCATGCTCGACAGCTTTGCCCAAGGCCTGATCGAGCCCGTACTCAGCCGCTTAGCACGGCGACTCGTCGCCTTGAAAGTCACAGCCAATCAGCTGACGCTGGCCGGCTTTGCGATCGGTTTGCTGGCCGCCGCTTTGATAGCGCAAGGCGCCTACAGGGCAGGCTTGCTTTTGCTGCTGTTGTCACGGCTTTGTGATGGTCTGGACGGTGCAGTCGCCCGGCAGACGCAGCCGACTGACCGCGGTGGGTTTTTGGACATCACCCTGGACTTCATTTTTTACGCGGCCGTGGTGCTGGCCTTTGCCTTGGCAGACCCTGCCGCGAACGCACTGGCGGCAGCGGCCTTGCTGGCCGGGTTCATGGGCACGGGCAGCAGTTTTTTAGCTTTTGCTGTGATGGCCGCCAAACGCCAGGTGAGCAAGCCGATGACCGGCGGCAAGTCGTTTTACTTTTTGGGTGGGCTGACAGAAGGCACAGAAACGCTGGGGTTTTTCGTCGCCATGTGCTTGTGGCCTGCTCAGTTTGCGCTTTTGGCATGGGTTTTTGCGGGCCTGTGTGTCCTCACGACCATAAGCCGAGTGGTTTGGGGCTGCAAAGCCTTTGACTGAGCGCAGCGCGCCTTGCAATCGGATTCATGCGCCTTATCTACATGCTTGAGTACAAGTTCTTTCTAGGAATTTACATTGCCTTTTTTTAACCGCCTCATACAAGTGCTCATGCGCCTGGCGCTGGGGATTTTTGCCGCTGTTGCGCTGCTCAGCCTGCTGGCCCTGGGGCTGGTGATGTTGTTGCTGGCACTGCTGCGCGCTTTGGTGACCGGACAAAAACCGGCCGCGGTCACCGCTTTCAGCCGGTTCAGGCAGTTTTCAAACCAGCAAATGTCCGGCCGCTGGCGCAGCGACGCGCCCGAAAACTCTGCGCCCACAAGCGCAAACGCCCGGGCCCAACAAGGTGTGCCGTCCCCCCGCAGCCGCCTTGGCAGCGACGAGGTGGTGGATGTCGAAGTACGCGAGATTCCAACCGAGCGCCCGCCGCGCTGAGTCCATGGCCGCGCCAAGGCGCGGCTGCACGCATCATATAAAGCAAGCCTGGTCTTCAGCAGGCTACGGGAAATCCACATTCAACGCAGACCTTTTCTGGGGTAAAAACGCAGCCATGCCTTAAGGCATGGCTTTTTTCAAAACTTCAACTCTTTAACTGACCATGTTGACTTTGAACCATCTCAAGATAACTTCACTGACCTTATTGGCATTCCTGTCTTGTGTGCCCTCAGGCCATGCTCAGACTTGGGAGCCCAACAAAAACGTAGAAATTGTGGTTTACGCAGCACCCGGGGGCAGCAACGACAAAACCGCCCGTGCCATTGAAAAAGCAGTGAGCAGCAAAAAGCTGATCAACTCGACCATGACAGTGGTCAACAAAACCGGTGGTGGCGGCAACATTCAGCTGAATTACATGACTCAGCATGCCGGTGATGCGCATTACCTGATGATCACCACGCCGACCTTGCTGGCCAACCACATCACCGGCAGCAGCACACAAAATCACAAGGATTTCTCACCGATCGCCTCCATGGTCAACGACTTCTCGGTCTTTGCAGTGAACGCCGATTCCACACTGAAGACCGGCAAAGATGTGATCGACAAACTGAAGGCCAACCCGAGGTCCTTATCGATCGGCTTTGCCGGCGCGCTGGGTGGCCACAACCATGTGGCTGCGGGCTTGCTGATGAAGGGCATTGGCGGCGAAGCCAAAGCACTCAAAGTGATTGCTTTTAAAGGTTCCTCCGAAGCCTTGACCGCGCTCATGGGCGGACATATCGACATGGTGGTCACCGCCGCAGGCAACGTCAGCTCGCACATGGCCGCCGGCAAATTGCGCGCCGTGGGGGTTGCGTCCAGCCAGCGCCTGTCGGGCGACTTTTCCAAAGTTCCAACCTGGAAAGAGCAAGGCGTCGATGTGGTGTGGGGCAACTGGCGTGCCGTCATGGGCCCCAAAGGCATGACGCCAGCGCAGGTGGCCCGCTGGGAAGGCGTGTTGCGTCAGGTGGTGCAAGGCCCCGACTGGCAAACCGACCTCGAGAAAAATTTCTGGACCAATGACTTCACAGTCGGCGAAGCCTTTAGGAAAGACCTGGACAAGGACTATGCGGCCATGAAGGCGGTCCTGGTGGAGATTGGTCTTGCCAAGTGAATGAGACTTCGCCGCAGTTAGCCTGCCCCGGGCTGAGCCGGGCTCTTTTTCTACCATGAAATCTGACAAGCTGATTGTTCTGGCGACCCTTGTGCTGGCTGCACTCTACTGGTTTGCCACCGAGCAGATCAATGAACCCTTGATCGGTGACCCGATCGGCCCCAAAGCCATCCCCAGGCTGCTCATCATCGGCTTGGTGATAGCTGCAGCGTTGCTCTGGCTGGAAACACTGGCCAGCCGGAAAACCCGTGCACCAGCCATGGACTCTGACAACCCGCAACCGGTGCGCAGGCCCTTTTTCATCCTGGCCCTGTTGGGCGGCACGCTGGCTTATTTTTTCCTTTTCAGCTGGCTGGGCTACGCCATCGCCACGGCGCTTTATTTGTACGCCCTGATGGCCATTTTCAATCCGGGTAAAACCTGGGCGAATGCACTGACTTCGATAGGTTTTAGCTTTGGCAGCTACCTGGCCTTCACCCGCTTGTTCGGCGCGCAAATCTCTGCCGGCCTGCTGCCCTTTTAATCTTTAGTCGCTGCATGGAAACCTTCAACCACATCGTCAATGGCTTGGGTGTGGCGCTGATGCCCATCAACCTCTGGTACACCTTTGTCGGCGTGCTGATAGGCACCATCGTCGGCATCTTGCCGGGCATAGGCCCGTCGGCCAGCATTGCGCTGTTGATACCGGTCACTTATGGCATGGACCCGGCCTCTGGCCTGATCATGATGGCCGGCGTTTACTACGGCACCAAATATGGTGGCTCGACCACAGCGATCCTGATCCGCACCCCGGGCGAGGCGGCCTCGGTGATGACCTCCATCGACGGCTATGAAATGGCCCGCAAAGGCCGCGCTGGTGCGGCCCTGGCGATCTCGGCCATCGGCTCTTTCATTGCCGGCACCCTGGGCGTGGTGGCTCTGACGCTGTTTGCTGTGCCGCTGGCTTCAACCGCTTTGAAGTTCGGCCCCGCCGAATACTTCACCCTGATGCTGTTTGCCCTGACGGCAGTGGCATCACTCTCCGGAAAATCCCCGGCCAAGGGCCTGCTTTCCACCATTTTGGGCTTGATGATCGCCACCATCGGCATTGACCTGCAAAGCGGGCAGCAGCGTTTCACCGCCGGCATTGCCGAGTTTCAGGACGGCATCGGCTTCATCGTGGTGGTGGTGGGCATGTTTGCCCTGGCCGAAGTGTTTCGCGGCCTGGAAAAAATCCACTCCGGCACCAGCGACCCGGCGATGCGCATCACCGGCAAGCTGTGGATCACCCGCGAAGAATGGCGCCGTTCCAAGGGGCCGATCTGGCGCGGTTCCATCATGGGCTTTTTAATCGGCATCCTGCCGGGCGCCGGCGGTACCATCGCCTCTTTGTTGTCTTACTCGACCGAAAAGCGGCTGTCCAAAAACCCCGAAGAATTTGGCAAAGGCGCGATTGAAGGTGTGGCCGGCCCCGAGGCCGCCAACAACTCCGACACGGCCGGCGCCATGGTGCCGCTGCTCACCCTGGGCGTGCCCGGCGGTGGCGCCACCGCAGTGATGATGGGCGCTTTCATCATGCACGGCGTTCAGCCCGGGCCACTGTTGTTCCAGAACCGTCCTGACCTGGTCTGGGGTCTGATTAACAGCATGTACATCGGCAACGTGATGCTGCTGATTTTGAATCTGCCGCTGATCGGCATTTTTGTGCGCTTGCTCTACATTCCCAGCGGCATTCTTTACCCGCTGATCATTGCCATTTCCGTGCTGGGCACTTTTGCCATCAATGGCAGCATGGTCGAGTTGTACCTGGTGCTGTTTTTCGGGGTGCTGGGTTATATCTTCGACAAGGTCGAGATCCCGATTCCCCCGCTGGTGCTCTCCCTGGTGCTGGCTGGCATCATGGAGCAATCGTTTCGCCAGGCTCTGACGCTGTCGGACGGCAACCCTGTGGTGTTTGTCAGCAGCGGTATTTCTGCCACCCTGGTCTTCATGTCGGCCGTCTCGCTGGCGCTGCCTTTTTTGATTCCAAGGCTCAAACAAGTCAAGCCCGAGCAGGACTGAAACGCGTGGCTGTACGGCGCCCCTTTCTTCTATCGATCAAGTTGGAAATGCAATGAACGGTTCTGAAATTCAAATTCTGGCGCAAGATTTCTGGGCCGACAAAGATGGCATACGCCTGTGGGTTAACCGCAAATACATGGCCGGCACGACCGGACAGCGGCCGGTTTTATTTCTGGTTCACGGCTCGTCTTATTCGGCTAAAACCATGTTTGACCTGCAGATCGAAGGTCGCAACGACTACTCCATGATGGACCACTTCGTGCGCCTGGGCTACGAAGTCTGGACCATGGACCACGAAGGCTACGGCCACTCTGACCGCACGGCCGGCTATTCCGATATCGCAAGCGGCGTTGTAGACCTGAAATTGGCCATGGACCTGGTGATTCGAGAAACCGGCCAGCAGCAGGCGAGTTTTTTCGGCCAGTCCTCTGGCGCTCTCAGGGCGGCGCGCTTTGCCAATTTTTATCCAGAGCATGTCAGTCGCTTGATCGTTGACGCCTTCGTCTGGACCGGCAAGGATGCACCCACCTTGATCAAACGCGCCAAGCTCTTGCCGCAGCTGCTGGCCAGCAATGTCCGCAAGGTGGACGCGGCTTTTTACCAGTCCGTTTTCACACGAGACCACGCCGGGGCGTCTGAGCCGGGCATCTCAGACATCGTCACCCGGGAAGAGTTGCAGTACGGCGACACCGTGCCCAACGGCACTTACCTGGACATGGTCAGCAAGCTGCCGGTGGTGGACCCGGACAAAGTCACTTGCCCTGTTTTGATGGTGCGGGCCGAGCACGACGGTATTGCCAGCGAAGAAGATTTACTGGCTTTTTACGCCAGGCTGCCGCACCCGGACAAATCCATCCTGAAAATCGCCGGTCTGGCGCACGCTGCCTTGCTAGGGGTGAACCGCCACCGGCTTTACCACGCCGTGCATTCATTTTTGACCATGCCGGAGCGTATCGATATCAATTTCACAAAATCGGCTTGAGCGCCGGCTTGGCCTGAGCGGGCGCACACAATGGCCCCGGATAAGGAGCGCCCTGGGCGCGAAAGTGCGCCTGGGCATTTCGTTTACGATATATCTTTGATTCCAACGGCGATGCGCCCTTGGCTGACCGCCACACCTGTTAACCGATTCAACGATGTTCGCGCCACTTCGCTGGTCCAACCAGCGGGTAATGAAGTTCTGGGCTGGTAACTGCGGGGGTGCTGATATCCGATGCGCGGATGCCCAAAGCCCCGAGCGCCATCACCGCTCAAGCAGAACCCACCATTTTTAAACTGGAGACACTCATGAAACGCCGCTCACTTGTACTGGCAAGCCCCGCCCTGCTGGCAGCACCCGCCTTGAGCTGGGCGCAAGCCGCTTACCCTAGCAAACCGATACGCTACATCGTGCCGGTGTCAGCCGGCGGCGGCAGCGACATGGTCGGGCGCACCGTGACCGAGCGCTGGGGCGCCTTGCTCAAGCAGAGTTTTTTGGTGGACAACCAGGCCGGCGGTGGCGGCGTGATCGCCTGCCAGGCCACGGCCCGCGCCGCGCCTGACGGCTACACCCTGCTGCAAGGCTATGTGGCCACCCATGGCACCAGCCCCGCCACACGCAAGGTGCCGTATGACGCCATCAAAGACTTCACGCCCATCGGCATGATTGGCGGCACGCCCAATGTGTTGGTGGTCAACGCCGCACTGCCGGTCAAGAACATCAAGGAGTTCATTGATTACATCAAGAAGAACCCGGGCAAGCTCAGTTACGGCTCGGCCGGTGCCGGCTCGCTGACGCACCTGACCATGGAGTTGTTCAAGCAACAAGTCAACTCCTTCATGGTGCACATTCCCTACCGCGGCATTGCGCCGGCTTTCACCGACCTGATCGGCGGGCAGACCCAGACCATGTTCCCAGGCCTGGCCGCTGCTGTGCCGCACATCCGCTCCGGCCGCGTGCGCCCGCTGGCTGTCACCGGCATGCAGCGTCACCCGCTGTTCAAGGATGTGCCCACGCTCGATGAATCGGGCTTCAAGGGCTTTGACGCACAGCAGTGGTACGGCGTGGTCGGCCCGGCCGGCATGCCGGCCGCCATTGTCAAGACGCTTAACGAGTCACTGGCAACGGTGCTGCGCGCGCCGGACATGCGCGAAAAGCTCTCGGTCGAAGCCATCGAGCCCACCGTCATGACACCCGAAAAATTCGGCGACTTCATCCGCGCTGATATCGCCCGCTGGACCAAACTGGCCCAGGACCGCGGTATTCAACTTGACAGCTAAAAAGCGCGTCAGGCTCGCGCCTGAGCATCCGCCGGGGTGCCAGGCGCAGCGTTGATCGCACTGGACTCAACCCGCTCTTAATTCAATTTTTATAACTCTGGCAACTTCTGCCGAAAGACTTTTTTCATGGCCCGCAATACCAAGGTCACAGCCGACCACAATGCTCCGCCCGTCACGCAAATTCTGGCGAAATTTGTCGCCACGCATCCCTCCAAAGGCTGGAGCGATGCGGTGGACCATGACGCGCACCGCACTTTTACCAACTGGCTTGGTTGCGCCGTGGGCGCTGCCCACCATGAAGCGGCTGACGCAGCCTTGGCCGCCGCACAAATGCTGCAGCCCGCACCGCAGGCCAGCGTACTCGGTCGCAGCGAAAAAGTAGACATGGGCAGCGCTGCGCTGCTCAACGGCATCACATCCCACACCTTTGACTTTGACGATACCCACCTCAAAACCATCATTCACCCGGCCGGCCCGGTGGCTTCGGCCATCGTGGCGCTGGCTGAGCACATCGGCTCCAGCGGGCGTGAGTGCATTGACGCGCTGGTGCTGGGCATCGACGTGGCCTGCCGCGTCGGCAACGCCATGTACCCCGAGCACTATGACCGCGGCTGGCACATCACCGGCTCCACCGGTACGCTGGGTGCGGCGGCCGCCTGCGCCCGTCTGCTCAAGCTGGACACCCAGCAAACCGCCATGGCGCTGGGCATTGCCGCCTCGCAGCCGGTCGGCATGCGCGAGCAGTTCGGCACCATGACCAAGCCCTTTCACCCGGGTGGCGCCGCCCGCGCCGGCATGATGTCAGCGCTGCTCGCCAGCAAAGGTTTTACTGCCAGCCCCAAGGCGCTGGAAGCACCGCGCGGCATGATGCAGACGGTGTCAACCAAGAACGACTGGAACGAGATCACCGACGAACTGGGCCAGCGCTTCGAGATCTCCTTCAACACCTTCAAGCCCTTTGCCTGCGGCATCGTGATTCACCCCAGCATTGACGCCTGCGCTCAGTTGCGTGCTCAGGGCGTCACGCCGGAGCAGGTGCAAAGCATCGAGCTCAAAGTGCATTCGCTGGTACTCGAGCTCACCGGCAAGAAAGAGCCGGCTGACGGCCTGCAGGCCAAGTTCAGCGTCTACCACGGCTGCGCTGCGGGCCTGACCTTTGGCTACGCGGCCGAGGATGAATTTTCAGACGAGATCGTCAACCGCGCCGACATGGTGGCGCTGCGCCGCAAAGTGATCGCCACGGTAGATGACTCCATTGATGAAGCCAGCGTTGACGTGACCGCCGTGCTGCATGATGGCCGCCGCGTGCATGTGTTTGTCGAGAACGCCATCGGCTCACTGAAAAACCCCATGACCGATGCGCTGCTGGAAGCCAAGTTCCATGGCTTGTCTGACCCGGTACTGGGCGCCGACAAAACCAGTGCGCTGCTCAAGGCCTGCTGGTCTGTCGGCCAGGCAGCGAGTCTGGCCAGCGTGATTGCGCTGGCGACCACCCGGGCCTGAGTTTCAGCCGTCCAGCATCAAAAGGCGTCACCGCAGCACATTGCGGTGACTATTCGCCTGATCATTGATCTAGGTCTAAGCGCCGCGCGTGCAGCCGCCTAGGATGGAACTTCACTACCGAAGGATTTCCATTGACTCAATTGTCAGACCAGGCCACGTACAAAACAAAATTACTGACCCTGCGCACAGCATTGCTGGCGCAGATCGCCGACCAGCGTGGCGGCACCCGTGGCCGTGCTGATGTGGCTGCTGAGAAATTTCAGCTCGCTGAAGACTCTTCGGCTCAAATGGCCAGCGCTCGCGAACTTGAATTTGCGATCAGCGAACATGAAATAGTCGAGCTGCAAGCGCTGGATGACGCCCTGCACAGGCTGGACATCGGCAGCTACGGACTTTGCACCGACTGCGACAAACTCATTCCCCAAGACCGGCTCAGCGCCATGCCGGAGGCCCCCCGCTGCATGCCCTGCCAAAACAAAGCTGAGCTGCTACTGAATTAAGAAAGAAGCACACCCATGACTACTTTTCACGCTGTTGTCTGGTTAGACCACCAGGAAGCCCATGTCCTGATGTTTGACCGCGACCATGTCCAGGCCCAACGCATCAAGTCCCGCAGCCACCACAAGCACCAGGGCAAGTCGACCGACTCCGCAGAAATGTTTGCCGCTGTGGCCACCGCCCTGCACGGTGTGCATGAGATCCTGCTGACCGGCCCAGGGCTGGCGCGGGACCATTTACGCGCATGGTGCGAGCAACATCAGCCGGCGGTTGCACGGCTCATCACCGACAGCGTATCCAGCGACCACCCCAGCGATGCCCAGTTGCTGGCCCTGGCTAAAAAGTATTTTTACAAGTTTGATGCCATGGCGGCTGTTCCAACGGCGCTTTAAGCTTCTCAGGGGAAACTGCTTAGAACCTAGGGTTAACGCGGTATTCCTGGTTCTGAACCGGGCCATTAGGGCCAACTCTTGGCACTCTCAAAAGGAGAGTGCTAATATTTAGGCCTGACGAAAGGAGTCTTTGATGACACTCACCAAAGATCACATTGAAACCAGTTCGGGCGCTGTTGCGCTGTCTTCGCCTTGGGCCAGTGCCTCAACGCTGCTGCCCCCGCTCGGTAATCTGGATGCTTATATTTCGGCGGTGAACCGCCTGCCCATGCTCACCCTGGCCCAGGAGCAGGAGTTCGCACGCAAGCTGCGGGACGAGAATGACCTTGAATCTGCGAGTAAGTTAGTGCTATCTCACTTGCGCCTGGTGGTGTCGGTCTCGCGCAAATACCTGGGTTACGGCCTGCCCCACGGCGACCTGATTCAAGAAGGCAATATCGGCCTGATGAAAGCCGTCAAACGCTTTGACCCGGACCAGAACGTGCGCCTGGTGAGTTACGCGCTGCACTGGATCAAGGCCGAGATTCACGAATACATCCTTAAAAACTGGCGCATGGTCAAGATGGCTACGACCAAGGCGCAGCGCAAGTTGTTCTTTAACCTGCGCTCCATGAAGCAAGGCTTCAAGGACGACGCGGACGTGGCAACCCACCGCGACACCTTGAGCGCCGACCAGATTGATTCGATGGCCAAAACGCTGAACGTCAAGCGCGAAGAAGTCATCGAAATGGAGCAGCGCATGTCGGGCGGCGATGTGCTGCTGGACCCCAGCCCGGGTGATGATGGCGATGACGCCTTCGGCCCTATCGCCTACTTGTCAGACGCCAGCCATGAGCCGACGGCGTTGATCGAGTCGTACCAGCGCGACATGATGGCGACCGACGGGATTTCTGCCGCTCTGCAAGAGCTCGACCCGCGCTCGCGCCGCATTGTTGAGGAGCGCTGGCTCAAGGTGAATGACGACGGTTCAGGTGGCATGACGCTGCATGATCTGGCCGCCGAATATTCGGTCAGCGCTGAGCGGATTCGCCAGATCGAAGTGGCCGCTATGAAGAAGATGAAAAAGGTCCTGGCGGTTTACGCCTGAGGCGGCTTACTTCAACAGCAGAGCAAGGTCCTTCGCCAGACCCTGCGCACCGACTGCCTGGCGGGTGTACAGGCGCACACGGCCTTGCGGGTCGAACACATAACTGCCAGCTGAGTGCTCCATGGTGTAGCTCGTAGGCGTCGGGCCTTCTACTTTTTTGTAAAAGATCTTGAAGGCTTTGGCGACTTCGGGCAACTGCTCTGCAGTTGGCCGCAGGGCCAGAAAGCCGGGGTCAAAATTCGTCATGTAGGCCTTGAGCACCTCGGGCGTGTCGCGCTCCGGGTCGACCGACACAAAAATGCCCTGCAGCTTGTCCCCCTGCGGGCCCAGCAGGCGCTTGACCTCGGCCAGGTCGGTCAGCGCGGTGGGGCAAACGTCGGGGCACTGGGTGAAGCCGAAGAACACCACCACCACCTTGCCTTTGAAGTCGGCCAAAGTGCGCTGAGCGCCGTTGTGGTCGGCCAGCGTAAAGCCTTTGGCGTAGTCGGCGCCTGTGATGTCTATGCTTTTGAACTTCAGCGTGTCCGGGCTGCAAGCGGCTAGCGCGCCCAGGGCCAGCGTGAAAGCGAAGGTTTTCAGGGCCAGACGGCGGGCGGTTTTGGGCGAATGCATGGGGTTCCGGGGCGGTCTCAAACGAGGTAATGGTCCACCAGCAAGGCCGCAAACAGCAGCGACAGGTGAATCAGCGAAAAGCGGAAAGTCTTGCGCGCCAGCGCGTCAGAGTAGACACGCCAGAGCTTCCAGCCGTACCAGCTGAAACCGATGCTCAAGATCACCGCTGCCACCAGGTACAGCCAGCCGCTCATCTTGAAGACAAAGGGCAGCAAACAAGCCGCAAACAGCACCAGGGTGTAGAGAAAAATCTGCAAGCGCGTGAACTCATTGCCGTGCGTCACGGGCAGCATGGGCAGGCCGGACTTGCGGTAGTCCTCCACCCGGTAGAGCGCCAGCGCCCAGAAATGCGGCGGCGTCCACAAGAAAATAATGAGAAACAAAATCAAGGCCTCGGGGCCGACCTCGCCGGTCATGGCGGCCCAGCCCAGCACCGGCGGCATGGCGCCGGAGGCGCCGCCGATGACGATGTTTTGCGGCGTGCGCGGCTTGAGGATGACGGTGTAGATCACCGCATAGCCGACAAAGGTGGCGAAGGTCAGCCACATGGTCAGCGGGTTGACCCAGACGTACAAAATCCAGGAACCCAGACCGCACAATGCCAATGAAAAGGCCAGGGTCAAGCGGTCATCGAGCTGGCCCTGGGCCGTCGGTCGCCAGGAGGTGCGACGCATCTTGGCGTCAATTCCCTGCTCGACCAGGCAATTGAAAGCAGCTGCTGCACCCGAAACCAGCCAGATGCCCACGCTGGCAATCAGGGCCAGGCGCAGATCGGCCAGACCCGGCACGCCGGGCACGGCCAGCACCATGCCGATAAGTGCACAAAAAACAATCAGCTGAATCACCCGCGGCTTGGTCAGCGCATAGAACTGCGCCCAACGGGAAACCAGAAAGGGCAGGCTCAAAGGAGGTGCAGGGGACGGGTCAGAAGGGTTCATGCGGACAATCTAGAAGCCTTCGATTTTGACCCAAACTGCAGTGCCGTGGCCGGACGGCAGTTAAACAAAGCGCCGGTCAGCACCACCACCAGCCCGGCGGCGCCGCCGGTGTGCAACACAGCCGCCAGCAGCGGCCAGCCATAAAGTACATTGCTCAAGCCCGTGGCAAGCTGCCAGAGCGCCAGCGCCAGCACCCACAGGGCCTGTGCGCGCAGCGCCGGCACCTTGTACAGCTGGCGCGCCAGCAGCAAAAGTGCCGCCAACACAATGTACGCGGCCAGACGATGGGCGTAATGAATAGCAGTCAGGGCCTCAAAGCTGATGTAGCCGCCATCCCGGCCAGCACCCAAAGCACGCCAGAGCGTGAAACCCTGCTGCCAATCCATGGCCGGCCACAGCGAGCCTTGGCAGCCTGGAAATTCCGTACAGGCCAGCACCGCGTAGTTGGTGCTGACCCAACCGCCCAGCGCCAGTTGGAACCACAGCAAGCCGAAGGTGGTCAATAACAGTAGCCAGGTCAAGGGCGACACACCCACCACTTTGAGCTCGCCGGCGGCACGCGCAAAACGCTGCGACTGGGCGCGCAGCAAGGCCAGCAACACCAGCCCGCCAAGCAAGTGCAGGGTGACGATCAAGGGAAACAGTTTCATGGTGACCGTCAAGGCGCCAAAAGCACCTTGCAAACAAACCCACAGCAAGGTGAAGCTAGCCCACCAGGGCTTTAATGCAGCCCCCATCGGGTTTACCGGCGTCCCCTGGCGAGCCTGCCTGTAGGCCACCCATGTCATCGCTGCCAAGGTGAGTATCAGCACGCCCACGCCGGTGGCCAGGTAGCGGTGAATCATTTCGATCCAGGCCTTGGGATGCGTCACCGGCCCGCTGGGCATGGCGCTTTGCGCCTGCGTGATCTCGGCATGCGCACCCAAGGGGCTGGCATTGCCATAGCAACCCGGCCAGTCCGGGCAACCCAGGCCTGAATCGCTCAGGCGGGTGAAGGCACCGAACAAAACCAGGTCAAAGGTTAAAAACAAGGTCACCAGTGTGAGTAGGCGCAAGCGCTGCGGCAGCGGCGCATGACGGCTGCGCCACCAGACCCAGGCCAGAGGCCCGATGGCCACCAGCAAACCTGTGAGCATCAGCCACAGAGCCGGGTCGAGGTCATAAAGAGCTACCTCGTTCATGGGGCCTTTGCGGGCAAGCGTCCGGGCTTGTCCCAGCTGTTGGAGGCACGCAGCAAGCGCTCAAGATCCTGCTTGGCCTTGGCCGCCCCAGCGGCGTCCATGTTGGCAGGAAAGCGCATCATCCAGTGACCCAAGGGGTCGACCAGGTACAAATGTGCAGTCAGCGCTTGGCCGGGTTCGGCCTCAAGCCACTGGGCCAGTTCGCGGGCGGGAACGCGCAAGACATTCGCGTCCTTGAGCGCCGGCGCCAGAGCGGGCGGCACCGGGGTGTCGTCGTTGAACAAAACAAGCCAGTCCAGCCGGTCTTTTTCCCGACCGAGGGACTCGCGCAACTGGCGTTGAAAGTACAGATTTTTCTGACAAACGGCTTCACAAGCTCCGCCGGAGACGCTGATCAGCAACCACTGG
Source organism: Polaromonas sp. (assembly GCA_044357185.1). Lineage (GTDB taxonomy): Bacteria > Pseudomonadota > Gammaproteobacteria > Burkholderiales > Burkholderiaceae_C > Polaromonas. The sequence continues at coordinate 27,788 of JBIKPY010000031.1, forward strand.
TCTTTCAGCGATGTGAGGAGATTTGCGCTGCCATCGCTGCTGATCGCACTGACCGCCGGCAGCATGCGTTGCGGCGTGATCAACTCGCCGTAATTGCGCCGCCCTTCTGGCCGCACCACGTAGTACATCAGGTAGGAGGCAATGACCGGCGAGGCGCAAACCAGCAAAATGCCCAGCATTTTCCAGCGTCCGGCAGCCGTGGGCGCAGCCGCGCTCAATGGCGCAATGTCGTGCACGGTCAGCTCCAAGGGCTGGTCCTGCCGCGAGGTCTCGGGCGTGGTTGATGGGCGGGAAGAGTCAACAAGCATGGCAAATCATCAGACAAAGTGAAAATCTAAAAAGGGGAACTCAAAGACTTTTAG
>JBIKPY010000004.1:0-71810 GCA_044357185.1 Polaromonas sp.
GGGATCAGGCGCAGCGAAGCGGCGTGCTCGATCGACTGGTGCGTCGGGCCGTCTTCGCCCAGACCGATGGAGTCGTGCGTGAACACATGCACCACGCGCAGCTTCATGAGCGCGGCCATGCGGATGGCGTTGCGGCTGTAGTCGCTGAACGTCAGGAAAGTGCCGCCGTAAGGAATGTAGCCGCCATGCAGCGCGATGCCGTTCATGATGGCGGCCATGCCGAATTCGCGCACGCCGTAGTTGATGTGGCGGCCGCCGATTTTCTGGCCGTCGGCCGTCTCGGTCAGCACCACCGCGCCCTGCGCATCAAAGCGCAGGTTGGGCGTGCTCTTGGTGTTGGTGAGGTTGGAGCCGGTCAAATCGGCCGAGCCGCCCAGCAGCTCGGGCAGGCCGGCGGTTAAGGCTTCGAGCGCCAGCTGCGAAGCTTTGCGCGAGGCCACGGTTTCGGCCTTGGTGTGCGCGCCCACCACGGTGTCCACGGCGAGTTGCGAGAAAGACTTGGGCAGCTCGCCCTTCATGCGGCGCAGCAACTCGGCGGCTTGCGCCGGAAAGGCCGTCTGGTACGCGCTGAACTTGGCGTTCCAGGCGGCTTCACGGGCCTGGCCGGCGGCCTTGGCATCCCAGGCGGCGTAGACGTCTTGCGGCATCTCGAAAGGCGCATGCGGCCAGCCCAGGGCTTCGCGGGTGAGCTTGATTTCTTCAGCGCCCAGCGGCTCGCCGTGGGCTTTGGCGGTGTTGGCGCGGTTCGGTGAGCCTTTGCCGATGTGGGTTTTGCAAATGATCAGGGTCGGCTTGCTGTCGCTGGCGCTTTTGGCATGGGCAATCGCTGCATCGACCGCGTCAGCGTTGTGGCCGTCGATCGGACCGATGACGCTCCAGCCGTAGGCGGCAAAGCGCTGGGCCGTGTTGTCAATGAACCAAGGGGCAACCTGGCCGTCGATCGAGATGCCGTTGTCGTCGTACAGCGCGATCAGCTTGCCGAGCTTCCAGGCACCGGCCAGGGCGGCGGCTTCGTGGCTGATGCCTTCCATCAGGCAACCGTCGCCCATGAAGACGTAGGTGTGGTGGTTGACGACCTCGTGGCCGGGGCGGTTGAACTCCTGCGCGAGCAGTTTTTCAGCCAGCGCCATGCCAACGGCGTTGGTCACGCCCTGGCCCAGCGGGCCGGTGGTGGTCTCGACGCCGGGGGTGTAGCCGACTTCGGGGTGGCCAGGCGTTTTGCTGTGCAGCTGGCGGAAGTTTTTCAGCTCTTTCATGGGCAGCGCGTAACCCGTCAGGTGCAGCAGCGCGTAAATCAGCATGGAGCCGTGGCCGTTGGACAGCACAAAGCGGTCGCGGTCCAGCCAGTGCGGGTTGGCCGGGTTGTGCTGCAAATGACGCGCCCACAAGGCCACCGCCATGTCGGCCATGCCCATGGGCGCGCCGGGGTGGCCGGAGTTGGCTTGCTGGACGGCGTCCATGGCCAGGGCACGGATGGCGTTGGCCATGAGAGAAGAGGAGTTGTCAGCCATTTGCGTGAGAGTCCAGGGTGAGGTTCGCAGGGAAAGGGAGGGGTGAAGTCTGCGCCGGGGCCAGGCCCGGCAGAACCGCTCATTTTACAGGGGCAGTCGCACGCCCGGGCCCTGCAGAAGTTGCGAGGGTGCGGGCGCGATAATCCGCCAACATGAGCCCTGCCCCTGTTTTGCCCCACGCTACGCCCGCGGTGAGCCACGCGTTAATACTGGCCGCCGGCCGCGGCGAGCGCATGCGTCCGCTGACAGACACCTGCCCCAAGCCCCTGCTGCAAGTGCAAGGCAAGCCGCTGATAGTCTGGCATCTGGAAAAGCTGGCTAGCGCCGGCGTGCGCCAGGTGGTCATCAACACCGCCTGGCTGGAGGCGCAATTTGCCCCACTTCTGGGTGACGGCAGCGCCTGGGGCTTGTCGATACGCTATTCGCACGAAGGCGCGCTGCATGGCGGCGCGCTGGAGACCGCAGGCGGCATTGCCACCGCGCTGCCTCTGCTGGAACTGAAAGACGAAACCCCGTTCTGGGTGCTGGCCGGTGATGTGTTCATGCCTGACTTTGAATTTGCCCCGGCGGACGGCGCGCGCTTTGCCGCCTCCAAAGCGCTGGCGCATATTTATCTGGTGCCCAACCCGGAACACAACCCGCGCGGTGACTTTGGCCTGTCAGCCGGCGGCATGGCCCTGAACCAGGCGTCGCAGCAGTTCACCTACAGCACGGTGGGCCTGTACCGGCCTGCGCTGTTTGCCGGCACGCCGGCCGGCCACAAAGCCGCGTTGGCGCCGCTGTTGCGCACCGCCATGCAAAGCGGGCGCGTCAGCGCGGCGCTATATTCGGGCGCATGGACCGATGTGGGCACGCCCGAAAGGCTGGCCTTGCTGAATGCGCCGCCAACTTCGCCTTGATTCTTTTTGACCTTTTTCACACAGCCCAGGACAAACGCCGTGATCAACAACCGCATTTACGAAAAACGCCGCGCCGCTGTGGCGCGCGCCCTCAAAGCTGCCGGTGGCGGCGTGGCCTTGCTGCCCACGGCGCCCGAAGTGCCGCGCAACCGCGACAGCGACTTTCCGTACCGCCACGACAGTTACTTTTATTACCTCACCGGTTTCAGTGAAGCGGGCGCCTGGCTGGCCATCGAGGCTTCGGGCAAGAGCACGCTGTTTTGCCGGCCCAAGGACTTGGAGCGCGAAATCTGGGACGGCATCCGGCTCGGCCCCAAGGCTGCACCGGCAGCTCTGGGAGTGAGCCAGGCTTTCAGCGTGGATGCGCTAGAAAAAACCATGCCGCAGCTGCTCACCAACCAGCCGGCAGTGTGGTTTCCGTTTGCCACGCACAAGGGGCTGGAGACGCAGGTGGATGGCTGGCTCAACCAGGTGCGCGCCCGCGTGCGCTTTGGCGCCGAATGCCCGGGCAGCCAGCATGACCTGTGTAAAGTGCTCGACGAGATGCGGCTTGTCAAAGACAGCCATGAAGTCGCCATCTTGCGACGTGCCGGCAAGATTTCTGCCGGTGCCCATGTGCGCGCCATGCAAACCTCTGCGGCCCTGCTGCGCGACGGTGTCAAGGGCGGTCTGCGCGAATACCACCTGGAGGCCGAGCTGCTGCACGAGTTCCGCCGCCACGGCTCGCAGTTCCCGGCCTACGGCAGCATCGTGGCGGCAGGCGCCAATGCCTGCGTGCTGCATTACCGCGCCGGCGATGCCGATCTCAAGGACGGCGATTTGTGCCTGATTGACGCCGGCTGCGAACTCGACGGCTATGCCAGCGACATCACCCGCACCTTTCCCGCTAACGGCAAGTTCACCCCGGCGCAGCGCACTTTGTATGACATCGTGCTGGCCGCGCAAAAGGCGGCAATTGCCGCCACCCGGCCCGGCAAGCGCTTCACCGACCCGCATGATGCCGCCACCCGCGTGCTGATCCAGGGCATGCTGGACACCGGCCTTTTACCTAAGGCCAAGCACGGCAAGGTGGATGACGTGCTCGAATCAGGGGCTTACCGCCAGTTCTACATGCACCGCACCGGCCACTGGATGGGCATGGACGTGCATGACTGCGGCGACTACACCGAGCCCCGCAGCAAAGCCACGCTGCAAACCGATGCGTTGGGCCAGCAGGTAATGCGCAAGCCCTCGCGCATACTGCGCGCTGGCATGGTGCTGACCATCGAGCCCGGCATTTATGTGCGGCCTGCCAAGGGCGTGCCCAAAGAGTTCTGGAACATCGGCATCCGCATCGAAGACGATGCACTGGTCACCGCCAAGGGTTGCGAATTGCTCACCCGCGGCGTACCGGTGGACGCCGACGAAATTGAAGCGCTGATGCGGGGCTGATGGGCGGCTGTGCAGCTCAGGTAGCGGTGGCGCGCAAAGCCGCGCGCTTGGCCAGCTCGATCTTGGCGATCGTCGTGCGGTGCACTTCGTCTGGGCCGTCCACCAGGCGAACAGTGCGCTGGTGCGCATAGGCTTCGGCCAGCGAAAAATCCTGGCTGACGCCGGCCGCGCCATGCGCCTGAATCGCCCAGTCCACCACTTGGCACGACACATTGGGCGCGACCACCTTGATCATGGCGATTTCTGAGCGTGCGGCCTTGTTACCGACAGTGTCCATCTTGTGCGCGGCATTCAAAGTGAGCAAGCGTGCCTGGTCAATCATGCAGCGCGAGTTGGCAATGCGCTCGTGCCAGACCGACTGGCCCGAAATCGGGCCGCCAAAAGCGATGCGCGTTTGCAGCCGGTCAATCATCATTTCAAGCGCGCGTTCCGCTGCGCCGATGGAGCGCATGCAGTGGTGAATGCGCCCGGGGCCCAGGCGGCCCTGGGCGATTTCAAAACCGCGACCCTCGCCCAGCAGGATGTTGCCGACTGGCACGCGCACGTTCTCCAACAGCACTTCCATGTGGCCGTGCGGCGCATCGTCATAAGCAAACACGGACAGCGGCCGCAGCACGCTGACACCGGGTGTGTCGCGCGGCACCAGCACCATCGACTGCTGGGCGTGGCGTGCAGCGTCGGGGTCGGTCTTGCCCATGACGATGAAAATTTTGCAGCGCGGCGAGCCTGCGCCTGAGCTGTACCACTTGCGGCCGTTGATGACGTACTCGTCGCCTTCGCGCCTGATACTGCACTGGATGTTGGTGGCATCCGAGGAGGCCACGGCGGGCTCGGTCATCAGGAAGGCCGAGCGGATCTGGCCGTCGAGCAGGGGCTCTAGCCATTGCTCTTTTTGCGCGGCTGTGCCGTAACGCTCAAAAGTTTCCATGTTGCCGGTGTCGGGCGCAGAGCAGTTGAACACCTCGCCGGACCACATGACGCGGCCCATCAGTTCGCACAGCGGCGCGTAGTCCAGGTTGGAGATGCCGCCCTGGCCCTTGTAGGCGTGCGGCAAAAATAGGTTCCACAAACCGGCGGCCCGCGCCTTGAGCTTGAGCGCTTCAATCAGAGTCAGCGTTTGCCAGGGGTTGCCCTGGCGGCGCAGTTCATCGAGCTCGGCGTGGTAAGTCGCCTCATTGGGGTAAATGTGCTCGTCAAAAAACGCGTTCATGCGCGTGAGCAGGTCTTGGGTTTTGGCGGAGGGTTCTGCAAACATGGCGGCTCTCTTTTCTGGGGTGTGGCTCAAAATGAAAGGCCGCAAAGAACCCACAGGCTCTGACATCGGCTATTCAGTCATCTGTTTTTTGTTTCAGTTTAATGATGAAAGCGAAATGAACCTACTGCCTGCGCGATTGCGCTCTTTGCAGTAGCTACAGACGGCGGACTGTTGATAGGCGCTATCAATCGGTTAGCCATTATCAATTGGCTCGATCAATTGATTAATCCTATGATTTCTCATCTTTCGATTAATCAACGCTATCAACAGGAGTTCCCTATGACCACAGCCCGCCCCGACATCCAAACCATGGCCAACCTGGAGGCAGCCTTTGCCGGCGAATCCATGGCGCACATCAAGTACCGCTACTTCGCCAAACTGGCCCGCGCCGCTGGTGACGAGGAAACCGCCCGCACCTTTGAAGAAACCGCCGACCAGGAAGTGATGCACGCCTTTGGTCACCTGGACTTGCTGTACCCGAAGGCCAGCATGACGCCGGCCAAAGCGCTGCAAATTGCCATCGCCGGCGAAACCTATGAGTACTCCGAGATGTACCCGGGCTTTCGCGCCACCGCTGAAGCCGAAGGCAACATCGCCGCTGTGGCGGAGATGGACGAGCAGATCGAAGAATCCAAGCTGCATGCGGCACAGTTCACAGCCACTCTGCTCAAGGCGCAAAAACGTTTTGCTGCGCTGGCCAAGGTGGAAGAGCGCCACGCCGGCCACTACCAAGCGCGGCTCGATAAAGTCCAAGCCGCAACAGTTTGAACCCGACAGCCCCGACAATGATTACCCAAGAGGAATTTTCATGAAAACTTATATTTGCATCGTGTGTGGTTTTGTGTACGACGAGGCCGCCGGCCGCCCTGAGGACGGTATCGCCGCCGGCACGCTGTGGGCCGATGTGCCTGCGAGCTGGGCCTGCCCGGACTGCGGCGTGGCCAAGTCTGACTTTGAAGTCGTTGAACTCTGACAGCGCGGCATGAGCCAGAGCCTGATCATCGTGGGTGCCGGCCTGGCCGGCTGGACCACGGCGCGCGAATTCCGCAAGCTTGACACCACAACGCCCGTGCTGCTGGTCACCGCCGACAGCGGCGACTTTTATGCCAAGCCCTCGCTGTCCAACGCCTTTGCCCAAGGCCGTTTGCCAGCCCAACTGGTGAGCACGCCCGCCGCCAAAATGGCCGAAACCCTGAATGTCACGCTGCTGGCGCACACCCGCGTGGAAGCCATCGACACGGCCGCGCAAACCCTGAGCGTACGCAATGCCGGCGGCCTGCAAACGCTGGCCTACCGCGACCTGTTGTTGGCCACCGGCGCGCAGCCGATCAGGGTGCCGGTGCAGGGGGATGCGGCTGATGCCGTGATGAGCATCAACTCATTGGATGACTTTGCGGCTTTTCACGCCAGACTGCAAGCCGGCGCACAGACGCCTGGCCGGCCGCAGCGGCAAGTACTGATCATGGGGGCCGGCTTGATCGGCTGCGAATTTGCCAACGACCTGGCGCAAGCCGGCATGCGCGTGCGCGTGGTGGACCCCGGGCCGCGCCCGCTGGCCGCGTTGCTGCCGCCCGAGGCCAGCGCCGCCCTGCAATCGGCGCTTGAGGCCCTGGGTGTGCAGTTTGATTTTGAATGCACCGTGCGCGCGGTGGATCACGCTGCAGGCCAGCTGCAGGTGACTTTGGCCACGGGCGCGAGTGTTCCGGCCGATGCGGTGCTCAGCGCCGTAGGTTTGCGCGCTGACACGGCATTGGCACAAGCCGTCGGGTTGCTGGTGGACCGTGCCATCGTTGTCAACACGTTTTTGCAAACCAGCGCGGCGCATATTTACGCCTTGGGCGACTGTGCCCAGTACGCCAGCGCACCCTCCCTGTTGTCTATGCACGGCTCCACGCTGCCGTATGTCATGCCCATCATGAGCGCTGCACGGGCTCTGGCCGCCACACTGGCCGGCAGCCCGACAGCGCTGGCCTTTGCGCTGATGCCGGTGTCGGTCAAGACGCCGGCCCTGCCCTTGGTGGTGGCCGCCGCGCAGACCGGGCTGGCCGGCCATTGGGCCGCCGCCGGCGAAGGCATCTGGCATTGGCTGGACGATGCCGGCCAGCCGCGCGGCTTTGTGCTGGCGGGGGCACAAACCTCTCAAAGGATGGCCCAAGCCAAACTGTTAGCGACCTGACTTTAGAGCTGCAAAGCTAAAAAACAGACAGCTCGCTGACCTGCTTTGTATGACAAAAAGTCAAAGGCGTCCTGACTGCAGGGCTTCGATTGCGCCTCGTTTGCGCTAAACCCCGAAGCCTACAATCATCTTTTCTTACAAGTAATTGACGCCCGCAAGGGCTGCCCCCGCTGGAGACGCTTCACATGTCCAATTCGCCGGTAGACAAGCAACAGGAAAAGCGCGACGAACTGCGCCGCGCCGCACTCGAATACCACGAGTTTCCAACCCCCGGCAAAGTGGCCATAGCGGCCACCAAGCAGTTGGTCAACCAGCGCGACCTGGCGCTGGCTTACACGCCGGGTGTGGCTGCCCCGTGCGAAGAAATCGTCAAAGACCCGAACGCAGCTTACAAATACACCAGCCGCGGCAACCTGGTGGCCGTCATCACCAACGGCACCGCCGTGCTGGGCCTGGGCAACATCGGCCCACTCGCCTCCAAACCGGTCATGGAAGGCAAAGCCGTCCTGTTCAAGAAGTTTGCCGGCGTGGATGTGTTTGACATCGAAATCGACGAGCCAGACCCTGTCAAGCTGGTCGAGGTGATTGCTGCCTTGGAGCCGACTTTTGGCGCCATCAACCTCGAAGACATCAAAGCCCCTGACTGCTTTTATGTAGAGCGCGAACTGCGCAAGCGCATGAAGATCCCGGTTTTTCATGACGACCAGCACGGCACGGCCATCACAGTTGCTGCTGCGCTGTTAAATGCGCTCAAAGTGGCCGGAAAAGACCTTAAAAAGGTCAAACTGGTGACATCCGGTGCCGGCGCCGCTGCTTTGGCATGCTTGAATCTGATGCTTAAACTGGGCTTTCCGCGCCAAAATATTTTTGTGACCGACCTCGCCGGCGTGGTTTATGAAGGCCGGACCGAGCTGATGGATGAAGACAAAATCCAGTTTGCGCAAAAAACCCCGGCGCGCACGCTGGGTGAGATCATCGATGGCGCCGATATTTTTCTGGGCCTTTCAGCCGGCGGCGTGCTCAAAAAAGACATGGTCAAGAAAATGGCGGCCAAACCCATCATTTTCGCGCTGGCCAACCCCAACCCCGAAATAACGCCGGAAGACGTCAAGATGGTGCGTGATGACGCCATCATGGCGACAGGCCGCACCGATTACCCCAACCAGGTCAACAACGTCCTGTGCTTTCCCTATATTTTCCGCGGTGCGCTGGACGCGGGTGCCTCGACCATCACGGTAGAGATGGAGATTGCCGCGGTGTACGCCATTGCGGAACTGGCGCAAGCAGAGCAAAGCGAAGTGGTAGCGGCCGCTTACGCGGGCCAGACGCTGGCTTTCGGCCCTGAGTACCTGATTCCCAAGCCCTTTGACCCGCGTCTGATGATCAAGATCGCGCCGGCCGTGGCCCAGGCGGCAGCCGAAAGTGGTGTGGCGCTGCGCCCCATCCTGGACATGGACGCTTACCGCCAGAAGCTGCAAAGCTTCGTCTATGCCTCCGGCACCATGATGAAGCCCATCTTTGCCGCCGCTAAATCGGCCAGCCGCAAACGCGTGGCCTACGCCGAAGGCGAGGAAGAGCGCGTGCTGCGCGCCTGCCAGATCGTGGTTGACGAAGGACTGGCCCGACCGACGCTGATCGGCCGGCCGGCCGTCATCGCCCAACGCATTGAGCAGTTCGGCCTGCGCCTGAAAGAAGAGCTCGACTACGACATAGTCAACGTCGAGCAGGACCTGCGCTATCGGGACTTCTGGCAAACCTACCACCGCATGATGGAGCGCCGCGGCGTGACCACGCAAATCGCCAAGATCGAAATGCGCAGACGCCTGACGCTCATCGGCAGCATGCTACTTCACAAGGGCGATGTCGACGGCTTGATCTGCGGCACCTGGGGCACCACGGCCATGCACCTTGACTACGTGGACCAGGTCATCGGCAAACGCACCGGCGTTCATACCTATGCCTGCATGAACGGTTTGATGCTGCCGGGCCGGCAAGTGTTCTTGCTCGACACGCATGTGAACTACGACCCGACGGCTGAACAACTCGCTGAAATCACCACAATGGCGGCCGAGGAAATGATGCGCTTCGGCATCAAGCCCAAAGTTGCGCTTTTGTCACATTCAAATTTTGGCTCTTCCAATTTGCCCAGCGCCCTGAAGATGCGACAAGCTTTGGCCTTGCTGCGGGATAAGGCGCCCTGGCTGGAAGTTGACGGCGAAATGCACGGAGATGTCGCTCTGGACCCCGAAGCGCGCGTTAACGTGATGCCGAACAGCACCCTGAGCGGGGAGGCTAATTTGCTGGTGTTTCCCAATATTGATGCCGCCAATATCGCCTACAACCTGCTGAAAACCGCTGCCGGCGGCAACATTGCCATCGGCCCGGTTTTACTAGGGGCCGACAAACCGATTCATATTTTGACCGCCAGCGCCACGGTCAGGCGTATTGTGAATATGACAGCTTTGACTGTTGCAGACGCAAACTCCGGCCGCTAAAAGCTTTTAGAGCAAGCTAGCGCTAACTTTTTAGCCCCAGCAAGGCGCACACCATGCCCAATTATTGGGCAAACTGTTGCTTTTTTCGTGCGCTTGAGTCAAACTACGCCTTGAAGTTTCAGGGTTAACCCCGTGCCAAGTTCGGAACGGGCTGAAATCGTGAAAGGTGTTTTTCATGTTCCGCAATACTTGCGGTGTCTGGGCCAGGGCCGCTGCGCTGGCTCTGCTGGCACTGTCAGCTGGTTCGATCGGCATATCGGTGCAGGCCAAAACCGAAGCCCAGGCGGCGGTTTTGCAAACCGTGACATTGGACGCATTGCCTGCACAAGGGCGGGACATGATGGCACTAATAGAAAAGGGCGGGCCCTTTAAGTACAACAAGGACGGCACGGTGTTCGGCAACCGGGAAAAAATTCTTCCGGCTCGCCAGCGCGGTTATTACCGCGAATACACCGTTCGAACGCCAGGAGAAAGTAGCCGCGGTGCGCGGCGTATTGTGTGCGGTGGCCAGCAGCCACGTGCACCCGACGCCTGTTTTTACACCGACGACCACTATGGAAGCTTCCGCCAGATCGTTCGATGAGCGCGATCGTAAGAGCTGGTTTTAACAGTTTGAGTTGATTTTTCAGTTAGCATGTTTTTAGAAAGAGAAGCGAAGATGGACACACCACTTCGTACTGTCAGGCCGAACATTGTTCAATCCATACGCGCATTCCGCGTACCGGAATTGCAAGGCGCGGCGACCGCACTGGGTCAGCACTTCCTTTATGCCAACCTGAGCAGCGCTCAGAGCAAACAGGATGTGCTGGACATGATCGCGGCCCAGTACACATTTCCTGCGCATTTCGGCAAAAATTTTGATGCGCTTTTCGATTGCATGACCGACCTTGTTCACAAGTCCGGCCAGCAACCGGGCTTCGTCGTGGTGCTGGAACAAATTCCGGCCAACGCAAAGTTCGACAAAGAAGCACGTGAGCAACTGCTCGACATCTTCAGGGATGCGGCCGACTATTGGGCGGATCGAAAGATACCGTTCCGATGTTTCTATTCTTTTCTGTAGCCCGCTCCCCAGACATTGGCCAAGGGGATCGGGCAAATGAGGCCCAGCATGCATTGGAAGACGGTGGCGAAGTCATGCCAACCGACAAACTCATCGACGTGTCACCATTGGCACTGCGCATGAGCAGCCCGTTCAACGCGGGCTATTGGTTGGCAGCGGCTTAAGCGCAGCAAGCTTGCTCCAAAAAAGCCCGCTTGAAGCGGGCTTTTTTGCGGGCGGCGCGCAAAGAGGGGCAAAGCTCAATCTGTCGCTGCGCTCAGCGCCTGCACCAGCGCCACATACTCGTGCACAGGCACTTCTTCCGCGCGACGCTGAACGCTGAAGTCGCCCTTGAAGTCGCGCGCCTGCAACCATTGTCCGAGGGTGTGGCGCAGCAGCTTGCGCCGCTGACTGAAAGCCACCTGCACAAGCTCGCTGAGCAACTTGACATCGAGAACAGCTGGCTCGGCATGCGGCACCATGCGCACAATGGCGCTGTTCACTCGGGGGGGCGGGTCAAAGCAGTGGGGCGGCACCAAGAGTACGTTTTCCATGGCGTAGCGCCACTGCAACATCACGCTCAATCGTCCATAGTCAGCGCTGCAGGGCTTTGCCACCATGCGGTCGACGACTTCCTTTTGCAGCATGAAATGCTGGTCTTCAATGACCGCCACCGCGTCCAGCAGATGGAAAAGAATGGGGGTGGAAATGTTGTAGGGAAGATTGCCGACCACGCGTATTTTGCTCGGCGTCGGTGTCTGGCTCAGCATGCTTTTGGCAAGCGCGAAAAAGTCGACTTTGAGCACGTCGGCCTCGATAACCTTGAGCTGCGGATGGGCCTGAAGCTGACGCGCAAGGTCACGGTCCAACTCGATCACGGTCAAGTGGCCGAGCCGCTCAACCAGCGGCTGCGTCATCGCGGCCAGGCCCGGCCCGATCTCCACCATGGGCTCGCCGGCCTTGGGGTTGATCGACTGAATGATGTCTTCAATGATCCCGCGGTCCGTCAGAAAGTGCTGGCCAAAGCGTTTACGCGCCACATGCTTCATGCGTGGTCAAGGTCCGAATCTATCGGCATGGTCGGCACTTGCTCACTGTTCATTGCGAAACTCTACATAAGCCCGTCCGCGCACTTCCTGTTGCCAAAGAATAAAAGCCTCTTCTATTTTCTTCTCGCGCACCAGATTGCGGGCCAGCTCGCGTTGCTCTCGCTCAGACAGGGGGGCTTCTCGGCGCGCCATCACCTGAAGCAGGTGCACACCAAAACGGGAAACCAGCGGATCGGCAATTTGGCCTGGCGCCAGCTGGTTCATGACCTGCTCGAACTCGGGCACAAACATCCCGGTTGAGGTCCAACCTAAATCGCCGCCGTCCTTGGCCGAACCATCCTCGCTGTTGTCCCTGGCGAGCGCAGCAAAATCAGCCTGCCCTGCCACTATCAGGCGCTTGAAGTCCAGCAGTTTGGCCGTGGCTTGAGCCTCGTTGAACTTCGGGCCCGACTTGAACAAGATATGTCGGGCTCGCGTCTGAATCACTGTCAGGGCGGCCGCATCGCGCGACCTCTTGACCAGCTGAAGCACATGAAAACCTGCGCCGCTGCGCAAGGGACCGGCCAGTGCGCCGTCCTTCAGGTCACGAACGGCGTCAACAAACAAACTCGGCAGGCGATCAACCGGCCTGAGACCCAAGTCCCCGCCTGCTGCACGGTCCGCCGCATCGGAGACTTCAGCGGCAACACCGGCAAAGGCTTCGCCGGCACGCACACGGTCTAAGGCCCGCTGGGCTTTGGCCTGCAGCGCGCGAACCTGGTCGGCCGTGGCGCTCTCGGGCACGGCCACCAAAATCTGGGCCAGCTGAATGCGCTCAGGCTCGGCACCCGCTTGCGCCTGACGGTCTCGGAAAAACTGATCGATGTCCTGCTCGCTGACTTTGACGCGCGAATCGACTTCCCGCTCGCGCAATCGAACCAGGGTCAACTCATCACGCACATCAGCTCGAAAGCGGGCGTAATCTACACCGTCTGCGCTGAGCCGGCGTTTTAATTCTTCCAGCGAAACCTGGTTTTGCAGTGCTACGTTGTCAACCGCCTGTTCGACAGCCGCGTCATCGGGTGTCACGCCAAGCTCCCGTGCCAATTGCAGCTGGGCGCGCTCAAGGATCAAGCGCTCAAGCACCTCGCGCACCAACTGGCTGCGCGGCGGCACATTGCCCTGACGCGAAAGCTGCTGCTGAACACGCAGCAGGCGCAGCTGCAATTCGACATTCGTGATCGGCGTGGAATTGACGACAGCAACGATAAAGTCGGCGGCGCTGGACGCGCGCTGGCTCTGCCCTGCTGCCGGCAAAACGCACACACCCAGGCACAAAGCAGCCAAGAGCGTACGCAGAAGCTGGCCTTGCGCGGGAAAAGAAAAAGAAAGTCTAGTCATAGTTGGTAAAACGGCTCGGGGACGTCTGTGTGCTGCGCAGGTTCTGGTACTGCGGAATATTGGTGCGCAAAGTGCTCAAAGGATTGTTGCCCAGATAAGAAAGGCCGACGAACTCGATCTGGAACATGATTTGGGTGGTGGACGTGGTCCGGCTGGTGTAGGTGCGCTGCAACACAGCACGCCCGATCCAGCAACAGCCATCGTATTCAAAGCCGTACAAGGAGTCGACCATGCGCTGATCGACCATGTTGAAATTCATGCGCCCGACGCTGTACCAGCGCCTGCCGCCCTGGCCCAGACCGGGACCCAGGGCTTGCCCCTTGTCTCCCCACAGATCATTCACAGGCCATTGCCAACCAACGTTGATCATCTCACTGGCCGCCCGCTCACGTTGGTACGCCAGGGTCGCCAAACGGTAGCTGCTCGGGCTGTAGCGGGCAGCCAGGGTGCTGCGCTGCGACGCCTTGATCTCGGGGTTGTACTGCGTTGTCGCGTCCATGGACCACGCCTTTGTCCACTTGACAGAGCCGCCAAGGAGTATGTCGCTCCATAGCTGCGTCACGGGCGCGCCGTTCTGCGCCAGTGTGACGCGCTGGTCTTCAAATCGAAGCCTTTGGGCCGCGCCGATACGCGCCACCTCGGCGCCATTGGCATCGTCGATCAGGCGCGAGGTCAGACCCAGCGTCAACAAATTGGCATCGGAGATCTTGTCATTGCCGACAAAAGCATTTTCCGTAAAAACCGTCGCAACGTTAAAGCCCCCGTCTCCCGAATCGTAATTGGGTATGTTGTTTTGGTTGCGGTAAGGGGTGCGCACATAAAAAGCCCGCGGCTCCAGGGTCTGGATGAACGCGCGCCCGAAAAGACGCTCTTCGCGCTCGAACTGCAGCCCGCTGTCCAAGCTGAAGGTCGGCACCACGCGCGAGGTGGAAATGCCGCCGCCGGTTCTGGCATGCGCAGTCTCAAACTGGTAACTGGTGGCATTGAGAAGAAGCTTGGGCGTGATGTAGCCGGCGGGCCAGCTCCAAGGCCGGCTGATCTGCCCGCGGGTAAAAGCGCGCGTCGCATTGGGCTGGCCGGTGTTGCCGATGGCAGAGAACTGGGTGAGGTCTGCGTCTACCGCCCAATTAAGCCCCGTCAAGCCGCCCAGACGCGCGTTATTGCGGTCGTATCGCGTGGTCAGCTGGGGCAGCCTGTCGTAGGGGGGCACGATGGGAGAGCTGGCGTCGCTCAGCGTTTGCCAGTGTTGTACCAGCAGCCCGCTGCTCCAGCCATTGCGCGCCCAGCTCAGCTTGACGTCATTGGGCAGCAAGCGCTGCGTCAAACTGCCAGTGGCGCCGGGAAAGTCACGCCAGTAATTGGTGTCGCCGACTCGGTTGAGATTCAGGCCCAGACCAACACCGCCGATAGCAGGAACGCCGGTCTGCAAGGTGGCGTTGTGTTGAAAAGAATAAGACCAGCGCTCTTGATCCCGCAGCTTGTCGGAGGGCATGTAGTTTGCGCGTAAAGTCCCGCTGTAGCCCGGCTCCAGATAGCGAAACTCGTTGACCAGGTTGACGCCGCGCTTGGTCATGTAAGTGGGCGTTACCGTGGCATCGCGGTTGGGCGCAATGTCAAAGTAATACGGCACCGTCAGGGACACACCGCTGGTGGAGTCCAAGCCATAGGTTGGCGAAAGCACGCCGGACTTGCGCTTGCTGCTGAGTGGAAAACTCAGGGTGCCCGGCCAATGGAGTATGGGCACATCCTGGAAGCGCACTGTGGCGCCGGTGATCTCGCCGACTTCGGTCTCAAAGTCAAAGTAAAAACGCTGGCCGCGCAACTGCCAGGCCGGCAGCCAGCTGGCCTCGTTGTCGCGCTCACAGGTGGTGTAAGTGCCTTGCCAGGCAAACATGCGCTTTTCGCCGGCAAAATCAACCCGTTGCGCCGCACCGTTACCGCCGGCCACGAAGCGGTAACCGGGCGAGGTAAAAGAGCCCTCGAAACTGTCCAGCTTGAGGTCTAAGGCCGGGCCCCAATACAGGTTGCCTGCGTTAGAGACGCGCACATTGCCGCGCGATTTCATGAAGTCACTGGGCTGGTAATACTCAATGCGGTCAGCGCGCAGGGCGGTTTTACCGCGGCGCATCTCCGCGTTGCCCTCGACCAGAGAATCGAGCTCGGGGCGGCCGCTGATTTGATCTCCTAAGACAAAGGTCGGCACTTCGTTGCCAGGGCCCACGGCCGGCTTTTCCTGCAACAGCGGCGTACGTTTTAAGGGCGCACGCAAAGCACCTGCAAGCGGCTCGGCCGGCAGGCTTTGGGCCCACAGGCAAGCGCCCGGCAGCAAGACCAAGCCAAGCAGGCGGAACGCCGCCCAGGACGCGGCGACAATGGAGAAAGAGCGAGACGCACAATGCATCGTGAATGTGAGATAAACCCGGTTTGTCGATTACCGACTGATTATCCATGACCCCCTCTTCTGCCAACCCTGCCAGCACTGCGGATATCGTTTGGAGCGACCCGGGGCGGGCTGCCTTCTTCGCCCAATGGCTGAGCGTCACCAGCGCGGCCAGCCAGCTCGACCCGGCCACGCTGCGCCTGGCCTCGGCAGATGCCAGTTTCAGGCGCTACTTTCGCATTGATCGCATTGACCGGGCTGCGGGCAGTTGCATCATCATGGACGCGCCACCGGCGCTCGAAGACTGCGCGCCCTTCGTCAAAATCGCTGCGCTGATGGCCGAAGCCGGACTGAACGCGCCGCGCGTGCTGGCCTGGGACAAAGCGCAAGGCTTCATGCTGCTCAGCGACCTGGGCTCGCAAACCATGATGCAGCTCATCCAGCAGCAGGCGCCGCTGGATGCTTTTCCACCGGCAGGCTCGCCGATTCACCAGCTGTACATGGACGCGGTGGACGCGCTGATTGCCTGGCAACTCTCGTCACGCCCCGGCGTATTGCCGGCTTACGACGACGCTCTGCTGTCGCGCGAGCTGCAACTCTTTCCCGACTGGTACATCGCCAAGCACCGCGGCATCACGGTGGATGCGGGCCTGCAGGACAAACTCGCCGGCTTCTTTGCGCAAATCAAGGACAGCAACTTAAATTCTCTGGGTGGCGCGCGCGTCTTCGTGCACCGCGACTTCATGCCTAGGAATTTAATGGCCCCCACGCTTGTCGCTGCGCGTACTGCACTGCCCCCCGAGGGGGCTGTCCCGCCTTGGGGCGGCCCGGCGGCGGGACTGTTGGCCCCCACGCTTGTCGCTGCGCGTACTGCGCTGCCCCCCGAGGGGGCTGTCCCGCCTTGGGGCGGCCCGGCGGCGGGACTGTTGGCCCCCACGCTTGTCGCTGCGCGTACTGCGCTGCCCCCCGAGGGGGCTGTCCCGCCTTGGGGCGGCCCGGCGGCGGGACTGTTGGCCCCCACGCTTGTCGCTGCGCGTACTGCGCTGCCCCCCGAGGGGGCTGTCCCGCCTTGGGGCGGCCCGGCGGCGGGACTGTTGGCCCTCTCAGCAGACACAGCCGAATCTTTGTCGCCATCCAGGCTTGGGGTGTTGGATTTTCAAGATGCCGTGTATGGCCCCATCACTTACGACATCGCCAGCCTGATGCGGGACGCTTTCCTGAGCTGGGACGAAGAGTTTGTGCTCGACATCACCATCCGCTACTGGCAAAAAGCCCGCGCAGCCGGCTTGCCGGTGGGTGACGACTTTGGCGAGTTTTACCGCGCTGTCGAGTGGATGGGCTTGCAGCGCCACCTGAAGATTCTGGGCATCTTCGCGCGGCTCACGCTGCGCGACGGCAAGCCGCATTACCTGGCCGACACGCCGCGCTTCATCAAGTACGCGCGCAGCACCGCTTCGCGCTACCGTCAGTTAGGGCCGCTGATGGTGCTGCTTGACGAGATCGAGGGCAACGAAACCCGCGTGGGCTACACGTTTTGAGCGCTCGCTTTTTTGCCGATGTGCCCATGGCCGCCGGCGCAGCGCTCAGCCTGCCCGAAGGCACGGCGCGCCATGTGCAGGTGCTGCGGCTGCAACCGGGCCACCAAATCACGCTGTTCAACGGCCAGGGCGGCGAGTGGAACGCCACCATCACCCGCATGGGCCGCAGCGACGTCGAGGTGACACTGGGCGTACACCGACCCGATGAACGCGAAGCCGGCCGTGCCGTGCAACTGGCGCTGGGTATGCCGGCCAACGAGCGCATGGACTGGCTGGTCGAGAAAGCCACCGAACTGGGCGCAGCCAGCATCCAACCGCTGCACACCAGCCGCAGCGTGTTGCGCCTGGCCGGTGAGCGGGCCGAGAAAAAACAAAAGCACTGGCAGTCTGTGGCGGTAGCCGCTTGCGAGCAATGCGGCGGCAACCGCGTGCCCGCCGTGTCGCCGGTGCAAGACCTCGCCGCCTGGCTCAAGTCCTTGCCACCTATCGATCCGCAAGCTCCAGCACTGCGCTGCCTGCTGTCACTGGCCGATGGCAGCATGCCCCTGACGCAGGCTATCGCCCGTCTGAACCCGGCAGCGCCGGTCTGCTTTTTAAGCGGGCCCGAAGGCGGGCTGAGTCAGGCCGAAGAAGCGCTGGCCACGGCCCATGGTTTTGTGCCTGTTACCCTTGGCGCACGCGTGCTGCGCTCAGAAACTGCCGCACTGGCAGCGCTGCTGCTGGCCGTGCAGCTTTGACATCTGGCGGCTGCCTACAAGTGGCAACTTTAAAAATAACAAATGAATAAAAATCTCTGGCTCCTCACGCTCTGCCAAGGGCTGTTCCTGACCAACAACGTGACATTCATTGCCATCAACGGCCTGATGGGCTTGAGCTTGGCGCCGCTTGGCTGGATGGCCACCTTGCCGGTGATGGGCTATGTGGTGGGCGGTGCGCTCTCGACCGGGCTGGTGGCGCGCACCCAACAACGCTACGGTCGCAAAAGCTCTTTCCAACTCGGGCTGCTGGTGGCCTTGGGTTCGGCCCTGCTGTGCGCCTGGGCCGCCTACAGCAGCCAGTTCTGGCTGCTGGTGGCCGCCACGCTGGTGGCCGGTTATTACTTCGCTAACGCGCAGCTGTACCGTTTTGCGGCCGCAGAGCTGGCAGCGCCCGCCTTCAAAGAAAAAGCCATCTCACTGGTGATGGCCGGCGGCCTCCTGGGTGCGATTGCCGGGCCCAACCTGGCCGCCGCCACGCGCAGTTTGACGGCTGTGCCTTTTGCCGGCGCTTACCTGGCGCTGGCCGGCGTGGCCCTGCTGGCTATGCTGCTGCTGGCCATCATTGACTTTCCGCCGGCCCCGTCCAAAGGGACGGCCAGTGCGGGCGGGCGCCCTCTGAGCGTGATCATGCGTCAGCCGGTTTTCATCGTGGCGGCCTCGGCCGGCGCGCTCGGTTATGGCGTGATGAACCTCTTGATGGCCGCTACACCGATCGCCATGCAGGTCTGCGGCCTGCCATTTTCAGACACGGCTCTGGTGCTGGAGTGGCATGTGATCGGCATGTTTGCGCCCGGCTTTTTCACCGGCCACCTGATCAAGAAATTTGGCACCCTGCCCATCATGGCCGTCGGGCTGGCGCTGAACGTGGCCTGCGTGCTGATTGCGCTGTCGGGTGTTCAACTGCACCAGTTTGTGGCGGCGCTGTTTTTGCTGGGCGTGGGCTGGAACTTTCTGTTCACCGCCAGCACCACCCTGGCGCTGGGCACCTACCGGCCCGAAGAAAAAGACAAGGCCCAGGGCGCGCTGAATTTTTGTGTGTTCGCCGTGCTGGCGCTGTCGTCACTGGCCTCGGGCGTGCTGGTGACCACGCAGGGCTGGTCACTGCTGAACCTGGGCTCGCTGCTGCCGCTGGGCCTGATCGGCGTGGCCCTGGGCTGGCTGGCCTGGAAGCAACGGCAGCCGGCGCTGGCCTGAGCAGTCAAGCACCGGTCAGAAGCGGGCGACCAGCCAGGTCTTGAGCGCGGCATACACGGGCGCTGCCGCGATAGGCGCCTCATTGAAAATCTCGTGATAGAGCGACTCGAATACTTGGGCGCTCAGGATGTCCGGCGGGACCTGCGCCGATGCACCGGCCACCTCCGCAAAAGCGCGGCTGCCGGCGGGATTCACCAAATGGTCGTCGCCCGCGTAAAGCAGCAAAGTCGGCACGTGCCAGTGGGCAGCGGCCGCCACCGTCGACGGGCCGGCCGTTGCAATGAAGCGCGCCAGCCGCGCTGAGATTTTCGGATGCACCAGCGGATCGGCCCGGTAGGCGGCCACGACCGCCGGGTCGTGTGACAAAAACCGCGGGTCCAGCCCGTTGTTGACGCGCAAGTTCGGCGCAATGGCCGGCAAGGTGGCGACCAGCACTTTTTGCAAAGCACTCAGGCCCGGATCCAGCGCCGGCGAGGACATGACCAAGGCATCGACGGGGCGCAACTGTAAGCTGACAAAGCGGCCGGCGACCAGGCCGCCCAGACTGTGGCCGAGCAAGATCAAGGGCAAACCTGGCTGACCACGCTGCTGCTGCATGCTTCGGGTCGCGTCGATCACGACGGCCAAATCGTCGAGCAAGGCGGTGTCGTGAGTCAGGCCGCCGCGCAGACCATCAGACAGGCCGTGGCCACGCTGGTCATAGGCGCGCACGGCAAAGCCCCAGCGGTGAAGTTCAGCGGCCAGTGGGGCGTAGCGCCCGGCGTGTTCACCCAAGCCGTGTACCAGCAAGACTTGCGCACGCGGCGCGCCCGGTGCCGGCCAGTCATGCAGCATCAAGGCCTGGCCGTCAGCCGCGGCCAAAGGGCTCAGGGTCGCTGGCGCCAAACTCATCAGCCGGGCATCTGCGCCATCACGTGCGCCACCGCCGCCGTGAGTTTTTTGGCGTAGGGCACGTGCAAAAACTCATTGGGTCCGTGGGCATTGCTTTTGGGGCCGAGCACACCGCACACCATCATCTGGGCTTTCGGAAAGCCCTGGCTGAGCATGTTCATCAGCGGAATAGTGCCGCCCTGCCCGATGGTGCCGCAGCCCGCGCCAAAGAAAGCCTGTGAGGCGCCGTCGAGCGCCTTGTCAAACCAGGGCGTGGAAGCGGGTGCGTTCCAGCCTGTGGCGCCGCCTCCCTGAAAAGTCACCTTGGCCTGGTAGGGCGCGTTGTCTTCGAGCAGGGTCTTGAGCTCCTGCACCGCCTGCGCGGCGTCAATCAGCGGCGGCAGCCGCAGCGAGAGCTTGAAGGCGGTGTAAGGCCGCAGCACATTGCCGGCGTCCTTAAGGGCCGGAAAGCCCTCGGCGCCGGTCACGCTGAGCGTGGGTCGCCAGGTGCGCTGCAGCAGGGCCTCCACGGGGTCGGTGGTGGTGGGCAGCGTGAAGCTGGTTGCGCCGCCGCAGTCGTAGTGCGCCCAGGGAAAACGCTTGTAAATTTCGTCGCCCAGAATGGCTGCCGTCGCATGCGCCTGCGCCAGCCGGTCGGCCGGCACCTCGCAATGAAAACTGGCCGGCAGCAAACGGCCGGTGGCACTGTCTTCCAGCCGGTCCAGCACCTGACGCATGATGCGAAAGCTCGACGGCACCAGCCCGCTTGCATCGCCCGAATGAATGCCTTCGGTCAGCACCTCGACTTTGAGCGTGCCCGCCACCATGCCGCGCAG
The DNA here is from genome assembly GCA_044357185.1 of Polaromonas sp. GTDB lineage: Bacteria > Pseudomonadota > Gammaproteobacteria > Burkholderiales > Burkholderiaceae_C > Polaromonas. The sequence goes on from JBIKPY010000004.1 coordinate 20,812, forward strand.
GCTGGTGGTCAGCCACAGCTGGTCGTAGTTGCCGGCGCCCGAGTCCAGGCAGATCACCAGGCCCACATCGCCCAGCCGGCTGCGCAGTGCATCCACATACGGCAGCAAGTCGTAAGAGCCGCTTTCTTCGCAGGTCTCGATCAGCCCGACAATGCGCGGGTGCGCCACTTGCTGGCTTTTCAGCGCCTGAATGGCGGCGATGCTGGCGTAGGCTGCGTAGCCGTCGTCAGCGCCGCCGCGGCCGTAGAGCTTGCCGTCCTGGTAGCTGGGCGTCCACGGGCCCAGGTCGGCGCGCCAGCCGCTGAACTCGGGTTGCTTGTCCAGGTGGCCATACATCAGCACCGTTTGCGGCGTCTGCCCGGGCACGGCGGCGCGCGTGGCCGGCACTTCAAAAAACAACACCGGCGTGCGGCCGGGCAAACGCACCACTTCCAGCGTCAGGCCTTCGACTTTTTGCGCTTCGATCCAGCTGGCGGCGTTGCGCACCACCGTGTCGATAAAGCCATGCTGCGCCCAGTCGCTGTCAAAGCCCGGCGACTTGGCCGGAATGGCGATGTACTCGCTGATCTGGCGCACGATGTCGCCGTCCCACTGGGCGCTGACCTGGTCCAGCGCAATGCCGGCGTTCAGAACAGAAGATGGCAAACGTGCAGTCATAAAAAGCTCCTGACAAAAACAAACCAGATGCTGTCACTCTAACGGGAATCGGCCGGACCTGGCGCGCTCTGACATTCCCAGAACACCCGCGCCTTGCAGCTGCGGCAAATCTCGGGGTCGAGCTTGGTGAAGATGGTGGCAATCGCCGTGCGCTTGTCGGGGAACTGGTGCTCGGGCCCAAGAAGTCGCGTAAAGCCGGTGGTGGCCCATAGGCGGATCACCTCAGGGCGCGGCCGGTGAAAGTAAAGGTCGCCGCCCATGGCGCGTCGGGCGTTGAGCTCGGCCTCCCACAGTTCTGCGCCGGCCAGGTCAATGAAGTTCATGCTTTTACCCATCACCAGCAAATGCTTTTGCGGCTGGGGTGCGTGGCGCAGGTCGTGCAGCGTGTCGGCCACGTGCTGGGTGGCACCAAAGTAGACCTCACCTTCCATGCGCAAAAGTTTGAGTTGCGGGCACTCAGGCAATGCCTGGCCTGGCGCACTGGCGGCCGGCTCGGGCCTTGCCGCCTCATCGATCACCACAAACTGCCGGTCGGCACGCGTGCTGTCAAAACCCATGGTGCGCATGGCCGGGTGCGCGGTGCGGTACAAAAAGGACATCAGCGACAGCAGGGTGCCCAGCAAAATGGCCATCTCCAGGCGGATGGTCACGGTGGCAATGGTGGTGGCCAGCGCCACGCCGAATTCGGTGCGGTCCAGCCGCAGCAGCTGCCGCCAGCGCGGCGCGTCCAGGAGCGAGACCGCCACCAGCAGCAGCAGGGCAGCCAGCGCCGCCATCGGAATTTGCGCCAGCAAGGGCGCACTCAGCGCCACCAGTGCCACCAGCAACAGCGCCGAGAACACGGCCGCCAGCGGCGTGCGCGCGCCGGCCTGCAGGTTAGGCATGGAGCGGTTCATCGAGCCGCAGGACACATAAGACGAGAAAAAGCCGCCAACCATGTTGGACAGGCCCTGACCGCGGAACTCGCGGTTGGTGTCAATGCGCTGCCCCGACCTGGCCGCCACCGCCTTGGCGATCGAGATCGCCTGGCCGAGCGCCACAATGGTCAGCGCAAATGCCAGCCCCAGCAACTCGGGCACCTGGGCCCAGCTGACTTGCGGCAGCACCAGCTTGGGCCAGGGCACGGCAATGCTGCCCACCGTGCGCAAGCCCTGCATCGTTTCGACGGGCAAGACCTGCGGCATCAGGTAGGTGCCGGCCAGCGTGGCGCCGGCCAGCCCCGCCAGCATGTACGGCCAGTGCGGGCGCCAGCGCCTGAGCGCCACCGCCACCACCAGCGTGACGGCCGCTGCCGCCAGTGCCACCGGCTGGACTGCGCCAAGTTGGCTGGCCACATGGCGCAGCAAGGCCGCCGAACCCGGCTGCGTGGGTGCGGTCAGCCCGAGCAGGTCCGGCAGCGCATGCACGGCGATCAGCACCGCCGCGCCCGATGTAAACCCAAACAGCGCGGCCGGCGAGATGAAGTTGGCCAGCGAGCCCAGACGCAACGCGCCTATCAGCCACTGCATGACGCCCACCATCACAGTGACCACCAGCGCCATCTGGATATAGGCCGGACTGAAGGCCAACGCCATCGGTGAGAGCATGGCAAACAAGGCCAGTGAATTCGCATTGGTCGGGCCCGACATGACATGCCAGCTCGAACCAAACAAGGCCGCGATGATGCAGGGCACCACGGCCGTGTACAGCCCGTACTCCGGCGGCAGGCCGGCCATGGTGGCAAAGGCAATGCCTTGCGGCAACACCAGCACGGCGCCCAGCAGGCCGGCCAGCACATCGGCGCGCAGGGTGACAGCGGACACCGTGCGAACCCAGTTGCCAAACAGGCGCTCGGCCAGCCGCAGGGGCCAGGAAGTCTGTTTCGGACTGTTTGCAATCACCTTTTTGTCTCCTGCTTCGGGTCGTTCAGCCCAGGCCCGGCCAGCGCAGCAACAGGCCGGCCAGCGCGCACACGCCGATCACGCGCATCACACTCCACTGCAGCCGCCAAAGGGCTAGCGTAGCCAGCACGGCCAGCACCAGCGCCAGCAGGTCAGGCGGCTGCAACCAGGGCATTTTCGGGTGAACCGGTGTGGCAGGAAACGCCACCGCTATCCAGAAAAACAGCGCCAGGTTGGCGATCACACCAACCACCGCCGCTGTCACCGCCGCCAGTGGTGCCGTCAGTCGTAAATTGCCGCGCGTTGACTCGACCCAGGGCCCGCCCGCCAGAATAAAAATGAAAGACGGCAAAAACGTGAACCAGGTCGCCACACAGGCGGCCAGCGCAGCGCCCAGAAACAGCGCCTCCGGCCCGGCCACCTGTTTGACCCAGCCGCCGGCAAAACCGACAAAAGCCACCACCATGATGAGCGGGCCGGGGGTGCTTTCACCCAAGGCGAGGCCGTCCATCATTTGCCCGGTGCTGAGCCACTGGTAATGCTCGACCGCCGCCTGGTTGACATAGGGCAGAACGGCATAGGCACCGCCAAAGGTCAGCAGCGCAGCTTTGGTGAAGAACCAGCCCATCTGCGTCAGCGTGTGTTGCCAGCCTTGGCTGAGCCAGAGCACCGCCATCGGCAGCGCCCACAACAGCGCGCCGGCCGACAGCACCCGCAGCAGGCGCGAGCGCTTGAAGCGCGCATGCGCGGGCGAAGGCGTGGTGTCGTCAATCAAGGCCCCGCTGCGACCGCCGTCGGACAACGGCAAGTGGCCGCCGCCGCCGCTACCGCCCAAAGCCGCCGGCGCGAACCGCGCCAGCAGAGCGCCCGTGAGCAGCGCCGCCAGCACCACCGCCGGAAAAGGCATGCCCAATACGGCAATCGCCAGAAAGCTGAGCACCGCAATGACCCAAGGCACCGGCAACTGCCGGGGAGGGCCCAGCGACTTGCTGCCTATGCGGTGCAGCGCATGCAACACGATGGCCGCCACCGCCGGCTTGATGCCGTAGAACAATGCGGCCACCAGCGGCTGCGTGCCCCAAGCCATGTAGACCCAGCTCAGAGCGATCAGCATAAGCAGCGAAGGCAGCACAAACAGCACGCCGGCCGCAATGCCACCCCGCGTCTTGTGCATCAGCCAGCCCAGGTAAGTGGCCAGTTGTTGCGCCTCAGGTCCGGGCAAGAGCATGCAGAAATTGAGCGCGTGCAAAAAGCGTTTTTCAGACACCCAGCCGCGCCGCTCCACCAGTTCGCGGTGCATGATGGCGATCTGTCCGGCCGGCCCGCCAAAACTGATGAATCCCAGCTTGAACCAAAAGCGCAAGGCCTCCCGAAATGGCACCGCGAACTCTGTCTGAGCCGGTGCGGCCGGGTTCATCCGCGCTGCACCTTGAAAACAGCGCGGCTGGCGCGAACGTTCGGCCAGAGTCGAATTTCCTGGCCGTCTTGCAAGCCGAATTCATCCAAAATACGGAGTTGATTTTTCAGCGCCAGGGCCCTGAAGTCCTGCAAGGTGCCAACGCGGATATTGGGCGTGTCATACCACTGGTAGGGCAACACCTTGGTCACCGGCATGCGCCCGCGCAACACGGCCAGACGGTTGGGCCAATGGCCGAAGTTGGGAAAGGCGACGATGCCCAGGCGACCCACGCGGGCAGTTTCGCGCAGCATCACCTCGGCATTGCGCAGGTGTTGCAAGGTGTCGATCTGCAAGACCACGTCAAACGAGCTGTCGCCGAACATGCTCAAGCCGTCTTCAAGGTTGAGCTGGATCACGTTGACGCCGCGCGCCACACAGGCTTGCACATTGGTGTCATCGAGCTCAACGCCATAGCCTGAGCAAGCGCGCTCGCGGATCAGGTGAGCCAGCAACTCGCCGGTGCCGCAACCCAGGTCAAGCACACGCGCGCCGTGAGGCACCAGCCGTGCAATAGACAAGAGGTCGGGTGAGGCTTCCTTGAGCACGGGCCGCGATGATGACTGCGCGGCGTTCATGCGGCCACCTTGCTGTTGAAGTAGGCGCGCACCACGCTCAAGTAGCGCGGATCCTCGAGCAAAAATGCGTCATGGCCGTGCGGCGCGTCGATCTCCGCGTAGCTCACGTCGCGCTGGTTGTCGAGCAGGGCCTTGACGATCTCGCGGCTGCGCGCCGGTGCAAAGCGCCAGTCGGTGGTGAAGCTGACCAGCAGGAACTTGGCGCTGGCCTTAGCCAAGGCCTGGCTCAAGTTACCCCCATGGGCACCGGCCGGATCAAAGTAATCCAGCGCGCGGGTGATCAGCAGGTATGTGTTGGCGTCAAAGTACTCGCTGAACTTGTCGCCCTGGTAGCGCAAGTAACTCTCAATCTGAAACTCCACGTCTTGCGTCGAATACAAATAAGCCCGGCCAGCGGTGCTACTTTGCGCCTGCGCAGGGTCTGCTCCCTCCAAGCCAGGGCCGCGGATCCGGCTTAGCCGGTCCGCAGGCGCAGCGGCCCCCCCGGGGGGCAGCGCAGTACGCGCAGCGACCAGCGTGGGGGCTAGTTCCCTGCCAAATTTTTCGTTCATCACATCGTCACTGAGGTAAGTAATGTGGCCGATCATGCGGGCGATGCGCAGACCACGCCGTGGCAGCACGCCATGGCGGTAGAAATGCCCGCCGTGAAAGTCGGGGTCGGTGGTGATCGCTCGGCGCGCTACCTCGTTGAAAGCAATGTTTTCAGCGTTCAGGTTGGGCGCGCTGGCGACCACCACCGCGTGCCGCACACGGTCGGGGTATTGCAGCGTCCAGGCCAGCGCCTGCATGCCGCCCAGGCTGCCACCCATCACGGCGGCCAGTGTCTGAATGCCCAGGGCGTCGATCAGGCGTGCCTGCGCATCGACCCAGTCTTCCACCGTGACCACCGGAAAAGACGCGCCGTAAATCTCGTTCGTGTCGGGGTTGGTCTGCATCGGGCCGGTGGATCCGAAGCAGGAGCCGAGGTTGTTGACGCCGATGACGAAAAACCGATGGGTATCGACCGGCTTGCCGGGGCCGATCATGGCGTCCCACCAGCCTTCCGACTTGGGTTGGACTGCGCCTGTTGCGTCAAGGTAAACGCCGGCCACATGGTGTGAGGCGTTGAGCGCGTGGCAAATCAGCACGGCGTTAGATTTATCGGCATTAAGCTTGCCGTAGGTTTCGTAGCTCAAGTCGTAAGCGCGCACCGAGGCGCCGCTTCGCAGGGGCAACGCAGCTTCAAAATGCATGCTCAGCGGTGTGGCGACAAGGGTCAAAAAATCACCTGCATAAAAACAAAAACCCGGCCTCGCTAAAGCGATTCCGGGTTCATGGGCTTCGTCTTTAGCAGTACTTTTTAAGCGCCCGCAAGCTGTGCAAATCGGCGCTGCACAGCAGTATATCGCCCCTGTTGTCGCGCCCGTCTGGCTTGGCGGCTGCTCAAAAAGGCGACCAAACAGCCAACACCGCCAACACCACAAAAATCAACGCCGACACGCGGTGCACCACCGTCAGCGGCAACAAGCGCGTAACGCGCTCACCCAACCAGACTACAGGTGCATTGGCCAGCATCATGCCGAAGGTGGTGCCGGCCACCACCGCCAGGTAAGCGTCAAATCGCGCGGCCAGCATGACCGTGGCGATCTGCGTCTTGTCGCCCATCTCAGCCAGAAAAAACATCAGCACCGTGGTGGCAAAAACACCCCAGCGCGGTGGCTGCGCGTCGCCGTCGTCCTCCAGCTTGTCGGGCACCAGCATCCAGATGGCCATGGCCACAAACGAAGCCGCCAGAATCCAGCGCAACACCCCGGCACTGATCTGGGTGGTCACCCAGGCCCCGAGCGCGCCGGCCAAGGCATGGTTGGCCACAGTGGCCACCAGAATGCCAAAGACGATGGGCCACGGTTTTTTGAAGCGCGCCGCCAGCAACAGCGCCAGCAGCTGGGTTTTGTCGCCGATTTCGGCCAGGGCGACGATACCCGTTGAGACGAGGAATGCTTCCAAAGTAAAAAACTCCTGCCTGAAGACACTCCATGGCCACTTTCGTATTGTAAGTTCGCAAGAACGAAGCAATTGACGCACCGCGAAGGCCCACTTCTTGCTTGATATTGGTGCGTTTTCTGGTTTTTCGTCCAAAACGCACCAATAACGAACAAAACTCTAGGAGCCCACCCCGTGGAAGCACTAAAACAGGGATCAGACGCACTATTTATCTTGCTAGGCGGCATCATGGTGCTGGCCATGCATGCCGGCTTTGCATTTCTCGAGCTCGGCACGGTGCGCAAAAAAAACCAGGTCAATGCGCTGGTTAAGATTCTGGTGGACTTCTCCGTCTCTACCGTTGTTTACTTTGCCGTCGGCTACAGCGTGGCCTATGGCAGCCACTTTTTTGTGGGCGCCGAACAGCTGGCAGCCAAAAACGGCTATGAGTTGGTGAAGTTTTTCTTTCTGCTGACTTTTGCGGCGGCCATTCCGGCCATCATCTCGGGCGGCATTGCCGAGCGTGCCCGTTTTTACCCCCAACTGATCGCCACGGCAGTGATCGTCGGGCTGATCTACCCCTTCTTCGAGGGCATTGTCTGGAATCAACATTTCGGCGTACAAGCCTGGATCAAATCGCTGACCGGAGAAGAGTTTCATGATTTTGCAGGCTCGGTGGTGGTGCACGCCATGGGTGGTTGGCTGGCGCTGCCGGCTGTGCTGCTGCTGGGTGCGCGCAGCAACCGCTATCGCAAAGACGGGCTGGTGTCTGCGCATCCTCCCTCTAACATTCCGTTTCTGGCCTTGGGCGCCTGGATTTTGACGGTCGGCTGGTTTGGTTTTAACGTGATGAGCGCACAGACACTGGACAAAATTTCCGGCCTGGTCGCTGTTAACTCTTTGATGGCCATGGTCGGCGGCACGCTGGCGGCGCTGGCGTTTGGCAAAAACGACCCCGGTTTTGTCCACAACGGGCCACTGGCCGGTCTGGTGGCGGTTTGCGCAGGCTCAGACCTGATGCACCCGCTGGGCGCCCTGGTGGTGGGCGGGGTGGCAGGCGCTTTGTTTGTGGTGATGTTCACGCTGACCCAAAACAAATGGAAGATAGACGACGTTTTGGGCGTGTGGCCTCTTCACGGCTTGTGTGGCGCCTGGGGCGGTGTCGCCGCCGGCATTTTCGGTCTCAAGGCGCTTGGCGGTATTGGCGGCGTCAGCCTGGGCGCGCAGGTGATTGGCACGCTCATGGGCGTGGGCTGGGCGCTGGTCAGCGGTTTTGCCGTCTATGGCCTGATCCGGGCATTCACCGACTTGCGCTTGAGCCATGAAGAGGAGTTTGAGGGGGCAGACCTCTCCATTCACCGGATTGGCGCCACGCCAGACCGCGAAGTTAATTGGTGAGCTGGTGCGCACCAGCGGCCGGCAAATGTCTTTAATTTGACACAAACCCTCGCCGCCGCCGCGCCAGCCCTTGGATTTGCTTGCCAATTTGCTTTTATTTCGGCCATCTATCGCATAATCTTAGCGTGCATGTGGGACCCACTTGCATGAGTGAGGTGATCGGTCAGTTTCGCGCGCTACAGCGTTTACGTTCAGATTTGTTGTGCTTTCGGGACCCCATCGCTTTTGTTTTAGTGTTTTAGAGGAGTCCTTTCATGGGCAACAAACTTTATGTCGGCAACCTGCCGTACTCGGTTCGTGACGAAGACCTGCAACAATCTTTTGGTCAGTTCGGCTCTGTCACCAGTGCCAAAGTCATGATGGAGCGCGACACCGGTCGCTCCAAAGGCTTTGGTTTTGTCGAAATGGGCAGCGATGCGGAAGCCCAGGCTGCCATCAATGGCATGAACGGTCAGCCTTTGGGCGGCCGAAGTGTTGTTGTGAATGAAGCCCGCCCCATGGAGGCGCGTCCTCCACGCAGCGGCGGATTTGGCGGAGGTGGTGGTGGCGGCTACGGCGGCGGCGGCGGTGGTCGTTCCGGCGGTGGCTACGGCGGAGGCGGTTCTGGTGGCGGCGGTGGCGGCGGTGGCGGCTACGGTGGCGGCGGTGGTGGTTCTGACGGCGGCTTTCGCAGCCCTTATGGCGGCGGTGGCGGCGGTGGTGGCCGCTCCGGCGGCGGTGGCGGCGGCGGTGGCCGCGGCGGCTATTAAGCCCGCATCACAAACTTGGCGCTTGCCAACACCTTCAGACTACCTCTGAAAGGCAGCGTTTCAAAGGCTTCAGGACTCCGGTCTTGAGGCCTTTTTGCTTGGCGGGGGCATTAACGAATTGGCGCCGGCGTTGTGCTGCGCCGGGGTTCTAGCCTGGCTTTGACGCGGCCCTGCAAATCTGTGACTTGGGAGACGCTGTCGTGTGCCAGCGTATTACCGCTGAACTTGTCCTTGCCGCTGGTTAGCACCACGGGCAGATGAGATTTGATTCTCTCTTCATCTACAAAGACGTGCAAAAACTCGCCTTGGTACTCCTGTCGGGGTAACCAACTGCCATCGGCTTGTTGCAGCGGCTCACGCACCACCCGTGCATTGCCAAAGAGTTGAACCTCATTGCCCGCGTCGTTGCTCAATGCGCGCGTGGCCGTTGCCGTTGTAATCCGACCCTGCGGATTGATGGCGCGCATTTTGAATTGATCAATTTCAACCGTTTCGGTGTCCGGGTAGTGCCGCGCTTCAAGCCCAAAAACTTCTGACTTCAGCCGGCCCTTCTCGTCAAAGGTTTTCACCGTGGCGCGGCGCATGAAATAGTCCACCTCGTGCTTGGCAGCACGCTCAGGCACAGGCAAGGGGGCAGGCGGTGCGCTGCTGACCAGCCAGTAGGTCACCAAGGCCAGCAAGCCGGTGACGAGCAAGGGCAAATAAATCGTCAGCCGGTCCCAAAGCCGCAAAACCAGCGCAAGGCCTTGCCGGCGAGGTGCAGGCGTGGCGTCTAACTTAGACAGTGCTGGGACGATCATGTGGCGTAGGCTGCCAACACAGCGGCATAGCGGCCACTGGCCACCAGCAAGAGGTCGCAAAGTTCCCGCACCGCGCCATGGCCGCCGCTGGCGCGCGTTACATGGTGGGCCACCGCCAGCACTTGCGCATGCGCATTGGGTGGCGCGCAGCGCAAGGCGGCGCGGCGCATCACCGGCAGGTCGGGCCAGTCATCGCCCATGGCCGCCGCTTCATGCCAGTCGCAGCCCAGCGCCTTCAAACTTTGCTCGGCAGCCGGGCGTTTGTCTTCAGTGCCGAAGTGTGCATGCGCAATGCCTAGCGCCTGCAATCTCGCACGCAGCACCACGCTGTCACGACCGGTGATGATGACGGGTGTGATACCGGCTTTTTGCAAGAGCTTCAGGCCGTGGCCGTCCAGGGTGTTGAAGCGTTTGATGGATTCACCGACGCCCGCTTGCTGCCCGGTGCCGGAGGGCGCATGTTCGCTGAAATAAATCCCGCCGTCGGTGAGCACGCCATCGACATCCAAAAAAACCAGCTTCACCCCCTGTGCAAGCAGCAGCAGCTCAGGCGCAAAATTCATCACAGGCACCAGGGGCGGCAAAGTGGGCGCGTTTGTCGGGGTCATCAAATCACCTTGGCGCGCAACAAGTCATTGCTGTTGAGTGCGCCGCACAGCTGGCCCGCCGCGTCGGTGACCAGCACGCTGGTAATTCGATGCTGCTCCATCAATGCCGCCGCATCGACTGCCAGCGCGCTCGCCATCAACGTACGTGGGTTGGCGTGCATCACGTCGGCCGCCTGCATGGCGCGCAAGTCCACGCCGGTTTCAATCAGCCGGCGTAAATCGCCGTCGGTAAAAATCCCAAGCAGGCGATGTTGGGCGTCTGTAACGGCCGCTGCGCCCAGGCCTTTGACGCTCATTTCACGCATCAGCTCGCCCAGGCTGGCGTCTGGCCGCACGGCAGGAACAGCGTCGCCCTGGCGCATCACGTCGGCCACCCGTGTGAGCAGCTTACGCCCCAGCGCGCCGCCAGGGTGCGAGCGGGCAAAGTCTTCGGGCTTGAAACCGCGCGCCTGCAGCAGTGCCACCGCAAGCGCATCACCCATGGCCAGTTGGGCCGTTGTGCTGGCCGTGGGCGCCAAGTTCAGCGGGCAGGCTTCCTGGGCCACGCTGGTGTCTAGCACCATGTCGGCGTGCTGCGCCAGCGAAGACTGCGCACTGCCCGTCAGCGCCACCAGCATCACCTGCAAGCGGCGCAGGGTCGGCAAAATTGCACTGAGTTCTGCGCTTTCACCGCTATTGGAAATCGCCAGCACCACGTCAGCAGATGTGATCATGCCCAGGTCGCCATGGCTGGCTTCGCCGGGGTGCACAAACATGGCTGGCGTTCCCGTTGAAGCCAGGGTGGCGGCAATCTTGCGCCCGATGTGGCCGCTCTTGCCCATGCCCATCACAACCACGCGGCCGCTGCAGCGCAAGATGGCTTGCACTGTATCGGCAAATTCGGGCCCAATGCGCTCGCCCATGCCCAACACTGCGGCCGCTTCTATCTCAAAGGTCTTGCGGGCCAGGGCCACTGCTTGCGCCGGGTCAAAAGCGGGGCGGTCAAATGTCATGCGCTTGATTCTATCGAGCCACAACGCAGCGTCGTTGCTGACGCGTTGGCTGGCGCTTTAAAACCGCTTGTTTGCCGGGCCTTTGCTGCCAAGAACACTACGTCAAAGCCATCCGATACCATGTCCGGATGTCTGGTCTTGAACTCACGCTTTTTTACCTGCTGGCCGCTGTGCTTGGCGTGGTGGCGTGCCGCTTATTAAAGCTGCCGCCCGTGTTGGGCTACCTGCTGGTGGGCGTGGTGATTGGGCCTAATGCCTTGGAGCTGGCGCCGGACACGGATGGTGTGCGCTACCTGGGCGAGTTTGGCGTGGTGCTGCTGATGTTTGTGATAGGGCTGGAGTTCAACTTACCCAAGTTGCGCTCGATGCGGCGGCATGTGTTTGGCCTGGGTTTGTTTCAGGTGGTGCTGACCATGCTGCTGGTGATTGCCGGCTCTTTGTTGCTGGCCATGGTGCTGCCCGACTTGTGGGGCATGAGCTGGCAGACGGCGGTGGTCTTGTCGGGTGCCGTGGCCATGAGCAGCACCGCGCTGGTGGTGAAGCTTCTGTCCGATCGCCTGGAGCTGGAATCTGAACACGGCAAGCGCGTGATGGGCGTCTTGCTTTTTCAAGACTTGGCCGTAGTTCCCTTGCTGGTGTTGATTCCTGCTTTGGGTTCACCGCCGGAGCAGCTCTTCACGGCGCTGGGTTTGGCGCTGCTCAAAGCCACAGTGCTGTTGGGTCTGCTTTTAACCGGCGGACAAAAGCTGATGCGCTGGTGGCTGACACTGGTGGCCAGGCGCAAAAGTGAAGAGCTTTTCGTTCTCAACTTGCTGCTGGTGACACTCAGCCTGGCCTGGCTCACCGAACTGGCCGGCCTGAGCCTGGCTTTGGGTGCTTTCGTTGCCGGCATGTTGATTTCAGAGACCGAATTCAAGCACCAGGTTGAAACGGATATCCGTCCTTTTCACGATGTCCTGCTGGGCTTGTTTTTTATCAGCATCGGCATGGTGCTGGACTGGCGCGAAGTCATCAACCACTGGCCGCTGGTGCTGATGCTCTTGCTGCTGCCTGTGCTGTTCAAGCTGTTGCTCGTGACTGTGCTGGCCAGGGCGCTGGGCGCGACCGATGGTGTGGCGCTGCGCACCGGTCTTTACCTGGCGCAGGCCGGCGAGTTTGGCTTTGTTCTGCTGACACTGGCCCAAAACAACCAGCTGGTTCCGGCTTCCTTGCTCAATCCAGTGCTGGCAGCCATGGTGTTGTCAATGCTGGCCACGCCCTTCATCATCATGGGCAGCAATTCGATAGTGATGCGGCTGGTCAGCAGCGAATGGCTACTGGCGTCTTTGCAAATGACCCGCATTGCGCGCCAGGCGATCGACTCCAGCGAACACGTGATCATTTGCGGCTATGGCCGTTGCGGCCAGAACCTGGGCCGCATGCTCAACGCCGAAAACATTCCATATATCGCGCTCGACTTAGACCCTGACCGTGTGCGCCAGGCCGCCTCCGCCGGCGAGTCGGTGGTGTTTGGCGACGCAGTCCGGCCTCCTTCGCTGATGGCCGCCGGACTGGCGCGTGCCAGCGCTGTGGTGGTGACCTACCTGGACACAGCCAGCGCACTGAAGGTGCTGGCGAATATTCGCGCTCACGCACCCGGGGTGCCGGTGATTGTGCGCACGGTTGACGACCGGGACATTGAAAAACTGCAAGCCGCCGGCGCTACCGAAGTGGTGCCTGAGGCGATTGAGGGCAGTTTGATGCTGGCCAGCCACGCCTTGGCCTTGGTGGGCGTGCCCATGCGCAGGGTGATTCATCTGGTACAGGCGCAGCGTGATGCGCGCTACAAACTTCTGCGCGGTTATTTCCACGGCGCTGATGACGACACGGTTGACGAAATCGATCAAGAGCGCCTGTCCAGTATCACGCTGCCGCCTGCGCTCAGGCCGGGTCCAGTTTTGCTGCGCGATGTAGGGCTTGGCAATGTGGCTGTGCAGGTGATGAGCCTGCGGCGTAGCGACGGGTCGATGCTTACACCGCAAGAAGATTCGCTGATTGAAGCCGGCGACACTCTGGTGCTGTCCGGCACACCGGAAGCCTTGGCTTTGGCCGAAGAAATGCTTTTAAGGGGGCGTTCTCTATGAATCGACGTGATGCACTCACCCTGCTGTTAGCCGGGGGCAGCGCCGGCGTTTTCGCACAAGAGACTGCGCGTTTTGCCGGTTTGCTGCGCACAGGTGGCTGTGCTGTGATGATTCGCCATGCCGCCACTGTGCCCGGTGTTGGTGACCCGCCCAATTTCAACTTGGGCGATTGCAGCACGCAACGCCTTCTCAGTGACGCGGGACGCGCGCAGTCGCGCCGGATTGGCCAGTGGTTCCGGTCCCAACAATTGCAAGCGCGCGCCGTGCAATCGAGCGCCTGGTGTCGTTGCCGCGACACGGCAGACTTGGCATTTGGCCAGCACACCGTGTTGGCGGCGCTGAACTCCACCTTCGATGACAGCAGCCGCCAGCCTGCTCAAACGCAGGTCTTGCGTCAACGGCTGCTTGACATCGCGCCGGGTCAATTCGAGGTTTGGGTAAGCCACCAGGTGAACATCACCGCCATCACCGGGGAATGGGCGGCCATTGGTGAGGCTTTTATTTTGTCTGCAAGGGGCGAGATGCTGGCGCGTTCGCTGGAGCTGGTAGCTTGAATCTTTGGCGCAGGCTCTGATCACATGCAGCCTTCGGCGTTTTATTTACCGATACAAAATTTAGAAAAAATTTCACCCAACAAATCATCGGGTGTGAACTCACCAGTGATCTGACTGAGTGCGCGCTGGGCCTGGCGCAAGTCTTCGGCCAACAAATCCAAAGACGGTTTTTGAGCTTGCAACTGCGCAGCCGCCCGGCTTAATTGGTTGGTAACTTGCTGCAGCGCCTGCACATGCCGCTCCCGCGCCATGAAAACACCCTCCGGTGCCGACTGCCATCCCACCAATTGCAGCAATTGCGTTTTCAAGTCTTGCAGCCCAGCTCCAGTCTTGGCCGAAATAAGCACACTGCCGCAGGCCTCTGGCAGCGCGGTATCGCCCGCAGCGTCTATTTTGTTCCAAACATGAATGACTGCGGTGTGTGGCGGCAACTTGCTGCTTAGAACCGATTGAATTTCTGCATCTGCGGCCCGGTAGGCTTGGGCGAGGGCGGCTTGCTGCGGCATGTGCTGGCGCGTCAGGTCGTGCAAAAACAGCACGGCGTCCGCGCTTTGAATTTCTTCCCACGCACGGGCAATGCCAAGTTTTTCAACCGGATCCATATCTGGTGCATCTCGGTCACGCAGACCGGCGGTATCCACCACATGCAAGGGCACACCATCTATTTGGATCAGCTGGGAAACTTTGTCGCGCGTGGTGCCGGCGATTGCCGTGACGATGGCCAAGTCAGCGCCGGCCAGCGCATTGAGCAAGGAGCTTTTCCCGGCGTTAGGTTGCCCGGCGATCACCACCTTGATGCCTTCTCGCAAGATGGCGCCTTGCACTGCACGCTGCATTACCGTGGCCACGCTGCTCTGCAAGCTTTGCAGCTGACCGCTGGCGTCTGCCTGCTGCAAAAAGTCGATATCTTCTTCCGGAAAATCAAGCGTCGCCTCGACCAGCATGCGCAAATGAACCAGCTTGGCCAGCAATTCAGCGACTTCTTTAGAAAACTCACCGCTGAGTGAGCGCGCGGCAGAGCGTGCCGCGGTTTCGGTGCTGGCGTCGATCAGGTCGGCAATGGCTTCGGCCTGCGCCAGATCAATTTTGTCGTTGAGGAAGGCGCGCTCGGTGAACTCACCGGGCTGCGCTACGCGCAAGCCCGGCAGGCGCGGCTGTCCGGTCGTGGCATCGATTTCTGTGGCTGCTTGCAGGCAACGCGCCAGCAGCAGTTGTAACACCACTGGCCCGCCATGGGCTTGCAACTCCAGCACATCTTCGCCGGTGAAAGAGTTCGGTGCCGGGAAAAAAAGCGCCAGGCCCTGGTCAATGGGTTGCCCTCGCGCATCGCGAAACGCCAGGTAGCTGGCCTGCCGGGGCACAAGGTGCTTGCCACACAGCGCGTCCATGATGGGTGCAATGGCTTTGCCAGATATGCGAACAATGCCCACTGCGCCACGCCCGGTGGCGGTGGCAATCGCAGCGATAGGGTCAAGTTGTCGGGCAAGCATGGCTGCTATTTTGGCTTATGCGTTTTGCGCTGCCTTTGCACGCACCAACAACAAGGGCCGCATCGCGGCCCTTGTTTATTTGAACGACGGCAAGTTGAACTGTGGCGGCACACCCATGCGTGTATTGATCATCCACTGCTGCGCAATGGACAGCACGTTGTTGGTAATCCAGTACAGCACCAGGCCGGCCGGAAAGAAGAAGAACATCACACTGAAAATCAGCGGCATGAACCACATCAGCTTGGCCTGCAGAGGATCCGGCGGCGCCGGATTCAGGGCGGTTTGCAGCATGGTGGTCAGCGTCATCACCACCGGCAAAATGAAGTAGGGGTCAGGTGCCGACAAGTCATGAATCCACATGACCCATGGGGCATTGCGCATTTCAACACTGGAAAGCAGCACCCAGTACAGCGCAATAAACACCGGGATCTGCACCATGATTGGGAAGCAGCCGCCCATCGGGTTGACTTTTTCTTCCTTGTAAATTTTCATCATGGCGACCTGCATCTCTTGCGGCCTGTCTTTAAGCCGCTCGCGCATCTCCATGATCTTAGGATTGATCGCTTTCATTTTGGCCATGCTCGCATAGGCTTTGGCATTGAGCCAGTAAAAAGCAATTTTCAGCAGCAAGACCAAGGCCATGATGGCCCAGCCCCAGTTATGAATAAAGCTGTAGAGCTTGTCGAGCAGCCAATACAGCGGCTTGGCCAGAATGGTCAGCCAGCCGTAGTCCTTGACCAGCTCCAGGCCGGGCGCCAAGGCTTCCAGAACTTTTTCTTCTTGCGGTCCGATAAAGAGTTTGGCCTCTATGCTTTTGCTGGCACCGGGTGCAATGCTCTCCAGCGGTGTGATCATGCCGGCGGCGTACAGGTTGTTGTCTACCTTGCGCATGAAAAGATCTCGCGACAAGCCGTCTGCCAGTATCCAGCTTGAAACAAAGTAGTGTTGAACCATGGCTACAAATCCGTTGGTCGCTTTCTTTTCAACATCAACCTTGTTTTTTTCAATGTCGCTGAATTCCACTTTCTGGTACTTTTTGGCTTCGGTGTAAATGGCCGGGCCGGTGAATGTCATGTAAAACGAAGACTCGCCTTCCGGTTTATTGCCATCTCGCACAAGTTGCAAGTACAGCTGCGGCGCTACGGCCTCGCCACCGGTGTTGACGATGTCGTGGCGAACGCTCAGGTCATAGGCACCACGTTTGAGCGTGTACGTTTTGACCAGCTTGACGCCGCCTACCGCAGGGGACTCAAATTTGATTTCGACCTGGTTCTGCCCGTGCTGTAGTTTTCGCTCGCCAGGAAGTGCCGTCATGAGGGTTTTGTGCGTTGGCAGGCTTGGCGCGCCGCTTGTGCCTATCAAGCCGGTTTGGGCCACATACACACGGCTGTTGCTTTCGTCGAGCAGCACAAAACCTTTGCTCTTATCGTTCATGTCTGCGTATTTTGTAAACACAGAGCCCACCAGTGCGCCGCCCTCGGTGTCAAAGCTCAGCGTCAGCACATCGTTGCTTATGACGATGCGCTCTTTCTTGACGGCGGCGGCTGGCGCGTCCGCGCTAGGGGTCGCCGGTATCGCACTCGGCACGGCTGCGGCGACCGGCGCCGTTGTGCCGGGAACAGCCGCCACGCCCGCCGGCACGCTGCTAGCTGGCGTGGTTGCGACTGCTGGCGGTTTGGCCGCGGTGTTGGCAGGCGGAAAGAACGTCGGCTTTTGACCGTTGAATACCTGCCACTGGTCCCACAAAAGGACCATGGAAAAACCAAATATCACCCACAAAATGGTGCGCCGGATGTCGTTCATGACGGGTTCTTTTTAGAAGGGGTTTGAGTCACCGGAGTAACCCAGCGTGAAAAAAGGGGAAATGTTGTCCGCTTAGGCGCGGCTGGCACCGGGTCATGGCCGCCATCACACCAGGGGTGGCAACGCGCCAATCGCCAAAGCGTCAAGCCCGTGCCGGCGACCGCGCCATGCCGCTCGAGTGCTTCCAGGCCATACGCGGAGCAGCTAGGCTCAAACCGGCAGGCAGAACCCAAAGAAGGGCTGAGCAATAAGCGATAGGCTTTGATGAGCAAAATCAAGCCGGCCTGCGGCAAGCGAAACAAGCGGCGCATCAACTCTTGCGCTTTGCTCATGCCTGTTGCTCACCGGCGCGCATGAGGGCTAAAAGCTCGGTCCTGATGGCCATCTTGAGACTGTCCGAAGTTGCGCTGATAAAAGTCTTGCGCGAAAAATCACGGCGCAACCTGACTACAAAAGCAGCCGGACGTTGTCGGGGTGAAAAATCGGCACTCACGTTGTAAATTTGCCTTTTGATGGCGTTGCGTGTGA
This sequence comes from Polaromonas sp., assembly GCA_044357185.1. GTDB lineage: Bacteria > Pseudomonadota > Gammaproteobacteria > Burkholderiales > Burkholderiaceae_C > Polaromonas. Next base: position 38,390 of record JBIKPY010000004.1, read on the forward strand.
CGGCCCGTTTGGCCCAGCGTTTCGGCACCATGGCGCCGATCCAAAGATCAGATGACAGAGAAAAAATGGGGCGGCTTGTATTTGGCTCCGCGCTTTTGTTTTCAGCCCCGGACACCATTTGCGCCGGCAGACTGCTGCGGTGAAGCGCAAAGTGCTCGCTTTTGGCCACGGTAGTTCCGGCCAGAACAGCCTGAAACTGGGCACGGGTTTGAAGTCGCCTCAATTCCGGCGCCTGTGGGCCCGCAGCCGGCTTCTTAGACGGCCAGGCGCTTGCGGCCTTTGGCGCGTCGCGCAGAAATCACTGCGCGGCCGCCACGGGTTTTCATGCGGGTGAGAAAGCCGTGAGTGCGTGCGCGCTTAACTTTGGAAGGCTGGTATGTGCGTTTCATGATCAATCCTGATATCTAGATAATCTTCCCTTGCACCGTCGGTGCGCTGATTCTTGTGAGCTTGGTGGCAACACGATGCTGCCAGCTTTTCAAGGTCCGCAGGATGTAGGGCGCCAAGGCGTTTAACCCGGCTTTCAGCTTTTCAGCACACACACAACCCCCGAGAATCAGGGAAACCCTTGATTATGGCAAATTAATTCTTGGCTGGCAACCACTTAGCCCTTGTCCTTAGGGGGTTGCATGAAGCAAGGGCCCGTCGACAAGCCGCCCGGGCGCACCAAAACGAGGCGGTTGTCGGGCTCCTTTGGCCCAAGTCAATACGCGGGTTTGCGAGCAGAAAATTTATTTTTGCGCTTGTGGATAACTGCCCCGCCGGACTACAATGGCGCGTGCCGCAAATCGACAATATCCACAAGTGCCTAAGACGGCAAACCTCTGTTTTTTCCCGTTTGAATCTGCATCATGAATGAGGCCTTCAGCCCGTCCCCCGGCCACGACCTGTGGCAGAACTGCGTTGATCATCTGGCCCAGGAATTACCAGAGCAGCAATTCAACACGTGGATCAAGCCGCTGGTGGTGGAGGTCAACAAAGACCTCAGCAAAGTCACCATTCAAGTTGGCAATCGCTTTAAGCTGGACTGGGTAAGGGCACAGTACGCAAGCCGCATCGTGGCCCTGCTGGAAAAGGTCACGGGTCAAAGTATCACACTTGAGTTAGCGCTTGCTCCGCGGGAAGATGTCGCCAAATCAGCTCCTTTTCCTCAAAACTTTAAAATTTTGGGTGCGCCTGAGCCGTCCGGGCTGGTGTCTGGAGAGGATCTTCTTAACGCGCCCTTTAAAAACCGTCTCAATACCTCGCTGACTTTTGAAACGCTGATTGAGGGAACCGCCAACCGCATGGGCCGTGCTGCGGCCATGCACGTGGCCAGCAGTCTGGGGCAACTTTACAACCCCCTCTTTATCTACGGCGGGGTCGGCCTGGGGAAGACGCACCTGGTGCATGCCATCGGCAATAAGTTGCTCGCTGACAACCCGGCCGCCAAAGTTCTCTACATCCATGCCGAGCAATTTGTCTCGGATGTGGTTAAAGCCTACCAGCGCAAGACTTTTGATGACTTCAAAGAACGCTACCACTCGCTGGATTTGCTACTGATAGACGACGTCCAGTTTTTTGCCAACAAGGACCGGACGCAAGAAGAATTTTTTAATGCTTTTGAAGCCTTGCTCACCAAAAAATCACACATTGTGATGACAAGTGACACTTATCCCAAAGGCCTGACCGACATCCACGAACGCCTGGTTTCCCGATTTGATTCAGGCTTGACGGTTGCCATAGAGCCGCCGGAATTGGAAATGCGTGTCGCCATTTTGATTCGCAAGGCAGAGGTAGAAGGTGCGGTAATGCCGGAAGAAGTGGCGTTTTTCGTCGCTAAAAACGTGCGCTCTAACGTTCGGGAGCTTGAAGGCGCTTTGCGCAAAATTTTGGCTTATTCGCGGTTTAACCAGAAAGAGATCTCCATCCTGCTGGCACGTGAAGCGCTGCGTGATCTTCTGTCCATCCAAAACCGGCAGATATCGGTTGAAAATATCCAAAAAACGGTGGCCGACTACTACAAGATCAAAGTCGCTGACATGTATTCGAAGAAAAGGCCCGCAAGCATTGCAAGGCCTAGGCAAATTGCCATGTACCTGGCCAAAGAACTGACCCAAAAGAGCTTGCCCGAAATTGGTGAGCTCTTCGGCGGACGCGATCACACCACTGTTCTGCATGCTGTGCGCAAAATGTCTGCTGAGCGGCAATTGATGACCGAGCTCAACCAGCAGCTGCACGTGCTGGAGCAAACACTCAAAGGCTGATAATTGATATGAAATTTTTAAATGAAAAGCTGGGGAAAAAGTTTTAACAAGTCATGACTTATCCACAAGCCGGGGCGTTTTTAAAAGCTTGTTCATTTTTTACCGGTTCCTGCTACAAGCACTCTACCCACACTTAAACAATCCGCAAGTCATTGATAAAAAAGGGGAAAATAGCGATATCCACAGAAAGTCGCAACCCTTACTACTACTACTAATTTGTATTAAAGAATTAAGAAGCTAAGAAAGCAAAGACATGATCGTTCTCAAAGCCACTCAAGAAAAAGTACTGTCTGCATTGCAGTCAGTTGCCGGGATTGTTGAGCGTCGTCACACCTTGCCCATCCTGGCCAATGTGATGATTCGCAAAACCGGTTCCCAAATTCAACTCACGACCAGTGATCTTGAAATTCAGATCCGCACTTCCGCAGTGCTCGATGGTGATGCCGGTAACTTCACGACAACGGTGGGTGCTCGCAAGCTCATTGATATTTTGCGCACCATGCCTTCTGACCAGTCTGTCTCGCTGGAGTCAAGCCAAAACAAGTTGATCCTCAAGGGCGGCAAGAGTCGGTTCACTTTGCAAAGCTTGCCGGCAGAAGACTTCCCCTTGGTGCAAGAAGCGGCCAACTTCGGACCCGTGTTCTCGGTTCCGCAAAAAACTTTGAAAGCGCTTCTCAGCCAGGTCTCGTTCGCCATGGCCGTTCATGACATCCGTTATTACCTCAACGGTATTTTGTTTGTTGCCGAAGGCAAGCAGTTGAGTCTGGTGGCAACTGACGGGCATCGTTTGGCTTTTTCTTCCGCCACGCTGGATGTGGAAGTGCCGCGTCAGGAAGTCATCTTGCCACGCAAGACAGTGCTGGAGATGCAACGCCTTTTGAGCGACAAAGAAGGCGCCATTGAAATGCAGTTTGCGGGCAACCAGGCCAAATTCAGTTTCGAAGGTATGGAATTTGTCACCAAGTTGGTTGAAGGCAAGTTCCCGGACTACAACCGGGTGATTCCGAAGAATCACAAAAACATCATCACGCTGGGCCGCACCACCTTGTTGGCAAGCTTGCAGCGCACTGCTATTTTGACCAGTGAAAAGTTCAAGGGTGTGCGCTTGAACATTGAGCCCGGTACCTTGCGTGTCGCTTCTAACAATGCTGAGCAGGAAGAAGCGGTGGACGAGTTGGACATTGATTACGCCGGTGATGCCATTGAGATTGGTTTTAACGTGACTTATTTGATTGATGCATTGACCAACATGGCGCAAGACATGGTCAAGATCGAACTGGCGGATTCCAACAGCTCTGCGCTTTTGACAATTCCCGACGATGCAGCCTTCAAGTACGTTGTGATGCCGATGCGCATTTAAGCGCTACCAAGCCTTGCCAAGCCACCCGCGCCAGCTCTTAGGCGCGGGTTTGGTTTTTAAAGAGATCAGTGAAAGTGAGTTATGACCGAACAGACCCAGCCCAATGACGACCTTGGCCAAGCGCCAGACAATTCAGCCGACGTGCATTCCGGCGCAGGTGAAGTGGGCAGTTCCAACTACCAACCCGTTATTGACACCAACCAGGCAGGCGCCTCAGAAGCGTATGGTGAAGGCGCCATTCAAATTCTCGAAGGTTTGGAGGCGGTTCGTAAACGGCCCGGCATGTACATTGGTGACACTTCTGACGGAACCGGTTTGCATCACCTGGTTTTTGAGGTGGTTGATAACTCGATTGACGAAGCTTTGGCGGGCCACTGTGATGACATCGTCGTCACCATTCACTCAGACAACTCCGTCAGTGTCACAGACAACGGCCGTGGTATTCCGACCGGCATCAAAATGGATGACAAGCATGAACCTAAGCGCTCTGCTGCCGAAATAGCATTGACTGAGCTGCATGCCGGTGGCAAGTTCAATCAGAACAGCTACAAAGTCTCAGGTGGTTTGCATGGTGTGGGTGTGAGTTGCGTCAACGCACTGTCCAAAATGCTTCGGTTGACGATTCGGCGCGACGGTAAGGTGCATGCCATGGAGTTTTCCAGAGGCTTTGTGCAAAACCGCATCCTTGAAAATGTCAACGGTATTGAAGTCTCTCCGATGAAGGTCATGGGTGACACCGACAAGCGCGGCACGGAAGTTCACTTTCTGCCTGACACCGACATTTTCAAAGAGAACTACGACTTTCACTACGAGATCCTCAGCAAACGTTTGCGTGAACTGAGCTTTTTGAACAATGGGGTCAAGATTCGATTGAAAGATGAGCGCACCGGCAAAGAAGACGATTTCGCCGGTGCCGGTGGCGTCAAAGGTTTTGTGAATTTTGCCAACAAGGGTAAGACAGTCCTGCACCCTAATATTTTTCACGCAATGGGTGATCGCCAAAGTGATCAGGGCACCAACATCGGCGTTGAAGTGGCGATGCAGTGGAACAGCGGTTACAGCGAGCAAGTGCTTTGCTTTACCAACAACATTCCGCAGCGAGACGGCGGAACCCACCTGACCGGCTTGCGTGCTGCCATGACGCGGGTTATCAACAAATACATTGATGACAGCGAACTGGCCAAAAAAGCAAAAGTTGAAGTGACTGGTGATGACATGCGCGAAGGTCTTTGCTGCGTGTTGTCAGTCAAAGTACCGGAGCCTAAGTTTTCCAGCCAGACCAAAGACAAGCTGGTGTCTAGCGAAGTGCGCGGCCCGGTTGAGGACATCGTCAGCAAGCTCTTGCACGACTACCTGCAGGAACGCCCCAACGACGCCAAGATCATCGTTGGCAAGATCATTGAAGCGGCCCGTGCCCGTGAAGCCGCGCGCAAAGCCCGGGACATGACGCGCCGTAAAGGCGTACTCGACGGTATGGGCTTGCCCGGCAAGCTGGCCGATTGCCAGGAAAAAGACCCAGCCCTGTGCGAAATTTATATCGTCGAGGGAGATTCTGCCGGCGGCTCTGCCAAGCAAGGGCGTGACCGTAAATTTCAGGCCATCCTACCCTTGCGCGGCAAGATTTTGAACGTTGAAAAAGCGCGTTACGAAAAGCTGCTCACCAGCAACGAAATCCTCACGCTGATCACGGCGCTGGGCACCGGCATTGGCAAGGCCGGCGGCAGCACCGGCAACGATGACTTCAATGTCGCCAAGCTGCGTTATCACCGCATCATCATCATGACCGACGCCGACGTTGACGGCGCCCACATCCGCACGCTGCTGCTCACCTTCTTTTACCGTCAGATGCCTGAGCTGGTGGAGCGGGGCCATATTTATATTGCGCAGCCGCCTCTGTACAAGGTCAAGGCCGGTAAGGAAGAGTTGTACCTTAAAGACGCGGCCGCGTTGGACGGCTTCTTGCTGCGCATTGCACTCAAAGACGCCAGCATCTTCACGGGCGGCCCGAACGGCACGACCCTCAGCGGTGACACGCTTGCCGAGTTGGCACGCAAGCACCAGTTCTCTGAGGCCGTGATCGCTCGTCTGGGCGGCTTCATGGATGCCGAGGCATTGCGCTCGCTGGCCGATGGTGTGGCCCTGGACTTGGATACGCTGGACGCTGCCGTGGCATCAGCGGCCGCTTTGCAAACGCATTTGCCAGACGCCATTGTGGCCGGTGAGTTTGATGTTCGCACCGACAAACCTATTTTGCGCATCAGTCGTCGCCACCACGGCAATGTGAAAAGCAGCGTCATCACCCAAGACTTTGTACACGGCGCAGACTACGCGGCGTTGGCGGAGGCGGCTCAAACCTTCAAGTCCTTGTTGTCCGATGGCGCACGCGTCATGCGCGGTGACGGCGAGCGTGCTAAGGAAGAAAAAGTTTCTGATTTCCGTCAGGCCATGCGCTGGCTGATCGTGCAGGCCGAAAACGCCACGGCACGCCAGCGCTACAAAGGCTTGGGTGAGATGAACCCGGCCCAGCTATGGGAAACCACCATGGACCCGACTGTGCGCCGCTTGTTGCGTGTGCAGATTGACGACGCCATCGAGGCGGATCACGTTTTCACCATGCTCATGGGCGACGACGTCGAGCCGCGCCGCGAGTTCATTGAAACCAATGCCTTGCGCGCCGGAAATATTGACGTCTAAAACCGCAAACCAGACGAGCAACAACTGAATCTTTAAAGGAGACTGTTGCCATGAGTGCTGTCATGCCGCTCGCTACACCAGATGCAAACAATCAATTGCTAGCTGCCCAGCAAGGGCGTGCGGCTTACCGCGACTACGAGCAAGAAGGTATTGATCGCGTTCGTACCTTTTATCGCAATAACCACACGCATCAGACCTTCGACTTTGTTCAGGCCAAAAAAGCCAAGTGGTTGCAGTTCGATCAGCGTGACATGACGCCCTGGGAAGGCTTGGACTTTTTGAACACGCTGGTCGATGAGTCAGACCCTGACATCAACTTGCCGCAGATTGCTCATTTGCTGCAAACTGCCGAAGCCATCAAGGCTGACGGCCACCCGGATTGGTTTGTGCTGACGGGTTTTATTCACGACTTGGGCAAGGTGCTCTGCCTCTTTGGTGAGCCGCAGTGGGCCGTGGTTGGCGACACATTTCCGGTGGGCTGCAAGTTCTCGGACAAGATCGTTTTCCCCGAGTTCTTTGCCATGAACCAGGACAGCCAAGACCCTCGCTTTAACACCGTCAATGGCATCTACGAGCCTGGTTGCGGCCTGGACAAGGTGCACATGTCCTGGGGCCATGATGAGTACCTTTACCAGTTGGTTAAAGACTATTTGCCGGACCCGGCCCTGTACATGATTCGCTACCACTCGTTTTACAGCTGGCACCGCGAAGAACAGTACGGCCACTTGACCGACTCCAAGAACCGCGCCAACCTGGCGTGGGTGCGCAAGTTCAACCCCTACGATTTGTATTCCAAGAACCCTAGTCCGCCAGTGTTGTCCGAGCTCAAGCCTTACTACGAAGACTTGATGGCCAAGTACCTGCCCGCCACACTCAAGTTTTGAGCGGCATGGGCAAGGCTTAAGCCACCGCCAAGAGAAATGGCTGGGCCGTGCTGGCTTTGGCCCAATCCAATTTACTTGCTGTCCGGCAACTCGATCTTGACTTCGAGCACGTCCAGGTTGTCCTGGCGCTCGAGGTTGACCTTGATGTCGTCGGGATTGATATTGATGTACTTGGAAATCACGGCGATCAGGTCGCGCTGCAGTGCCGGCAGGTAGTCCGGCTGGTGGCTGCCGCTGGAGCGCTCGTGCGCCAGGATGATCTGCAAACGCTCTTTGGCAACATTGGCGGTTTGTTTTTTCTCGCCGAGTAAAAAGGAAAGGAAAGACGCCATGCTTATTTACCCCCGAAGAGGCGTTTCAAAAAGCCGGGTTTTTCTGCGTCAATGAAACGCAGGGGTTTGTCTTCGCCCAAAAAGCGGTCAATCACGTCTTTGTAGGCTTCAGACACATCGGTGCCGGCCATGTGCACGGCCGGCACGCCCTGGTTGGAGGCTTGCAGAACAGTCTCCGACTCAGGAATCACACCGATCAGTTTGATGCGCAAAATATCCGTGATGTCCTCCAGCGAGAGCATCTGCCCCTGGTCCACCCGGTTCGGGTTGTAGCGCGTGATCAGCAGGTGCTCTTTGACCGGCTCACTGCCTTCTATGCCGCGTTTGGTTTTGCTCGACAGCATGCCCAGGATGCGATCGGAGTCACGCACGGAAGACACCTCCGGGTTGGTGACGATCAGCGCCTCATCGGCAAAATGCATGGCCATCAGCGCCCCGGTCTCGATGCCGGCCGGTGAGTCGCAGATGATGTATTCGAAGTCCATGGCCGACAGGTCGTGTAAAACTTTTTCCACGCCGTCTTTGGTCAGCGCCTCTTTGTCGCGGGTTTGTGAGGCGGCCAGCACATACAGGTTGTCGCACTGCTTGTCTTTGATCAGTGCCTGGTTGAGGTTGGCCTCACCCTGAATGACGTTGATCAGGTCATACACCACGCGGCGCTCGCAGCCCATGATCAAGTCCAGGTTGCGCAGGCCCACATCAAAGTCGATAACCGCTGTTTTGTGCCCGCGCAAAGCCAGGCCGGTCGCAAAACTGGCGCTGGTGGTGGTTTTGCCCACGCCGCCTTTGCCCGAGGTGACCACAATGATTTTTGCCATGAAAGAGAGTCCTTTTTGTAAACCTAGAAATTAAGTCAGCGCAAGCATCACGAGCTTTTCACCCTCGAGTCGCACCTGTGTCGGCTTGCCCTGCACTTGCGCAGGAAGCGGGTTTTCGCTGGTGCGGTAGATGCCGGCAATGGAGATCAGCTCGGCCTCCAGGCTGAGTGCGAAGATGCGCGCTTCGGTGTTGCCGCGAGCGCCGGCCATGGCCTTGCCGCGCAGCGGCGCGTAGACATGGATGTGACCGTCCGCAATGATTTCGGCGCCGGTGTTGACCATGGCCAGCACCACCAGATCGCGCCCGCGAGCGTAAATTTGCTGACCCGAGCGCACCGGCTTGAGAATCACCATGGCGCCCAAGGGCGCCGGCGGCGGCACAGGCGCCTGCACGGGTGCCGCGACTTTGCCGGGGCCGCTGATCGCGCTGGCTGGAGAAAGTGTGGGCGGGTTGTTGCCGGCGACGCGTGCATCCGGTGCGGGCAGCAGACCGGCGGCGATGCCGGCGGCCATTTGGCTGTCGCTACCGCCTTTGACGGCAATGGGCGCGACGCGCATGGCCCTGAGCATGCCCAGCAGGGCCGGGAAATCAATCGCAGCAGGCTCTGTGCCTGCCGCTTGGGCTGCCGCGTTCATGGGCGACAGATCAATCACCATCGGGTCATTTTCAAAAAAATCAGGAATATCGCCAAAGCGCGCCTTCAGCTCCTTGGCCAGCAGCACCAGGTCGGTAGACTTCAGCAGCAGCGCCACCAGGGGCAGGTTGGCACTTTTGATCTCGAAAGTAGCCGGAGAAATGGAGGCGCTGGACGAAGATGCTGCAGTCATGGGTAGGGGCGCAGGGTGGCTGTGGGTGAGCAATAACCGTCTTTTAGAACTAAGCGCCAAGTGACTGCTTTGTTGGCAGGGCTTGAACCGGGGGCTATTTTAACAGTGCGCTCAGAGCATGATTTCGGCGGCCAGCGGTGCGTGGTCTGAGAGCTTGGCCCAAGGCTGGCGCGGCAAGACCACCGGCGCATGTGCCTCTGCGTTGCGCACATAAATGCGGTCCAGGCGCAAAACCGGGCGCTGAGCCGGAAAGGTTCGTGCGGCGCGCCCGTGTGCTTGCATAAACACCTCACGCAAACCGGCCCCCTGCTCAAGCTGTGCGTGCGCCAGCCCGCGCCAGTCGTTGAAGTCGCCGGCGACGACCAGGGGCGCCTGGTGGGGAATGTCCCGCTGGATTATCTCGCACAAGCGTTTGATTTGTTGGCGCCGGTGCGATTCCAGCAGTCCCAGATGCACACAAACGGCGTGAACATCAGGCCCCTGGCCGGGCATGTCCAGCACACAATGCAGCAGACCCCGGCGCTCAGGGCCGCCCATTGAAATGTCCAGGTTCTCGTAGCGAAGGATGGGAAACTTAGACATCACCGCATTGCCATGGTGGCCTTTGGTGTAGACGGCGTTGCGTCCGTAAGCAAAATCTGGCCAGATGCTGTCGGCCAAAAACTCGTAATGCGGCGTTTGCGGGTAATTCTTGAATTTATCCCCGTGCGTGGTGTGCGTGCCGCTGACTTCTTGCAAAAAGACCACGTCTGCGCCCACAAGACGCACTGCGTCGCGCAGCTCGTGCAAGATGAATTTGCGGTTGAAAAAAGTAAAACCCTTGTGGATGTTCACGGTCATCACCTTGATGGACAAGGCGGGGGTTCCGGGCTCAAAAGACAGTTCGGTTTCAGGCGCCTGGGTGGCGGGTCGCGCAGCGAGCATGAGAGGGCAGACGGGTTTTAAACAGCGGACGATAAGACCTACACCATACGCCAATCCTGAGCAAGGCTCTTTCTTATACAGTTGGCACTGTCGTGCGTTGCAATAATTTGAGTGCGCCGCACATGGTCTTGCACCTGGGAGTTTGAAGATGTTGATTTATTTATTGGCCGGATTGATTCTTTTTTTGGGCGTTCATTCCACGCGCATGCTGGCCGATGAGTGGCGCACCCGAAGCATTGCGCGCATCGGTGCCAAGCCTTGGAAGGGCTTGTACGCACTGGCCTCGTTGGCGGGCTTTGTCTTGCTGGTGTGGGGCTTTGGCGTCGCCCGGCAACAACCGGTGCAGTTGTGGAGCCCGCCCGTCGGCATGCGGCATCTGGCCAGCGCCTTGACCTGGGTGGCCTTTGTTTTGCTGGCCGCCGCCGAGGTACCCGGCAACCACATCAAAGCGCGCCTGCACCATCCGATGCTGCTGGGCACCAAGGTTTGGGCGCTGGCCCATTTGCTGGCCAACGGCACACTGGCCGGCGTCTTGTTGTTTGGTAGTTTCCTGATCTGGTCGGTGATCTTGTTTGCCAGCTCCCGCCGGCGTGACCGGCGTCTGGCGGTGGTCTACGCGCCTGGTACTGCGGCCCGCACAGCCATTGTGCTGGTAGCCGGAACGCTGGCTTGGGCCGTTTTTGCCTTCTGGTTACACGGCCTGCTGATTGGTATCCGGCCCATCGGATAGCCCAGGCCTGCGCGCAGCGCCGGCTTAGTCTGTGCTTACCGCGTAACCCTCTTCTTTGATCGCTTGTGCCAGCGCCAGCCTGTTGGCTGTGCTGTCAATGTCCACGCGATTGGCGGCCCGGTCAATCGTGACCACGGCTTGCGGGTCAACTTGTTGCACGGCGGCTTTGACGGCGCGTTCGCAATGGCCGCAGGTCATGCCGGTAACGTGAAAGGTTTGGTGCATCAGAAGCCTCCATGGTGGAATGTTCTGAGCATAGTCCCGGCCCGGCACTGCGGCAAGGTTTAAGCTCGGGTCATGAACACGCCCATCGCCACCTCATTTTCTGTTGGAGCTATAGATGGCGTCACCACGGAGGCGGCGACGGACATCGGCATTGAGGGCATGACCTGCGCCTCTTGTGTGGGGCGGGTTGAGCGGGCTCTGAAAAAGCTGCCTGGCGTGTTGGAGGCCACCGTCAACCTGGCCACCGAGTCGGCTCGCGTGCGTTATGCCTCCCCCGCCGCCTCGCCGGCCTTGCTGCGGCGCGCCGTGCGTGAGGCGGGTTACGGCGTGCGCGAAACAGACCTGATGGACGACGTCCGCGAGCCTTCTGCCTGGGCTGGCTTTGCGCCGGTTGCGCTGGCCCTGGCCCTGGCTGCGCCACTGGTGTTGCCCATGCTGGCGGACCTGGCCGGGCGTCATTGGATGCTGCCGGCCTGGCTGCAGTTTTGCCTGGCCACACCGGTGCAGTTTGTGTTGGGCGCGCGCTTTTACCGGGCCGGCTGGCATGCGCTCAAGGCGCGTACCGGCAACATGGATTTGCTGGTGGCCATTGGCACGAGTGCGGGTTGGGGTTTGTCGGTGTGGTTGTGGTGGAGCGCTCAAGCCGGCAGCATGCCGCACTTGTATTTCGAGGCCTCCGCGGTCGTCATTTCTTTGGTGATGTTGGGTAAATGGCTGGAGACGCGCGCTAAGCGCCAGACCACTGCCGCGATTCGCGCTCTGCATGCGCTGCGGCCGGCGCTGGCGCATGTGATTTTGAAAAACGGCGAACAGGCCGACGTGCCCGTGCTGGAGTTGTTGGTCGGTGACAGCGTGGTTGTGTTGCCCGGCGAGCGCGTGCCCGTAGACGGCGTGCTGCAAGAAGGCCGCTCCCAGCTCGATGAGTCGATGCTCACCGGCGAGCCGCTGCCGGTGACCAAGGCGCCTGGCGCTGCGCTCACGGGTGGCAGCATCAACGGCGACGGCCGCATGCTCATTCGGGTGAGCGCGGTCGGGCCCGACACCGTGCTGTCCAAAATCATCGATCTGGTGCAAGACGCACAAGCTGCCAAAGCGCCCATTCAGCGGCTGGTGGACCAGGTGGCCGCCGTGTTTGTACCGGTGGTGCTGTTGATTGCAATGGCCACGCTCTTGGGCTGGCTGGCCATGGGCGAGCCGCTGGAGGTGGCGTTGATACGCGCGGTAGCGGTGCTGGTGATTGCCTGCCCCTGTGCTTTGGGCCTGGCCACGCCGGCTGCCATCATGGCCGGCACCGGCGTGGCGGCGGGCGAAGGTATTTTGATCAAAGACGCAGAGGCGCTGGAGCTAGCTTACCGCGCCGACACCGTGGCCTTTGACAAAACCGGTACCCTGACCATTGGCCAGCCCCGTCTGGTGGCCTTTGTGCCGGCTGCCGGTGCCGATGAGGCGATGCAATGGAGCGCAGCGGCCAGCTTGCAAAGCGGCAGCGAGCACCCGCTGGCGCGCGCTGTGCTGGCCGCAGTCAAGGCGCGCAATTTACCCGTGATTGCGCCAGAAGATCTGCGCGCTATTCCGGGGAGGGGAACCGAGGGGCTGGTAGCCGGCGTGCCCTATCTGATCGGCAGCTTGCGTTGGTTTGAGGACTTGGGGGTAAGCCTGGGCCCCTTGCAAAGCGAAGCAGAGCGCCTGCAAAAAGGCGGCGCCACCTTGTCGGCGCTGGCCGAGCGCCGGCCCGAGGGCCTGGTATTGCGGGCGCTGATGGCTTTCGCCGACGAACCCAAGCCCGGCGCCCGTGAAGCCCTGGCCTCCTTGCGTGCGCGTGGCCTGCGCATTGTCATGATCTCAGGCGACAACCGCGGCGCCGCCCTGGCCATGGGCGAGCGCCTGGGCCTGCACGCCCACGAGGTGATGGCCGAAGTGCTGCCGGGTGACAAAGCCGCCCTGGTGGCCGAACTTAAGCAAGGAAAAATGCACCCCCTCGGGGGGCAGCGCAGTACGCGTAGCGACGAGGGCGGGGGCACTGTAGTCATGGTCGGCGACGGCGTGAATGACGCGCCGGCGCTGGCGGCAGCAGACGTTGGCATGGCCATGGGCACCGGCACGGATGTCGCCATGCATGCGGCGGGTATCACGCTGATGCGTGGCGATCTGTCGCTGGTTGAGGGCGCGCTGGAGATTTCCCGTCGCACCGTCATGAAAATCCGGCAGAACCTGTTCTGGGCCTTTGCTTACAACGTGGCCGGCATACCGCTGGCGGCGCTGGGCTACCTGAACCCGGTCTTGGCAGGGGCTGCCATGGCACTGTCGAGTGTGAGCGTTTTGTCTTACGCGCTCTTGCTCAAACGCTGGCGGCTTAAGCCTTCTTGACCTGCATCAACGCCGGCGGCCGTGAAGCCGGCCACACTGGCCCTTGTCCTGCTGTGCGCTTGGAGTTGCAATGTCTCAATTGGCCCTGAAAATTATTCGTGAAGAGCATGCCGCTTTGTCGGCCATGTTGCGCTCTCTGGCGCTGATGATTGAGCGCGGCCCCGGAGACCAGCCGGAGCGGTTTTTTTGATGTTCTGCGAGCCATGCTGTTTTATATCGATGAATTTCCCGAGCGCATACACCACCCCAAAGAGTCGGACTTGCTGTTTCCGCGCTTGGTGCGCGTTGCGCCCGAGCTGCTTGGTGTTGTCAGCCGGCTTGAGGCCGAGCATGCCAGCGGCCAGGACAGAGTGCGTGAGTTGCAGCACTTGCTGCTGGCCTGGGAGCTGCTTGGCGAGTCGCGCCGGCTGGAGTTCACTGGCGCTGCGCAAAATTACCTGGCCTTTTACCTTGCGCACATGCACACCGAAGAGGTCGAGCTCTTGCCCTGGGCCGAAAGCTTGCTGGACGAAGAGGATTGGCTCGCGCTCAATAATGCCTTTGGTGCGCACCACGACCCCTTGGCCGCCGGCGTGCGCGACCCCTTCTACGACCGGCTGTTCAGCCGGATTGTGTTGACCGCGCCAGCGCCTATCGGCGTGGGCCCCGCCTAACGCTGGTGACACACGCCCAGCCCGCGTTTGCTGCGCGGCGCTGCCTTGAATAGCCACGCGCTGTTGATGTGTCTGGTTAGCACGATTGATATTTTGCTGACAATCGTCTAATGTGCAGGCTTCACACATTGGAGGCACCGGTTTCATGAAACTCAAAGTCAACGGAAAAGCACACGAACTCGACATCGAACCCGACATGCCTCTTTTGTGGGCCTTGCGTGACGAACTCGACATCAAAGGTCCTAAATTCGGCTGCGGCGTGGCCCAGTGCGGCGCCTGCACGGTCTTGCTCAACGGCGAGCCGGTTCGCTCTTGTTCTTACCCGGTGTCGGCTGCGGCCGGCCAGCAGGTCATCACCATCGAGGGCCTGGCATCCAAGGGCAAGCTGCACCCTGTGCAACAGGCCTGGGTAGAGCACCAGGTGCCGCAGTGCGGTTATTGCCAGGGCGGCCAGATGCTGGCGGCTGTGGCTTTGCTCAAGAAAAAGCCCAAGCCCAGTGACCAGGACATTGACGCGGCCATGACCAACATCTGCCGCTGCGGCACGTATGCCCGCATCCGCAAGGCGATTCACGCGGTCGCAGCCAAAGGGGTGCGCGCATGAAAACCCTGACCACCGCCACCGGCCTGGACCGCCGCCACTTCCTGCAGGTCTCAGCCACCGCCGCCGCCGGCCTCAGCCTGGCCTTTTACTTGCCGGAAAAAGCAGATGCCGCCGACACGCCCCGTCTGAATGCCTGGATCGAGATCCAGCCCGATGACACCATCGTCATCCGCTATGCCCGCACCGAGATGGGCCAGGGCAGCCGCACCTCCGCGCCCATGATGGTGGCCGAGGAGCTGGACGCCGATTGGAAGAAAGTCCGCATCGAATACGCCACCGCGCACGACAACCTGCGGCAAAAGCGGGTGTACGGCGACATGGCCACGGTCGGCAGCCGCACCATTCGCAACTCGCAAGCGTACTTGCGCCAGGCCGGTGGCACTGCCCGCCACATGCTGGTGGCGGCTGCCGCGCAGAGCTGGGGCGTGCCGGCTGCCGAATGCAGCACAGCGCTGGGCCGGGTCCAACACCCAGCCAGCAAGCGTTCTTTGAGTTACGGCAAGCTGGCCGCGGCCGCCGCCAAGCTGGAGGCGCCCAAAGAAGTCAAACTCAAAGACCCCAAGGACTGGAAAATCATTGGTAAGTCGATTCCCCGGGTAGACATTCCGGCCATCGTCACCGGGGAGATTCGTTACGGTATTGACGCGCAGCTGCCGGGCATGCTGCACGCCGCAGTGGCCGCTTGTCCGGTGTTCAACGGCCGTGTCAAAAGCATGGACGCGTCCAAGGTGCAAAACCGCCGCGGCATTGTGCAAGTGCTCAACCTCGGTGAGTTTGTGGCGTTGGTGGCAGACAACTGGTGGCGTGCCAAAGAGGCGCTGCGCGAAGTGGCCATTGACTGGGACACCGGCGAGCACGGCAGCCTCACCAGTGCGGCCATCATGGCGAATTTCCAGGCCGGCATGGTCCAGAACGAACTGGCTGTGGCCCGCAACGACGGCAACACCGTGCAAGCGCTGGCCGGCGCCAGCAAGGTGTACGAGGCCGAGTACTTCACGCCCTATTTGGCGCATGCCACCATGGAGCCCATGGTCTGCACGGCCTGGCTGCAGGGTGACTCGTTGGAGGTCTGGACTTCCACGCAAAACCCCGAGGCCACTTTGGCGGTCTCTGCGGCCACGGCCGGCGTGGCGCAAGACAAGGTCAAGGTTCACCCCATGCAGCTGGGCGGTGGCCTGGGCCGCAAGAGCTCGCAGGACTTCACGCGCCAAGGCGTGATGATCGCCAAGGCCATGGCCGGCAAGCCGGTCAAGATGATCTGGTCTCGTGAAGAAGACACACAGCACGATCTGTACCGCCCGGCCAGTCTGGTGCGCTTTAAGGGCGCCATAGACGCCAACGGCAAGGTTGACGCACTGCACATCCGTGTCAGCGCGCCGTCGATTCTGGCCACGCTGCTCAAGCTGCCGCTGCCCAGGGGCGTCGATGGCCAGGCGGTGGCGGCGTTCAATGACCACCCGTACGACATTCCGAACAGCCTGGTGGACTATGCGCAGCGCAACAGCAACGTCCCCGTTGGCTTCTGGCGCACCGTCGGGCATTCGCAAAACCCGTACATGCGCGAGTGCTTTGTCGACGAGTTGGCGCACGCTGCGGGCAAAGACCCGCTGGCTTTTCGCCTGAACATGCTGGGCCCCAAAGCCGCGCGCGACCGCGGCATTCTGGAGGCCGTGGCCAAGGCTGCCAACTGGGGCGGCGCGCTGCCACCGGGCGTGTTCCGCGGCATTGCAGAAACCGAGGGCTATGGCAGCTACACCGCTTGCGTTTGCGAGGTCGCTGTCAATGCCAAAGGTGAAGTGAAGATTCACCGCGTGGTCATGGGCATTGACCCGGGCTATGCCGTCAACCCCGACAACATCGAGGCGCAGATTCAGGGCAGCGTGGTGCACGGCCTGAGCGCTATTTTCTGGGGCGAAATGACGGTCAAGGACGGGCGCATAGAGCAGTCGAATTTCCATGACTACCGGCTCATGCGTCTCAATGAAATGCCCAAGGTGGTGGCGGTGATCGCGCCTTCCGGTGGCTTCTGGGGCGGCGTGGGGGAGCCTGCACAGGCACCGCTGGCGCCGGCCCTGGCCAATGCCATCTTTGCTGCTTCGGGCAAGCGCATCCGCTCCTTGCCCTTGAAGAACCACGGACTGAGCCTGGCGCGCGCATGAGCCCTGTGGCCGGCTGGCGCATTCTGCACACGGTGTGCATGCTGTCGCTGGCCGGCGGCTGCGCGCTTCCTGCGCTGGCCCAAGAGCGCATGCCCGCCACAGCCTGGGCCGCCACCGCCAGTGTCGAGCGCGGCCGCGTCTTGCTGGCTAACCGGCAGGACAGCGGCTGCATTTTGTGCCACACGGTGCCGGGCATGGCGGCGGGCGGCGACATCGGCCCGCCGCTGGCAGGGCTGGCCGCGCGAGCCGATGTGGCGCAGATCCGTCAGCGCATCGCCGATGCGCGCAGCCTGAACCTGGAGACCATCATGCCGGCTTACTACAGCATGCAAGGACTTCAGCGCGTGGCCGGCGCCTATGCGGGGCAGACCGTGCTCAGCGGCCAGGGCCTGGAAGACATCGTGGCGTATTTGCTGGCCAACACCCGCAGCGCGCCCGCGTTGCCGCAGCGTCAATGAGCCCCGCAGCTGACGCCAAACTTGGCCGGGTTTTACCGCCGCGCCGCCGCTGGCTGCAGGCGCTGGCCCGCGGCGTGATTGCGCTGTCTGCTTGGCAAGCCTGGCCGGCGCGGGCGCAACGCATGGTGTCAGGCCAGCTGCTGAGCTTGCCGCAGATGCTGGAGCCTTTGCTACAAGGCCGCGTGGCGCAGCCCCAAGGTCTGCGGCTGGAGCTGCCCGTGCTGGCAGACAATGGCTCGCTGGTGCCCGCCAGGGTGGTAGTGGACAGCCCCATGACCGAGCAGGACCATGTGACGCACATTTATCTTTTGTCCCAACGCAACCCGGTCACGCAGATGGCCGTGTTTCACCTCGGCCCCTGGTCCGGGCGGGCTGAAGTCAGTGCGCGCCTGCGGCTGGCAGGCTCGCAGCTGGTGGTGGCCCTGGCGCGCCGCTCGGACGGCAGCTTTTGCTACCAAAGCGTTGAGGCGGTGGTGACCGAGTCCGCCTGTGTGGACGGCTCCTGACATGGCCAACGCCCGATTGTTGCTGCCGGAAAGCATCGCCCCTGGTGATGTGGTCAAAGCGCGTCTGCTGGTCGAGCACCCCATGCACACCGGCTACCTGCAGGATTTGCAGGGCCGCCTGATTCCGCGCAATGTCATCGTGCGGCTGACTTGCGACTACGGCGGGCGCGAAGTGTTCCGGGTTGAGCCCTCGTCGGGCATTGCCGGCAACCCGCTGTTTGAGTTTTTCTTTCGGGTGCAAAACCCGGGCGAATTGTGGGTGCGTTGGGTGGACGACCGGGGCGTGGCCGGTGAGTTGCGCCATCCGGTGAGGCTGCAGCCGGCCGGCCCGCCTGCCCGTTCATGATGCATAAGTGGCTGCGCTGGTGTGGTGTGACGATGTGTTGGCTGTGTCTGGCCGTGCCCGCCTCTGCACAGACGCGGCAGCTGCCGCAGACGCAGCTCAAGTCGGGCCTGGCCTTTGCCGGCGCAGACGTGCGCGCCTTGCAGGCCGACGAGTTTGGCAACCCGGCGCAGCTGTGGCTGGCGCGCGGCGCGCAGCGCTGGGCGGAGCCACAGGGTGCTGCCAGCCAAAGCTGCCAGAGCTGTCACGGCGATGCGCAGCAAAGCATGCGGGGCGTGGCCACGCGCTACCCGTCCATCGACACCAGGTCCGGCCAGCTGCTCAACCTTGAAGACCGCATCCGCCAATGCCGCAGCCAACAGCAAAAAGGGCCTGAGCTGCTCAGAGAGTCCGATGACTTGCTGGCGCTTTCATTGCATGTGAGCCGGGCCTCGCATGGCATGCCTTTGCGTGTTGACATCACAGGTCCGGCGCAGTCGCACTGGCAGCAAGGCCAGCGTCTTTTCTTGGAGCGCCAGGGACAGCTTAATTTGTCATGTGCCCAATGCCATGACCAGCATTACGGACGGCGTTTGTACACCGATGCCTTGAGCCAGGGCCAGCCCAACAGCTACCCCGTGTACCGCCTGGAGTGGCAGAGCGTGGGTTCGCTGGAGCGGCGCTTACGCAGCTGCTTTGTCGGCGTGCGTGCGGAGCCGCTGGCCTGGGGCGCGCTCGAATCGCGCCAGCTCAGTCTTTACCTGATGTGGCGCGGCGAAGGCTTGCCTTTGGAAGTGCCGGCGGTGCGCAAGTAGCGCAGGGCCGGAGTCCGCAGTCGCGTCAGATTAAAGGCGCTCGAAAATCGCCGCAATGCCCTGGCCGCCGCCTATGCACATGGTCACCAGGGCGTAACGCCCTTGAATGCGCTCCAGCTCGTACAAGGCTTTGACGGTGATCAGCGCACCGGTCGCGCCTATCGGATGCCCCAGCGAAATGCCGGAGCCGTTAGGGTTGACTTTGGCCGGATCCAGGCCGAGGTCGCGCGTGACGGCGCAGGCCTGCGCGGCAAAGGCTTCGTTGGCTTCGATCACATCCAGGTCTTTGACCGTGAGGCCGGCTTTTTTCAGCGCCAGTTGTGTCGCCGGCACCGGGCCGATGCCCATGTACTTGGGGTCTACGCCGGCATGTGCGTACGCCACCAGACGGGCTAACGGTTTGATGCCGCGGGCTTTGGCGGTGGCCGCCTCCATCAGCACCACGGCAGCAGCAGCGTCATTGATGCCTGAAGCATTGCCGGCCGTCACGGTGCCGTTTTCTTTGATGAAGACGGCCTTGAGTTTGGCCATGTCTTCCAGCGTGCAGTTGGGGCGGTAGTGCTCGTCGGTGTCGTAGGCGACTTCGCCCTTGCGGCTTTTGAGCATGACCGGCACGATCTGTGACTTGAAGCGCCCGCCCTCGATGGCGCGTTGCGCGCGGTTGTGGCTTTCAACGGCCAGCGCGTCCTGGTCGGCCCGCGTGATGCCCCACTTGGCTGCAATGTTCTCAGCTGTCACGCCCATGTGGATGGTGTGAAACGGGTCATGCAGCGCGCCCACCATCATGTCGACCATTTTGCTGTCGCCCATGCGCGCGCCAAAGCGCGTGGCCAGGCTGGCGTAGGGTGCGCGGCTCATGTTTTCAGCGCCGCCACCAATGGCCACGTCGGCATCGCCCAGCAAGATGCTCTGGCTGGCCGAGATGATGGCCTGCAGGCCCGAACCGCACAGGCGGTTGACGTTGAAGGCCGGTGTGCCTTCGGCACAGCCGCCGTTGACCGCGGCCACTCGCGACAAATACATGTCGCGGGCTTCGGTGTTGACCACGTGGCCAAAGACCACATGGCCGACGTCTTTGCCATCGACGCCGGCACGCGCCAGTGACTCGCGCACGACCAGCGTCGCCAGCTCGATAGGCGGCGTGTCTTTGAGGCTTGCGCCAAAGGTTCCGATGGCGGTGCGCACACCGCTGACAACAACAACTTCACGGCTCATGACGGTCTCCTCTGATTGAAATAATAGTCGCACAGTGTTGCGTGCTTTGGCTACGCAGCGCTGACAGTGTTGCTGGCCGGGTGTCTTTCGGGTGGTCTGCGCCGGATCGGGTTAAAATGTACAAAAACTATATTTTGTACAAAACAACAGGCCCGTATGCAATCCATCCCTTTGAGTGAGTTCCGCGCTAACGCGGCTGCCATGATCGACCTGGTCGAGCGCGGCGAGAGTGTGCGTATTTTGCGGCACGGTAAACCTGTGGCAGAGCTGGTGCCCGTGAGCCGCGATGCCGCGCCGCGCCTGCCCAGTTGGAAGCGCGTGATCGAGCCCCTGCACATTCAGCGCCCTGACGGCAAAACCGGCGCGCAGCTCATCATCGAAGAGCGCGAGGCAGGCTGGTGATGCGCATCCTGATGGACACATCGGCCCTGTACAAGCGCTATAACGCCGAAGCCGGTCGCGCCCAAGTGATGGCCGCAGGTGAGCGTGCCAGCGAACTGGTGGTGGCGTCGCACTGCAAAACCGAAATTGCCTCGGCGCTGAACCGCCAGCGGCACGACGGGCTGGTCAGCGCGCAGGAGTACGCGCGCATTTTGACCGTGGTGCAGGGCGACTTTGCAGACTTCACCGTGGTGGCGCTGGACGGCAGGGTGGAGGCGCACGCTCTGCAGGCGATGGAGGGCGCCCGCTTGCGCGCCATGGACGCGCTGCACATTGGCGCGGCGCGCGCCGCCCGCGTGGATCTTTTTGTCACGGCCGACCGCCGCCAGGCGCAAGCCGCCCAGGCCTTGGGCCTGACCACCGAACTCATTGAAGCCTGAAACTATGTTTTATCCCCAAGAATTTGACGTGATCGTTGTCGGCGGCGGCCATGCCGGCACCGAGGCCGCACTGGCTGCGGCTCGCATGGGTTGCAAGACCTTGCTGCTCAGCCACAACATCGAAACGCTGGGCCAGATGAGCTGCAACCCCTCGATTGGCGGCATCGGCAAGGGCCACCTGGTCAAGGAGGTTGATGCCCTGGGCGGCGCCATGGCGCTGGCCACGGATGAGGGCGGCATTCAGTTCCGCATTCTCAACTCAAGCAAGGGCCCGGCTGTGCGCGCCACGCGGGCCCAGGCCGACCGGATTTTGTACAAGGCCGCCATTCGCCGCATGCTCGAAAACCAGCCCAACTTGTGGCTGTTCCAGCAGGCGGTTGATGATTTGATGGTCGAGGGTGACCGGGTGGTCGGCGCCGTAACTCAAGTCGGCATCAAGTTCAAGAGCCGCACTGTGGTGCTGACGGCCGGCACCTTTCTGGACGGCAAAATCCATGTGGGCCTGAACAACTACGCGGCAGGGCGGGCCGGCGACCCGCCGGCGGTGTCGCTGAGTGCGCGGCTCAAAGAACTCAAGCTGCCCCAGGGCAGGCTGAAAACCGGCACGCCGCCACGGCTGGACGGGCGCAGCATCGACTTTTCTAAGTGCATTGTGCAGCCGGGTGACGGCATGCCGGGCGGCGAGGGCGATAGCGTTCCGGTGTTCAGCTTCATGGGCGCGGGCATTGCCCACCCGCAGCAAGTGCCTTGCTGGATCACCCACACCAATGAGCGCACGCACGACATCATCCGCTCGGGCTTTGACCGCAGCCCCATGTTCACCGGCAAGATCGACGGCGTTGGTCCGCGTTATTGCCCCAGCGTCGAAGACAAGATCAACCGCTTTGCTGACAAGACCAGCCACCAGATTTTTCTGGAGCCCGAAGGCCTGACCACGCACGAGATCTACCCCAACGGCATCTCAACCAGCCTGCCGTTTGACATTCAGTACGCGCTTGTGCGCTCCATGGCCGGCATGGAAAACGCCCATATTTTGCGGCCCGGCTATGCCATCGAGTACGACTACTTTGACCCGCGCTCGCTCAAAAGCAGCTTTGAAACCCGCGCCATCGGCGGCTTGTTTTTCGCCGGGCAGATCAACGGCACCACCGGCTATGAAGAGGCGGCGGCGCAGGGCCTGTTTGCCGGCATCAATGCAGCGCTGCAATGTCGCGGCCAGGAAGCCTGGCTGCCGGGCCGCGACCAAGCCTACCTGGGCGTGCTGGTCGACGACCTGATCACCAAGGGCGTGACCGAGCCCTACCGCATGTTCACCAGCCGCGCCGAGTACCGGTTGATGCTGCGAGAAGACAACGCCGACGCCCGCCTGACCGAAAAAGGCCGCGAGCTGGGCCTGGTGGACGACGCCCGCTGGGACGCCTTCAACCGCAAGCGCGACGCTGTTTCACGTGAAACTGAGCGCCTGCGCTCGCTCTGGGTCAACCCGAACAACCTGCCCGCTGCCGAGGCCGAGCGTGTGCTGGGCAAAGCTATTGAGCGCGAATACAACCTGCTGGACCTGCTTAGACGCCCGGATGTGGACTACGCCGGCCTCATGTCTTTGGACGGCGGTCGCTTTGCCAGCGCCGAGCTGGCCGCGCTGGGCGGTGACGCCGCAGGGGCCAACCCGGCCGTTTCACGTGAAACCAATATGCCCGCCGACATGCTGGCCGCCGTGATCGAGCAGATCGAGATCGTGGCCAAGTACGCCGGCTACATCGACCTGCAAAAGACCGAGGTTGAGCGCGCCGCCCACTATGAAAACCTCAAGTTGCCTGCTGAGCTGGACTATTTGCAGGTTTCGGCGCTGAGTATTGAGGCGCGGCAAAAGCTGGACAAGCACCGCCCCGAGACCCTGGGTCTGGCCTCGCGCATTTCGGGCATCACGCCGGCCACCATTTCCCTGCTGCTGGTCCACCTGAAAAAGAACCTCTGGAAAAACGCTGTGGCCCAGCCCATCGTGGCCCAACCCGCCAAGGCTGACGCGTGAGCATCAATGCCGAGGCCGTGCTGCGCGCCGGGCTGGCCGAGCTCCATGTGAGCCTGTCAGACGCCCAAGTCCAGGGCTTGCTCGACTACCAAAACCTGATCGGCAAGTGGACCAAGGTCTACAACCTGACGGCTGTGCGCGACCCGGCCGAGATGCTGACGCACCATTTGCTCGACAGCCTGGCGGCGGTCGCGCCGCTGCAAAAGCATTTGCAGGGCCGGGGCCTGAGCGCCCCCAGCCTGCTCGATGTCGGCTCCGGTGCCGGCCTGCCGGGCGTGGTGTTGGCCATTTGCTGCCCGGGCCTGGCCGTGACTTGCGTAGACACGGTGGGTAAAAAAGCCGCCTTTATCAAACATGTGGCGCTGGCTCTGGGGCTGCCGAATCTCAGTGGGCTGCACGCCCACGTGGAAACCATCACCCAGCCCTTTGACGTGATCTGCTCCAGAGCCTTTGCCTCGCTGGCGGACTTCGCCGGCTGGTCGCAGGCGGCGCTGGCACCCGGCGGCGTGTGGATGGCCCTCAAGGGCAAGCATCCGGCCGAAGAGCTGGCCATGCTCCCGCCCGATGTGGCTATGTTTCACGTGGAACCGCTGGCCGTGCCCGGGTTGGCGGCTGAGCGCTGCATCATCTGGCTTCAAAAAACCGGGTGACCGGGCGCGACCGTTGCCTGTCGTAAACTTGAAGGCTTCAAACAAGGATTTTCATGCTCGGCTCACTCGCCGGCGTCGCTGACTACGGCGCTTTTGTTATTGCCATTGTCGTTTTTCTGGCCATTCCCGGGCCCGGCAACCTGGCGCTGATCACCTCGACCGGCAAGGGCGGCATAGCCGGCGGCATGGGCGCGACCTTCGGCGTGATCGCCGGAGACCAGGTGCTGTTGTGGGCGGCAGTGGCCGGCGTGTCGGCTTTGATGGCCGCTTATCCCACGGCTTTTCACCTGGTGCAGTGGCTGGGCGCGGCCTACCTGGCATGGCTGGGCGCCAAAATGCTGCTGGCCAAACCGGGCGACGCTCCCGTGCTGAAAATGAAAACAGGCCACTATTTCCGCCAGACGCTGCTGATCACCTTGCTCAACCCCAAGGCCATTGTTTTTTACCTGGCGTTTTTCCCGCTTTTCATCGACCCGGCCCGGCACCAGGGCCTGCTCACTTTTGGCGTGATGGCCTTGACCATTGCGGCCCTGACCTTTTTGTATGGCCTGGGCGCCGTGTTGCTGACGCACTTTCTGGCTGAGCGTGTGCGTGCCAGCCCGCGCATTTCGGCACTGCTTGAAAAAGGCGCTGGCATTTTCCTCATCGGCTTTGGCGTCAAGCTGGCCTTGTCGCGTTAAGCCCTCACGGCGGCGCATTTCCCCTTATCCATAGAGCAAGCACCCATGGCCAAAATATTTTGCGTTGCCAACCAAAAGGGCGGGGTGGGCAAGACCACCACCACCGTCAATCTCGCGGCCGGTCTGGCGCAGCTCGGCCAGCGCGTTCTGATGATCGACCTGGATCCGCAGGGCAATGCCACCATGGGCTCGGGCGTGGACAAGCGCCAGCTTGAACTCACGGTTTATGACGTGCTGCTGGAGTCCGCCTCCATCGCCGAAGCGCGCGTCAGCAGCCAGAAGCTGGTGGACGCCGGTTGCGGCTACCACGTGCTGGGCGCCAACCGCGAACTGGCCGGCGCCGAGGTCGAACTGGTCGAGGTCGAGCGCCGCGAAAAGCGTTTGCGTTTGGCCATCGAGGCGGTGGCAGACCAATACGACTTTGTCCTCATCGATTGCCCGCCGTCCTTGTCCATGCTCACGCTCAATGGCCTGTGCTGCGCGCACGGCGTCATCGTGCCCATGCAGTGCGAATACTTCGCGCTCGAAGGCCTGACCGACTTGGTCAACACCATCAAGCAGGTGCACGCCAACCTGAACAAAGAGCTGGCCATCATCGGGCTCTTGCGCGTCATGTTTGACCCGCGCATCACCTTGCAGCTGCAAGTCAGCGAGCAGCTCAAGCAACATTTTGGCGACAAGGTGTTCAACACCGTCATCCCGCGCAATGTGCGCCTGGCCGAAGCGCCCAGTTACGGCGTGCCAGGCGTGGTGTTCGACCCGGCCTCTAAGGGCGCCCAAGCCTTTGTGACCTTTGCCGGCGAGATGATTGAGCGCATCAAGGGGATGTGAGATAACCCCGCTAATGCCCTGACTGGCGCAGCTTTGTTGCTACGCATTCAATAGCAAATTGCATTTTCAAACCCCTTTTCCAAGTCATCTTTCTGCGTTGTTCATGAACCCTAGCGCTGTGTTGATTCTTCCGGGCTGGCAAAACAGCGGCCCTTTGCACTGGCAAAGCCGGTGGGAAGCGGCGCACGGTTTTCAGCGCGTCGAGCAGCATGATTGGCAGCGCCCTTTGCGCGGCGACTGGACGGCCCGGCTCGAAGAAGTCTTGCTCGGCTTAGAAGAGCCTGCCGTGCTGGTGGCGCACAGTCTGGGCTGCCTCTTGGTGGCTGCCTGGGCCGCGCATTCGCGCAACACGCATCTTGTGAAGGGGGCTTTGCTGGTGGCGCCCGGCGATGTTGAACGCGAGGCCTTGCGTCCCGTTTTAGCGAGCTGGTCGCCTGTGCCCTTGCAGCGCCTGCCCTTTGCCAGTGCGCTGGTCGGCAGCCGCAACGACCCGTATTGCAGCGCCGAGCGCGCCCGCCAGTTCGCTGACGCCTGGGGCTCGCGCTGGGTAGACGCCGGTGAGCGCGGCCACCTCAACGCCGACAGCGCTTTGGGCGACTGGCCTGAGGGTCTGGCTCTGCTGCAAACACTGCGCACCCACCATCCGGCAGCAGCGCCGGCATCCATTTTTTAGCAAAGAAAGAAAAACAAGATGGTCACCAAAAAACCCAAAGGCCTGGGCCGCGGATTGCAAGCCCTGCTGGGCCCCACTGTGGGCGAAACCAGCCAGGCCATAGAAAACAGCAATGCCGCCAGCCCGGGCCTGCCGGCATCGCTGCGCCTGCTCGACATGGTGGCCGGTAAGTACCAGCCGCGCACGCGCATGGACGAAGGCGCGCTCTACGAGCTGGCCGAATCCATCAAGGTGCAGGGCATCATGCAGCCGATTCTGGTGCGCCGGCTGAGCAGCGGCGCCAACGATGGCAAATACGAGATCATTGCCGGCGAGCGGCGTTTCCGTGCCGCCAAGCTGGCCGGCCTGGACAGCGTGCCGGTGCTGGTGCGCGATGTGCCCGACGAGGCTGCAGCGGCCATGGCCTTGATCGAAAACATACAGCGCGAAGACCTCAACCCGCTCGAAGAAGCCCAGGGCCTGCAGCGCCTCGTCAAAGAATTCGGTCTCACGCACGAGCTGGCTGCGCAAGCCGTGGGCCGCTCGCGCAGCGCGGCCAGCAACCTGCTGCGCCTTTTGAACCTGGCCGACCCGGTGCAGACCATGTTGATGGCCGGCGACCTGGACATGGGCCATGCGCGCGCCTTGCTCTCGCTGGACCGCGCCACCCAGATCACCGCGGCCAACCAGATTGCCGCGAAAAAAATGTCGGTGCGCGAGGCCGAAGGCCTGGTCAAAAAACTCAGCGCCGAGTTTTCACTCAAGCCGCAAAAAGCGTCCAAGGAAAAGTCACGCGACACACGCCGGGTGGAAGAAGAGCTGGCCGATTTGCTGATGGCCGAGGTTGAGGTGCGCGTGAAAAAACAAGTCAAACGCAATGGCCGGCGCGAAGACGTGGGCGAGCTGGCGATTCAGTTCTCGTCGATGGACGAACTCAACGGCTTGATTGAGCGCCTTCGCGGCGGCAAGTAAGCGCCAGGCTGCGCCGGCTTTCGTCAGATCGCCGTGCGCCTTGCTTAGATCGTGAAGATCTTGCCCGGGTTCATGATGTTCTTCGGGTCCAGCGCGCGCTTGATGGTGCGCATCATCTCGACCGCGCCATCACCTGTTTCTGTCACCAGGAAATCCATCTTGTGCAGGCCCACACCGTGCTCGCCGGTGCAAGTGCCTTCCAGGCGCAGCGCGCGCGCCACCAATTTGTGGTTCAGCTCCTCAGCCACCACGCGCTCCTGCGGCTGCGTCGGGTCGATCAGGTAACCGAAGTGAAAGTTGCCGTCGCCCACATGGCCGACTAAAAAGTAAGGAATGCCGCTGGCGTCGGCCTCAGCCACCGAGTCGAGCAGGCAGTCGGCCAGACGCGAGATCGGCACGCAGGTGTCGGTGGAGATCACGCGGCAGCCTGCGCGCGATTGGACGGCCGCAAAGTAAGCGTTGTGCCGGGCTGTCCACAGCCGAGTACGCTCTTCCGGCGTGCTGGCCCATTCAAAGGCATTGCCGCCGTGGCCGGTGGCGAGTTCCTGCACCAGCTCGGCCTGCTCCTTGACGCTGGTGGGCGAACCGTGAAACTCCATCAGCAGCATGGGCTCTTCTCGCAGGCCAAGCTTGGAATGCGCGTTGACCATGCGCACGCTGTTGGCGTCAATCAATTCGACGCGTGCAATCGGCACACCCAGTTGAATCACTTCAATGGTGGTGCGCACCGCCGCCTCAATGCTCGGAAAAGAGCAGATGGCCGCCGAAATGGCTTCGGGCAGCGGGTAGAGCTTGACGGTGACTTCGGTGATCACGCCCAGCGTGCCTTCGCTGCCCACCATCAGGCGCGTCAGGTCATAGCCGGCCGATGATTTTTTGGCGCGCGTGCCGGTGCGAATCACTTCGCCGCTGGCCGTCACCACTTCGAGCGCCAGCACGTTTTCACGCATGGTGCCGTAGCGCACGGCGTTGGTGCCGCTGGCGCGCGTGGCGCACATGCCGCCCAGGGTGGCGTCAGCGCCCGGGTCGATCGGGAAAAACAAGCCTGTGCTTTTGACTTCTTCATTGAGCTGCTTGCGCGTGACGCCCGGCTGCACGGTCACCGTCAGGTCTTCCGCGTTGATGCTCAGCACGCGGTTCATGCGGCCCATGTCGATGCTGATGCCGCCTTGCACCGCCAGCAAATGCCCCTCCAGCGAGGTGCCCACGCCAAACGGAATCACCGGCACGCTGTACTGGCCGGCCAGCTTGACGACCTCGGCCACTTCGGCCGTGCTTTCGGCAAACACCACGGCGGCCGGCGGTGGCAGGGCAAAAGACGATTCGTCCCGGCCATGCTGCTCGCGCACCACCAGCGCGGTAGAGCAGCGCTCAGCAAAGCGCGCCTTGAGCGCGTCAATCAGCGCTGCAGGCGTTTCGCGTTGTTGAATCTCAGGCAGCAAATGGGCGGGCAGGGGTGCGTTCATGGGGTTCTCCAGCGTGGACGGTCAGTTTAAACCTTGGCCGCAAGCCTCGCAGCCCGCCGGGCCTAAACTAGCGGGTCAGGGCGACGACCTGCGCCCCGGTCTTTTTTCTTACCTGGAGCCTTATGTCCAAGCGACTCACCCAGATTGCCACCCGCACCGGCGACAACGGCACCACCGGCCTGGGCGACAACACGCGCGTCTCCAAGGACAGCTTGCGCGTGCACGCCATGGGCGATGTCGATGAGCTCAACTCCAACATCGGCGTGCTGCTGTGCGAAGACATGCCCGGCGAGGTGCGCGCTTTGCTGGTGGATGTGCAGCACCAGCTGTTCAACCTGGGTGGTGAGCTGTCGATTCCCGGCTTTGAGCTGCTCAAGCCCGAGGCGGTCGGGCAGCTCGACGAGGCATTGAAAATATACAACGACAGCCTGCCCAGCTTGAAGGAGTTCATTTTGCCGGCAGGTACGCGTGCCGCTTCGCAGTCCCATGTGTGCCGTACTGTGGCTCGCCGCGCTGAGCGCGCTGTGGTGGCGCTCGAGCGCAGCGAAGCACTCAAAGAAACGCCGCGTCAGTACCTTAACCGCTTGAGTGATTTGCTGTTTGTACTTTCGCGCGTGCTCAACCGCATGAACGGCGGAGACGATGTTTACTGGAAAAGCACAAGGATGGCGCGGCAGGACCAAGACAGTCCTTAAACCGGCGGTGTTTTAGCGCGGCGCCAATACCGCCACGGTCAGGCGCGAGACGCAGGTCAGCTCCCCGTCGTCATTGCGCATGTCGATGTGCCAGACTTGCGTGCTGCGGCCTATGTGCACCGGTCGTGCGATGCCGGTGACCCAGCCACTGCGTGCGCTCTTGAGGTGGTTGGCGTTGATGTCCAGGCCCACCACCGTATGGCCTTCGGCCGCCGTATGTCCGGCGCCTATCGAGCCCAGCGTTTCGGCCAGCACCACTGACACGCCGCCGTGCAACAAGCCGTAAGGCTGGCGCGTGCGCTCGTCCACCGGGACGCGGCCGCGGATGAAGTCATCGCCCACCTCTAAAAATTCCATGCCCAGGTGCGATTCGGCGCAGCCTGCACACAGCGCGGTGATGGATTCAACAGAGATGGGTTTTGTCCAGATGCGCATATTGCTTTCAGCCCGTGATGGGGCCACTATAAACCGCCAAGCAAGTCGAGGTAAGCGCGCCGCGTCTCTGGTGACACCGAGGCCAGTACCTGCGCATAAGGCGTTTGGTGACGCACCAGCACGCGGGCCGAAGCCACGGATTTGGATTTGCAAAACCAGTGACAGCTGTGCTGCAGCAACAGCATCTCAGCGCTCAGCGTGAAGGCACGTGCTTCAGCTGGTAAGCGGCAAAGGCCAGCAGCATCGAGAGAATGAATATTTCCATAAGGGCGGGGTTGCTCGGCCGGTTTTCAAGAGGGCGTGAGGGCCTCAGTGTAGTCAGCCGCTCTGTCCTGCATCTTTGGGCCGGTTCACCAGCACGATGCCCAATGCCACCATAGCCAGCGCCAGCAGCAGCCCGGGCGTGACCGGCTCGTCCAGCCACAGTGCGCCGAACAGCAGCGCAAACAGAGGTGTGAAAAAGACGAATACCGTCACCCGAGTCGCAGGGTAACGCCCCAGCATCCACATCCAGACCAGATAACTGACAAAGGCCACCAGCACCGCCTGAACCAGCAGCGAGCCGATGGCAAAGGCGCTGAACTGCCAATGCCAGACCTCACCCAGACCGAGGGACAACAGAGGCATCAGCACAGCGCTGGCGGCGAGTTGGTAAAACAGCAGTTTTTCGGCGCTGATCTGCGTCAGCCGCGTGGTCCGGATCACCACCGTGGTCAGCCCCCAGAACAGCCCGGCCAGTACGCCCAGCAAGTCGCCGCGCAGCGTGGCGCCGTGCTCGGCTAGGAAGCCTTCGCGCAGCGCAAAAAGCATGGCGGCAAAGGCCGCCAGCAAGCCCAGCCATTGGAGGCCGCGCAGGCGCTCGGCGCCCACCCACAGCGGCACCAGCAGCGCCACCCAAAAAGGGGATGTGTACAAAAACACCGTCAGCCGCGAGGCCGAGGTGTACTGCATGCCGGTGTAAATGCAGGTGAATTCAGCGGCAAACAGCGCGCCGGCCAGCAGGCCCGCAGCCAGCGAGCCGTCGGCCTTGAAGAGGGGAATACGACGCCAGAAGCACCACAGCCCCAGCAGGAGGGTGGCACCGAGCACCCGCAGCGAAGCCTGAAACAGCGGTGCTACCTCGGGCAGCGTGGCCTTAATCAGCACCTGCTGAAAACCCCACAGCAGGCAACCCGCCAGCAACAGGCCGATGGCCAGTGCGTCGAGTTCGGTTTTGCGCTGGTTCATCCGTCGATGGTAGCGCCGCAGCAGGCCGCAGCCCGGGTCACTGTCAATGGCCCAGGATTTTCGACAGGAAGTCCTGGGCGCGGTCGGTCTGCGGATGGTTGAAGAACTCGGCAGGTTTGTTCTGCTCGACGATCTGGCCCTGGTCCATGAAGATCACGCGGTCGGCCACGGCCTTGGCAAAGCCCATTTCGTGCGTCACGCAGATCATGGTGATGCCGGCGTCGGCCATCTCCACCATCACGTCCAGCACTTCCTTGATCATCTCCGGGTCCAGCGCCGAGGTGGGCTCGTCAAACAGCATGATCTTGGGCTTGAGGCACAGTGCGCGGGCAATTGCCACGCGTTGCTGCTGGCCGCCCGAGAGTTGCAGCGGGTACTTGAGGGCCTGCTCTGCGATCTTGACGCGCTCGAGTTGCTGCATGGCTTTTTCTTCGGCTTCCTTCTTGGGAATCTTGCCGACCCACATGGGCGAGAGCGTCAGGTTTTCGAGCACGGTCAGGTGCGGGAACAAATTGAACTGCTGGAACACCATGCCCACTTGCTTGCGGATCGCGTCAATCGCTTTGACGTCGTCGGCCAGCTCAACGCCGTCAACGACCAGCCGGCCCTGCTGGTGCTCTTCCAGCCGGTTGATGCAGCGGATCAGCGTGGACTTGCCCGAGCCGGAAGGGCCGCAGATGACGATGCGTTCGCCCTTGGCGACGTCCAGGTCAATGTCCCGCAGCACATGGAAATTGTTGCCGTACCACTTGTTGACTTTGTCGAAGGTGATGATGGATTCAGACATGGGTGTTTCCTGAGAGAAAAAGAGAGGGCCGGGCCTGGGGCTCAGCGCTGCTTGCCTTTGTTGACCTGCTTTTCAACCCAGAGGCTGTAGCGGGACATAGAAAAGCAGAAGATGAAATAGATCAGGGCGATGAACAGATAGCCCTCGATTTTGAAAGGCCGCCAGTCGGCGTCTGAGTTGAGCGCCAGACCGAGTGCGCCGGTAAGCTCGTACAGGCTGACGATGGTGACCAGCGAGGTGTCTTTGAAGATTGCAATGAAGTTGTTCATGATGCCGGGCACCACCATCGCCAGCGCCTGCGGCAGCACGATCTTGCGCTGCGTCTGCCAGTACGACAGGCCCAGTGTGGCGGCGGCTTCGATCTGGCCTTTGGGTATCGCTTGCAGGCCGCCGCGTATGACTTCGGCCATGTAGGCGGCGGCAAACAGCGTGATGCCGGCCAGCACGCGGATCAGCACGTCAATGGTGGTGCCTTGCGGCATGAAAAGCGGAAACATGAACGAGGCCATGAACAGCACCGAGATCAGCGGCACGCCGCGCACCAGTTCGACATAGATCGTGCAGGCGCTGCGGATCGCCGGCAGGTTCGAGCGCCGGCCCAGCGCGACCACCAGCGCAATCGGAAAAGCCATGGCAATCGACAGCGTGGCCAGCAGCAGCGTGAGCGGCAGTCCGCCCCAGCGGTCGGTCTCGACTTTGCTCAGGCCCAGCACATTGCCGTACATCAGCGTGAAGAAAACCGCCAACACGCCGGCCCACAGCAACACCAGCCACGGCTTCCAGCAAAAACGCACGCAGCTCGCCACCAACAGGCTGAGCATCAGCAAGGTGGCAACCAGCGGGCGCCACTGTTCGTCAAACGGATAGCGGCCCAAAATAATCAGCCGGTACTTTTCAGCGACCACGCCCCAGCAGGCGCCGACGCCGTCTGCGCGGCAGGCATCAAAATTGGGACGCCACACGGCGCTGAACACGGCCCATTGCAAAAACTGCGGCAACAGCCACAGCAGCAGGCCGCCTATCAGCAAGGTGGCCAGCGAGGTGCGCAGGTCACCGAAGAGGTTGGCGCGCAGCCAGCCCAGCAGGCCATCCTGGCGCGTGGGTGCCGGACGGGACGGCAGGGATTGAAAGATC
The DNA here is from genome assembly GCA_044357185.1 of Polaromonas sp. Classification (GTDB taxonomy): domain Bacteria; phylum Pseudomonadota; class Gammaproteobacteria; order Burkholderiales; family Burkholderiaceae_C; genus Polaromonas. Next base: position 70,909 of record JBIKPY010000004.1, read on the forward strand.
TTGGCAGTCATGTGGTGTTCCGAGTGGAGATCAGCGTTCCTTGATGGCCGCGCGGGTGTTGTACCAGTTCATCAGCAGCGAGGTCAGCAGCGAGGTGCTCAGGTAAATCGCCATGACGATGGTGATGCACTCGACGGCCCGGCCGGTCTGGTTGATGGCGGTGTTGGCAATCGACACCACGTCGGGGTAACCGATGGCCACGGCCAGCGAGGAATTTTTCGTCAGATTCAGGTACTGGTTGGTCAGCGGCGGAATGATCACGCGCAGGGCCTGCGGCAGCATCACCAGCCGCATTTCCTGACCGCGCGACAGGCCTAGCGCGGCTGCGGCCTCGCTTTGCCCTTGCGCCACGGACTGGATGCCGGCACGCACCACCTCGGCCACAAAAGCGGCGGTGTAAACGGTCAGGCCCAAAAGCACAGCCACAAACTCCGGCGTGAGCGAACCACCGTTTTCAATGGCGAACTCACCGCGCTTGGGCAGGTCATAGTCAGACGGTGCACCGCCGGCCAACCAGCCGGCAAACGCACCCAGCACAAGCAAAGCCAAGGGCAGCAGCACCATGCTGCGCAACTGGCCGCTGGCCTCAAATTGAGCGAAGGCCCAGCGCCGGTAAACCCAGGCGCCGACCGCACCTGCCAGCAGGCCGATCAGGGCCCAGCCATGGCCGGCGGCCCAAATAGGAATAGGGAAGTTAATCCCGCCCTTGCTCAGGTAGACAGAGCCGGCTTGCCAGGCTTCGGCGGCGTCGGGCAGCAATTCGGTGAACAGCAGATACCACATCAGCAATTGCAGCAAGATGGGTATGTTGCGGAAAACCTCGACATAAGCCGAGCACAAACCGCGCACCAGCGCATTGCGCGAAAACCGTCCCACGCCCACCAGCGTGCCCAGCAGCGTGG
>JBIKPY010000032.1:0-27698 GCA_044357185.1 Polaromonas sp.
GGTCCGGGGCATACAAGCCCTCGGCCGAATGCGCAATCGCATTGATGCCGCTGGTCACGCTCATGTTCACCGGCAGACCCAGCGTGAGCTCGGGGTCGTAAATCACGCAGCGCGGCACCACCCGCACGTCTTTGCCGGTTTTCTTCATGCCGTCCTCGGTGATGCCATAAACAGGCGTCATTTCAGAGCCGGCGTAAGTGGTTGGAATGGCGATGATGGGCAGACCGGAGTCCAGCGCAATGGCTTTGCCCAGGCCGGTGGTCGAGCCGCCGCCAATCGCCACGGCGCAATCAGCGCCCAGCTGCCTGGCGATCTCTCTGGCCTCGCGGGCGGTCTCTATCGGCACATGCATCACCGCGCGGTCAAACACACCGGCCGCGCGCGCACCCAGCAAGTTGGCCACCATCTCGGCCGAATCGCGTTGCTCTGGCGTGGACAAGACCAGCGCGCGCTTGAAACCCAGCGCATCAATTTCGCGCTCCAGATGCTTTATGGAACCCGCACCAAAAACCACACGGGCTGCGTGCGCGGTGTAAATAAAGGGAGCGATGGCAGGCATGTCAGATTCTCTTAGTTCAATGATGCTCAAGGCTTGCCAAGCACCTGCTCGCGCCCGGTAGCCAGGCCGGCACTGCGCTCCAGTGCTTTGATGACCGCCGCGTAATCGTCCAGCGCGTCGCCTTGCGCCACCGCCGCCTGCATCAGCTGCTGCGTCATGGCGGTTTGCGGCAAGGGCGCGTGCAAGGCTTGGCCGGCACCGATGATGAGCGACAAGTCCTTGAGCATCTGCTCAACCGTGAAGGTGGGCGTGAAATCTCGCTCGCCGAGCTGCACTGACTTGGCCTTGAGAATGGGCGAGCCAACCGCGCTGGCGCTGAGCACCTGCCACATGTCCTGCCAGCCCAGACCACCCTTGCGGCCCAGCGTCAGGCCTTCAGACAGCATGGCACTGGTCTGCGCGATCATCAGGTTGACCACCAGCTTCATCAGCCGCGCCTGCTCTGCGTCGCCCAGGTAAAACCGGTTAGGCCCGAGCAAACTCAGCAGCGGCAAGGCGGTGTCATAAGCAGCACGCGGCCCCGAGGCCATGACGGTCAACTGCGCCGCTTCAGCCATGTGGTTGTTGCCCGACACGGTGGTGCGCAAGCACAGAACGCCGGCCTGCTCGCAGCAGGCGGCAGCTTCAGCTGAAGCCGCGGGCGACACGGTGCTGGTGTCCACCCACAGCGTGCCGGCGCGCGCCAGACCGGCCACCTGCGCGGCCACACTGAGCAAAGCAACATCGCCCGGCAGTGATGAAAAAACAATGTCCACGCCCGGCAGTGCCAGCTCTGCACCCAGCACGCTCAGGCCGCTGTCGGCTGCCAGGGCCTGTTGCTGCGCGCTGGTGTCACTGACGCTCAGCGAATGGCCGGCGCGGTGCATGTGCGTGGCCATGGGCAAGCCCATCTTGCCCACACCCATGAAATGAATACGGGCCATCAGGCAGTTGTCGCCGCAATAGAGTTGGCTTGCGCTGCCGCCGGGGCCAGGCCACCGGTGGTGCCGCCCATGAACTGACCGTGCCCCATGTTGATCAGCCGGTTCCAGCGCTGCTGGCCCATAGTCAGGCCGATGAAAAATCCCAGCTCGACGATTTGCGGCGTTTCAAAATGCGCGTTCAGTCCGGCCCACAACTCGTCGCTGGACTCCAGCCCCCAGGTGATGGCTTCAGCCAGCCGCAAAGCCGCTTTTTGGCGCGGTGTGAAACGCTCGGCCTTGTCAAACTCCAGCAAGGCCAGCACATCGTCTTCAACCACGCCCAGAGCCTGCGCCTTCACCGAGCGCTGGTTGCCGCAGTAATTGCAATTCACCGCTTGCGACACATACAGTCTGCAAATTTCCTTGATCGCGTGGTCGCACACACCTTGCACAAAGGTGTCGTTCCAGGCATTGGCAAACGACCAGAAAACAGCCGGCACATGGGCGCGGATGGCGTGGCTCTCAGGGCGAGGCGCGCCATCACGGGCCGCACGCTCAAACTCGGCGCGCATGGCCGGCTCGGTGATGCGCGATGCATCGACATAAGGAATGCGCTGGGCAGTGGATGTCATGAGGAGCCTTCCGTATCGATTGAAGCAACAGCGCTGTCGTAATAAGACAAGTCCAGGTAGCGGCCGGCCGCAGGCGCCTGGCCGCCCCACATGCCTTCCATCTCAGCGCGTATCGACAGCACCGTGGCAAAGCCTTCGTGGCTGAAGGCCGCATGCGGCGCCAGGCCCGAGCCTGCTTGCAGCATGGCCGCGTAAGTGCCTGCTGCCGCAGCCTCGCTCAGTTTGAAACTGCGCACCAGCAACGCCAGCATGGCGGCGCGGTTGGCCGGGTTCATCACATGGCGCTGGCCTTGCACATAGGCGGCCAAATACTGCTGCAACACACCGGCATGCTCAGCGGCCCAGGGGCGCATCACAAAAGCACCCGTGGCCTGGTAAGGGCCTAGCAACTCGAACTGACTGCCCAGGCTTTTGAGACCTTGCTCGCGCACCGAAAAAGAAAACGGCGGGTTGATCATGCCGGCGGCCAGTTCCGGGTCAGCAACCATGGCGGCAGCGCGCGGGCCGGTGCCGCCTGCCAGCTTGACGCTGTAGTCACGGTTTTCCAGCAGGCCCTTATTTTTGAGAATTTTTTTGGCCACCAGTGCGTAAGCGGTGCGCGGCGCATCGACCGCCAGCAGCTTGCCGCGCAAATCATCAAAGCCCTTGATTTCAGCGCGCACCATCAGCTCGTTCATGCCGGCGTCACCGCCGCACACAATCGCCACGTCATGCCCGGCCTCGGCCATGGCCACGGCGTTGTCTACAGCGGCATGCGCGATGTCGAACAAGCCAGCCGCCAGCCCGGCGCGCTGCTCGTCCGAATTCGGCGTGTTTTGCACCTCGATGCGCAAACCCCGGCTGGCAAAGTAGCCGGCTTCGATAGCCGCCAGCAGCGGCAGGTTGCTGGAGGTGTTGAAGACATTCACGCGCAGCAGCATGGGCTCGCCTGGGGAATTGGCTGTTGGCGTAAGCAGGGCAGCGCCTTTACTTTGGCGCCGACTTCATGACCGCGCCCAAGGTCGTGAACTCTTCCTTGATGTGCGCATCGAACTGCTCAGGCGACATGGGCATGGCCTCAGCGCCGAGTTTGGCGAGGCGGTCCTTCACGTCGGGCTGCTGCAGGATGTTGCGCACTTCGGCGTTGAGTTTGTTGACAACGGCGCGGGGTGTTTTGGCGGGTGCGAGCATGCCGATCCAGAAGTCAAAAACGAAACCCGGCAAACCGGCTTCGGCCACGGTCGGTGTATCCGGCAGCGCGCTGGAACGCTTGGCCGTGCTGACAGCAATCGCGCGCATGCGGTTGTCGCGGATCGACGGGATGGAAGCCAGCACCGGTGTGAACATGAAGTCCACGCGCCCCGCGCTGGTTTCGACGATGGTCTCGGGCGTGCCCTTGAAGGGAATGTGGGTGAGCTGGATATTGGCCTGGGCGCGGAATTTTTCGGCATTCACATGGGTGGCGCTGCCGACGCCGGCGGACGCGTAGTTGAGCTGGCCCGGCTTGGCCTTGGCTGTCGCAATCAGCTCAGCCATGTTCTTGATCGGACTGCTTGCACCGACCACCAGCACGCTGGGCAGCGCCGCCAGGGGTGTGACACCAACAAAGTCGCCCAAGGTGTCGTAGTTCAGGTTGGCATACAGCGCAGGGTTGACCACGTGACCGGTGGACACCACCAGCAAGGTGTAACCATCGGGCTCACTTTTAGCGACCTGCGAAGCGCCCAGCGTGCCGCCTGCGCCCGGCCGGTTTTCAACCACCACCGGCTGACCCATGGTGGTGGTGAGTTTTTCACCCACAATGCGCGCCATGATGTCAGTGGCACTGCCGGCGGTGAAGGGCACGATGATTTTGATGACCTTGCTTGGATAAGCCGCTTGCGCAGTGGCACTGGCCACAGCAAAGACGGTCGCGGCAGCAATGAGTAAGCGTTTCATATTGTCTCCTGGTCGGTTTGATTTATTTACAAAGTTTTCACTGAAAATCGGTCTCAAAGGCCCATGGCACGGGTTATTTTTTCACCTGATGCGCGCAGCGCGGCAAGTTGCGGCGCCAGGTCCGCGCCGAGCAACTTCCCTTGGCGTTTTTTCCATTGCCCGGCCACCATCACGCTGTCAATGTTAGCCAAAGTGGTCTGCATCACCACGCTGTTGACCGCATCATGCACCGGCTGCATGTTCAGGTCGCTGGCGCGGATCATCACCAGGTCGGCCTGCTTGCCGGCGGCCAGCGAGCCGATGAGGTGCGATTGCTGGAGCATGCGGGCGCCTTCGATGGTGACCCAGGCCAGCGCCTGCCGCGTTGTGATGGTCGAGGTAGAAGGAATGGTGCCGTGCGCCGCGCGGTGCGCCACGTTGTCAAGCGAGCGCTGAATGCCCAGCGCAATGCGCGCCTGGGTCAGCATGTCGCCGCTCATCACGCTTTCAAGGTCTACGCCCAGCGAAGGCGCGCGGCCGAAGTCGCGCAGCCGGCCGGTCAGCGGGTGACCGTGGCCCTGGCTCATCTCGCTCTCCGCCGCGGCAGAAAAGCTCAGGCCCAGCTCGCAAAAACGCTTGAGCTGGGTGTCGTCCAGCGCATGGCCGTGCACGATGTTGATGTGCTCGCCCAGCAAGCCCGCGGCTTCAAGCTTTTGCCAACCGTCCGGGGTGCGGGCCGGCCCGCCGCCCTGGTGCAGCGAGGCGATCAGCCCCAGCTCCTTGGCCATAGCGAAGTCGTGCATCGCCACGTCCATGGTTGAGTAATGCGGCCCCAGCACCGCCATCTGTACGCTCAGCAAATCACGGCCCTGGTGGGCTTTGAGCAGGCGTTCAACTTCAGCGCGTGGATGCGGCGTTTCCCAAAAAGGCCGCTGACCGGGCTGCGGGTCGGGCTTAGGCGTGCCATGAAAAAACGCTGCGCGTATGCCCGACTGCAGCAAGCCTTCAATAGCCGCATCGTTGTGCGCCGGCGTGGGGTTGTTGTGGCACCAGTCGGCCAGCGTGGTGGTGCCGCAGTTGAGCTGATTGAGCGCACCCACCAGCGTGGCAATGTGCAGGTCTTGCGGCTCGAACACGGTGGCCAGGCCTGCGTGCATGTTCTTGAAGTATTCGAGCAGCGTCCAATTGGCAGCCAGGCCGCGCAGTGCGGTTTGCCAGGTGTGCATGTGGGCGTTGATCAGACCCGGAATGATGATGCAGCCGGTGCCGTCCACCCGCTGCGCATCGTCCGCATGAATGACAGGCGCGATCTCGGTGATGACATCACCACTCACCAGAATGTCGCCCCGGCCCAGGTCGCCCTGAGCGTCCATCGTGATGATGGTCGCGCCGCTGATCAGAACCCGGGCGGTCATGCTTCAGGACTCCAGTCCGTCACTCATCTTGACGTTTTCAGATTTGAGCACCAAGCCGGCGTCAGCCGCGGTCTCTTGCAGCAGCACGGCAAAGTCAATGTTGTCGTGGCCGTGGCCGACCATGCGGGCAATCGATTCGCGTGTGGCGGCAGCAGCCGGCATGGCCACGCCGTGCGCCTTGGCCGCACCCAGGCCCAGGTCCATGTCCTTGAGCAGCAGCTTGGGCGTGAAGGTGACCTGGTCAAAAGTCAGGTTGGTCAGCATGGGCGTCTTGTAGCGGGTGTACATGGAGCCGAGCACCGAGTCGTTGATGCTCTCCAAAAATATATGGCGCGGAATACCGGCTTTTTCGGCCAGCACGGTGATCTCGCAGAGGTTCTGAATGACAACGCCAAACATAGTGTTGTGCGCGATCTTCCAGACCCGGGCCAGTTCGCCCTCGCCCACCCACATGACTTTGCGGGCCATGGCTTGCAGGCAGGGCTCGATCTCGTCATACAGCGCTTTGGGGCCGGAGGCCACTTGCAGCAGTTTGCCGGCCTTGGCCACCTTGGCATTGCCCGACACCGGGCTGCACAGGTAACCCACACCCATGGCTTCAAGCCGCTGGCGAATCTCGACCGAGCCTTCTTGTGAAATGGACGAGCTGTCGATCACCACTTTGGGCTTGGCAGCGCCGGCCACCAGACCGCCTTCACCGAACAGCACCTCTTTGAGGTCATCGGTGGTGGAGACCATGGTGAAAACGAAATCGCAAGACGCCAGGTCTTGCTTGTGGGCCACGATGGTGGCGCCGTACTCAGCCAGTGGCGCAGCCTTGGCGGCGGTACGGTTCCAAACGCTCACCGGGTGGCCTGCTTTGATCAGGCGTTTGGCCATGGCCTCGCCCATACGTCCCAACCCGATCCATCCAATCCGCTTGTCCATTGTTTTTCCTTGTTAACTGAGAACTTCTGCGAGTGTGTCGCAGAGCCCGTTCAGTCGCAAGAAAAGCAAAGGAAATCAGTTTTCCCGGCGGTGAAAAAACAGCCTGTCAGCACGCCAAGCGCTGGTTTATGCGGGTAATCCCCGAGCCTCAGGGCTGCGACGCTTGGTACCCGGATCAAACCCGCTCAAGAATCAGCGCAATGCCCTGCCCCACGCCGATGCACATGGTGCACAGCGCGTAACGCCCGCCAGTGGCGTGCAGGCGGTTGACGGCGGTGGTGGCGAGCCGTGCGCCCGAAGCACCCAGCGGATGGCCCAGCGCAATCGCGCCGCCCCAGGCGTTCACACGCGCGTCGTCGTCTTGCAAACCCAGCTGGCGCAGCACGGCCAGGCCTTGCGCGGCAAAGGCTTCGTTGAGCTCAATCACATCGAGTTGCGCCAGCGTCAAGCCGGTTTGCGCCAGCACTTTTTGCGTGGCCGGCGCAGGGCCTATGCCCATGATGCGCGGCGGCACGCCCACCGTGGCCATGCCCACCACGCGGGCGCGCGGCGTCAAGCCGTTTTTGGCGGCGCTGGCTTCGTTGGCGAGCAGCAGCGCGCAAGCGCCGTCATTCACGCCGCTGGCATTGCCAGCCGTCACCGTGCCGTCGGGGCGCACCACGCCTTTGAGCTTGGCCAGCGTTTCCAGCGTGGTGGCACGCGGGTGTTCGTCGGTGTCCACGATGATGGCATCGCCCTTTTTCTGGGGAATGAACACGGGTGTGATCTCACGTGCCAAGTGACCGGCTTGCTGCGCAGCCACAGCATTGAGCTGGCTGGCCAGCGCCATGCGGTCTTGGGCTTCGCGCTCGATTTTGAAATCGGTTGCGACGTTCTCGGCCGTCTCGGGCATGGAGTCCACGCCGTACTTTTCTTTCATCAGCTTGTTAACGAAACGCCAGCCGATGGTGGTGTCATACACCGCGTTGTTGCGACTGAAAGCGCTCTCGGCCTTGGGCATCACAAAGGGCGCGCGGCTCATGCTCTCCACGCCACCGGCGATCATCAGCCCCGCCTCGCCGGAGCGGATGGCGCGGGCCGCCGTGCCCACGGCGTCCAGGCCCGAGCCGCACAGGCGGTTGAGGGTGGCGCCCGGCACTTCCAGCGGCAGGCCGGCCAACAAGCTGGCCATGTGCGCGACATTGCGGTTGTCTTCACCCGCCTGGTTGGCGCAGCCGAAGATCACGTCGGTGATGGCTTGCCAGTCCACATTCGGGTTGCGCGCCATCAGCGCGCGCAGCGGCACCGCGCCCAGGTCGTCGGTGCGCACGCTGGAGAGCGCGCCGCCGTAACGCCCGAAAGGGGTGCGGATGGCGTCGCAAATAAATGCTTGTGGAAAGGCTTGTGAACTCATGGTGTGTCTTTAAAAAGGTTTTTAAAGCTCAGGCTGCCGCAATCGGCAGGCCCAGCATTTTTTCAAGTTCGGCATGGGTCAGCCCCTCGACCATGTCGATGAGCTTGAGGCCATTCGGCGTGCATTCCAGCGTGGCCAGCTCGGAGTAAATGCGCTTGACGCAGGCAATGCCGGTGATCGGGTAGCTGCACTGGGCCACCACTTTGCTATCGCCTTTTTTGGTCAGCAAATCCATCATCACCCAGGTTTTCTTGGCGCCAATCGCCAGGTCCATGGCGCCGCCCACGGCCGGAATGGCGTCTTTCTCGCCGGTGTGCCAGTTGGCCAGGTCGCCAGTGGCACTCACCTGAAAAGCGCCCAGCACACAGATGTCCAGGTGGCCGCCGCGCATCATGGCAAAGCTGTCGGCATGGTGAAAGTAAGCGCCGCCTGCCAGCATGGTCACCGGCTGCTTGCCGGCGTTGATCAGGTCATAGTCCTCCTGCCCGGCAGCTGGTGCCGGGCCCATGCCCAAAATGCCGTTTTCGCTGTGCAATATCACTTCAATACCGGCGGGCAGGTGGTTGGCCACCAGCGTGGGCATGCCAATGCCCAGGTTGACATAAGCGCCGTCGTGAATGTCTTGCGCCACGCGTTGGGCGAGTTGCTCTTTGCTGCGTTTTTGATAGCTCATGCTCATGCCGCCTTTTTAAAACCGCCGGCCTCGGTGGCCACGCGGTCGATCCTGACAATCTTGCTGACAAATATGCCGGGGGTAACCACGCTCTCCGGGTCCAGCGCGCCCAGCTCCACCACTTCATGCACCGTGGCCACGGTCAAGCGGGCGGCAGTCGCCATCACGGGGCCGAAGTTGCGCGCCGCCTTGCGGTAAACCAGGTTGCCCCAGCGGTCACCCTTTTCAGCGCGTATCAGCGCCACGTCGCCATAAATTGGCATTTCCAGCACGTAGTGCTTGCCATTGATCTCACGCGTTTCCTTGCCCTTGGCCAGATCGGTGCCGTAACCCGTGGGCGAGAAAAACGCACCCACACCGGCACCCGCGGCGCGGATGCGCTCGGCCAGGTTGCCCTGCGGCACCAGCTCCAGCTCGAGCTTGCCGCTGCGGTACAGCTCGTCAAACACATGGCTGTCAGCCTGGCGCGGAAAGCTGCAAATGATCTTGCGCACCCGGCCCGCCTTGAGCAGCGCAGCCAAGCCGGTGTCGGCATTGCCGGCGTTGTTGTTGACGATGACCAAATCCTTAGCGCCCTGCGCAATCAAGCCGTCAATCAGTTCATTGGGAATGCCGGCGGTGCCAAAGCCGCCAATCATCACGGTCGAGCCGTCCTTCACATCGGCCAGCGCCGCCTCAATCGACGGGGCAATCTTGTTGATCATTCAAAAGCTCCAAGTAAAAGATGGCTTGAATTGTCATCCATCGCTCTGCCACCCAAAAAACCAAGTTTAGGGGCACCACCGGCCCGACGCCGGGCAAACCGTGCCCGGCTGGCCATTCACCCAGACTTGCTCTTCTTTGAGCTGCTGGGCGGCCGCAGGGTCAGTGTCGAACTGAATTTGCAGTGCCTGCGCCACCCCAGCGTTTTCAATCGGCAGTTCCCACGTTAAAAACAATTGCGTGCAGTCGCGGTCTGGCGCAAAGTGCGCCGCGTCAAAGCCTGTACTGCCCCGCTCAATGACGGCGTGCGGCTGGCCTGTGTCAAACAGCACGGCGGTGCCTCTGGTCAAAGGGATGCGCTGGCCGGTGAGGGGGAAATACAAGTCCAGCCCCCGGTCTTCGCTTAAAAACAGGTTGGCAAAGGCTGCGCCGCCGTACTGCGCGCCGTCGTGGTGGTACCTGGCGCCGCGGCAGGCCATCAGGGCCAGCTCGCAGTCAGCCAGCAGCGGCAGACCCAGCGTGTGCGTCCATTCAGCCATGGCTTGCACGCAGTGGCGCAGTTCCGGCCAGCGAGCTTGGGTGCGGGCCAGCGGCAAGGCTTCGACGTCGCCGGGCACCAGCGCCAAGTGCAGCGCCACCTCACGCTGCCAGTCGGCCGTGACTTTGGCGGGCGGCGGCGGCACGTCGAGCGTGGCGGTTAGCACACGCGCACTCACGCTGCGGCTGCGCAGGGCCTGACCGCTCGTGAAAAAGCAGACATGGCTTGCAGTGGCAAGAAGTTCGGGGGCACGGGGACTCATGCGGGCCAGTGTAGACAGGCGTCGCGTGCTACGCTTTCGCCCATGTTCACGCCTTCCCAAGCCAATGTGCGCCAGTTCTTTTGCGCGGTGTATGCCAAAAGCCTGGCCGGCACGCCACTCGACGCCATGGAAATCATCGTCAGCCAGTGGATTGACGAGCACCCCGAGTACCACGCTGATTTTGCTGGTGCCGAGGCGGCGGTGGACAAAATGTACGAGGTGGAGGGCGGCAAAACCAACCCGTTTTTGCACCTGTCCATGCACCTGACGATCAGCGAGCAATGCTCGATTGACCAGCCGCGCGGCATACGGCAGGCGGTGGAGTTGCTGACGGCCAAGCGCGACTCTTTGCACGCGGCCCACCACGAAACCATGGACTGCCTGGGCCAGATGGTCTGGGAAAGCCAGCGCGCCGGCCGCCCGCCCGATGGCGCGGCCTACATTGACTGCGTGCAGCGGCAAGCCACGCGGGACTGAACCCCGCCCCACACTCTGGAAACAAAAAAACCGCCTTGCGGCGGTTTCTTAGTTCAGGCCAGCGGCCTTCAGCGCCAGCGGCTTTGCGGCTCGACCTTGAGGTCGCCCTGCACACTCGCCAGGTAGTTGGCTATTTGCTTGAGCTCGGCGTTGCTGTACTGCTTGGCCATGCCGGACATGATGGCGTTGCCGCGGCCAACAACCGCGTTGGCGTCATTTTTGTAGGCCTTCAGGGCCACAAAAAGGTAGTCCGCGTGCTGGCCGCCGATTTTGGGGTACGAAGGATCAATCGGGGTGCTGAAGTTAGCGCCGTGGCATGAAGCGCAATTGGCTTTGCCCAAAAGTGCGGCCAGTTGGGGGCTGGGGGCTTTGACTTCTTTGGGCGCTGACTTGCCTTCGACAACACCATGGCCGCTGTAGTAAGCCGCCAGGTCGGCCATGTTCTGGTCGGTCAAGGTCTCAGAAATACCGCGCATGCTGGGGTGTTTACGCTCGCCTTTTTTGTAAGCATTGAGGGCCGACACGATGTATTTCTCGCTTTGGCCGGAGATCATGGGCACTTTGTAGACTTCAGGAAAGCTGGCTTGATAGCCCTTGATGCCGTGGCAGCCAATGCACATGGCGTTGATGGCCTGGCCGGCTTTGGCGTCGCCTTTGAGCTCTTGGGCCTGAGCAGTCACTGTGACAACAGCCACAAAGAGAGCAAAAAAAGTGGTGAACAACTTGGTCATTTTGCGAGCACAATCCGGTGAGATTCAACTTAAAAACACTGCGGATTATATCTGTGTGTTCGGGTGCGCAGGACGCTGACAGCCAACTGACAAGCTCAAGCACTGTGATGCCGCATCAAGGCCCAACAGACATGAAATTTCAAGGCTCCCAGAACTACGTTGCCACCGATGACCTGATGCTGGCCGTCAATGCATCGGCCATGCTGCAAAAACCACTGCTGGTCAAGGGCGAACCCGGCACCGGCAAGACCATGCTGGCCGAAGAGGTGGCCGAGGCGCTGAATCTGCCTTTGCTGCAGTGGCACATCAAATCAACCACCAAGGCGCAGCAGGGTCTGTATGAGTATGACGCGGTATCGCGCCTGCGCGACTCGCAGCTGGGCGAGGAAAAAGTCAAAGACATTCACAACTACATCGTTAAGGGCGTGCTGTGGCAGGCCTTCACCGCCGATGCGCCAGTGGCGCTGCTGATTGACGAGATTGACAAGGCTGACATTGAGTTTCCAAACGACCTGCTGCGCGAGATCGACCGCATGGAGTTTTATTGCTACGAGACGCGCGAGCTGATCAAAGCCAAACACCGGCCTCTGGTGTTCATTACCTCTAACAATGAAAAAGAACTGCCTGACGCATTTTTGCGTCGCTGCTTTTTTCACTACATCAAGTTCCCTGACGCCGAGACCATGAAGAAGATCGTGGACGTGCACTTCCCCGGCCTCAAAAAAGAGCTGCTGGCCGCCGCCATGAAAACCTTTTACGACGTGCGCAACCTGCCGGGCCTGAAGAAAAAACCATCCACCAGCGAGCTGCTGGACTGGCTCAAGCTGCTGGTGGCCGAAGACATTTCGCTCGACGTGCTGCAAAGCAAAGACAACAAAGTGAGTGTGCCGCCGCTGGTGGGCGCGCTGCTCAAGAACGAGCAAGACGTGACCTTGTTTGAAAAACTGGTGTTCATGCAGCGCCAGAACCGCTGATAAAGGCAACACATGAACAACTCCCTATTGTTTGAAGGTCTCACCGACGCCGTGGGTTTTCTGGGTGGCTCTTTGCTGGGTTTCGGCTTGGGGCACTTGTTCGGGCTGGACATCTTTGCCAATGGCTACAGCAACAGCGTGATTGGGGGCATTGTGCTGGTCGGCCTGGGTGGCGGCATGGGGTTGCAGGGCGTGCGGCACTGGCGGCAGCCGCGCAACAAAGACGACCAGGCCCCGTGAGCACGACGATGCACTGGGTACAAGCCATCACGCTGTCATCCAGCGTCATCACGCTGCGCCCGCTGACGCTGGATGACGAAGCCGGGCTGATCGCAGCGGCCACTGACGGCGAACTGTGGCGGCTGCGGGTGACCTCGGTGCCCGAACCCAAAAACACACGCCAGTACATCGAGACCGCACTGCAAGCCTGGCGGGACGGTCACCGCTTAGCCTTCGCGGTGACTGACAGCGCCAGCGGCAAAGTGCTGGGCTGCACCAGTTACCACGACATCTTGCCGGCGGTCCAAAGGCTGGAGATTGGTTTTACCTGGTACGCCGCCAGCGTGCAGCGCACGCATGTCAACACCAGTTGCAAGCTGATGATGCTGACACACGCTTTTGAAAGCCTGGGCGCCAAAGTGGTGGGCTGGCGCACAGACAACTTCAACTTTGCATCGCAGCGCGCCATAGAGCGCCTGGGCGCACGGCTGGACGGCGTGATCCGCGGCCACGCACTGCGCCGTGACGGCACGGTGCGCGACACCGTGATGTACAGCATGACCGCCGGCGAATGGCCTGAAGCCAAAGCGCAGTTGCTGAGCCTGCAGGCGCGTTAAAGAGCTGCACATGCTGATTGATTTTTTCTACACGCTGCGCTCGGCCAAGCTGCCGGTTTCGGTCAAGGAATACCTGGTGCTGCTTGAAGCGCTGAAAGCCGGCGTGGTGGGGCCGAACAGCGGTGGCGATGGGCATGGTGAAGGCGAAGGCGCTTACAAAATTGATGACTTTTACTACCTCAGCCGTACCGTGCTGGTGAAAGACGAAAAGCACTACGACAAGTTTGACCGCGCCTTTGCGTCTTACTTCAAGGGCGTTGAGATGGTGGCCGACTTCAGCCAGGAAATTCCGCTCGAATGGCTGCGCAAAAACCTGGAGCTTGAACTCAGCGCTGAAGAGAAAGCCAAGATCGAGAAGATGGGCTGGGACGAGCTGATGGAGACGCTGAAAAAGCGTTTTGAAGAGCAAAAAGAACGCCACGAGGGCGGCAGCAAATGGATTGGTACGGGCGGCACCTCGCCTTTTGGCGCCAACGGCTACAACCCGCAGGGCATCCGCATCGGGCAGGAAAAAAACCGCAACAAGAGCGCGGTGAAAGTGTGGGACCAACGCGCCTACAAAGACTATGACGACACGCAGGAGCTGGGCACGCGCAACATCAAGGTGGCGCTGCGCCGGCTGCGCAAGTTTGCCCGTGAAGGCCATGAGGACGAGTTAGACCTGGACGAGACCATCCACAAAACTGCTGCCAATGCCGGCTACCTAGACATCAAAATGCGCCCGGAGCGGCACAACAATGTGAAAGTGCTGCTGCTGATGGACGTGGGCGGAACCATGGACGAGCATATTGCGCGGGTGGAAGAACTGTTCAGCGCCACCAAGACCGAGTTCAAGCACCTGGAGTTTTATTACTTTCACAACTGCGTGTATGACTTCATGTGGAAGAACAACCGCCGCCGCTTTGCCGAAAAATTTGCCACCTGGGACATCATCCGCAAGTACAACAAAGACTACAAACTGATCTTTGTGGGCGACGCCACCATGAGCCCCTATGAAATTTTGCAACCCGGCGGCAGCGTGGAGTACAACAACGAAGAATCCGGCGCCGAATGGATGCAACGGCTGACCAACGCCTTTCCGAAATTTGCCTGGATCAATCCCGAGCCGCAAGGCGTCTGGCAGTACCGCCAGAGCATCAGCCTGATGCAGCAACTGGTTAGCCAACGCATGTACCCGCTGACACTCAAAGGGCTGGAAGAAGCGATGCGCCTGCTCACCAAATAAGCCAGCCCCTAAGAATACAATTCAGGCCCTACACCGCCGCCATAGTTCAATGGATAGAACGAGTGCCTCCTAAGCGCTAGATACAGGTTCGATTCCTGTTGGTGGTACCAGCCAGTGCTATCAGAAAGTCTCAGAACCTCTCACAACCCGCGTGGCTTATAGCTCCAGCGGGTTTTTTGTTGCTTCAAGTAGTCTCACGAGGTAGCATGACATACCGCCAAAAAGGCGGTACTTTTGGCGGTACTTTTCAAAAGCTGCTAATCGACATACCGCCAAAGGAGCAACATGGCACTGACAGACACCTTTGTGAAGAACGCCAAGCACTCAGGGTCACCCTCGGGTGACAAGCACAGGGACGGCGGAGGCATGTTTTTACTTGTTAGCGCAAGCGGTAAGTACTGGCGAATGGACTACCGGTTTGCTGACAAGCGCAAGACACTGGCACTTGGGGTGTACCCAGCAGTCTCACTTGCTAAAGCCAGACAGCGAAGAGAAAAAGCGAGGGAGTTACTTGCGGAGGGTGTAGACCCGGCTGCCGCGAAGAACGAAGAAAAGCAAGCCAAGGCTGCCGCAGCAGTCAACACCTTTGAGGCGGTCGCACGTGAGTGGCTGGGTATCACCGCGACTGGACGCATGAGCAGCACCCAAAGCAAGATCAGGACATGGCTTGAAAAGGACGTGATCCCCTACATCGGCAAGATGCCTATAGCTGCCATAGGCCCACGGGACGTGCTGGCAGCACTTCGGAAAATGGAAGCTAGGGGCGCACTGGACAGCGTGCAGCGCGTTAAGCAGATATGTGGGCAGGTGTTCCGGTACGCGGTTGCCACAGGTAGCGCCGAGAGAGATGTGACGCAAGACCTTAGGGGTGCTTTAGCCAAACCTACCCACGGCAACTTTGCAGCGATCACTGACCCCAAAAAAGCTGGGGAACTCCTGCGCTCTATCTTTGACTACCAAGGTCACATATACACCGTGGCTGCGCTGAAGCTTGCTCCCTTGGTGTTTGTCAGACCGGGAGAACTGCGAACAGCAGAATGGGTCGAGATAAATTTAGATGCGGCGGAGTGGCGGATTCCGAGCCAAAAAATGAAAATGAAAGTTGACCACATCGTTCCCCTGAGCAAGCAGGCAGTTGAAATTTTGCTTGCATTGAAGCCTGTGACCGGACATGGACGGTTTATCTTTCCCAGCATTCGCACGGGAGAGCGCCCCATGAGCGAGAACACCATAAATGCAGCCTTGCGTGGTATGGGCTACGCAGCAGACATCCACAGCGCCCACGGCTTTAGGGCAATGGCTAGAACAATAATGGACGAGGTGCTGGGTGAGCGAGTGGACTTGATTGAGCATCAATTAGCCCACGCTGTCAAAGACCCCAATGGGAGGGCCTACAACCGAACGGCGCACCTTCCAGCGCGTCGGGTGATGATGCAGACTTGGGCTGACTATTTAGACAAGGTTCGTATCGGGGCGGAAATTATTCCTCTTCGGGCCGCATCACAGTGAACGCTATTTGGATTCCGCATTAAGACTACATCAATGCTCAAATCAAGATTTTTTCCCAAATGTGACAAGGAACAAATTCATGCCTGATTTTTCTTACTGGGACTTTGCAGAAAAATTTTCGGGGGATGAAGCAGCATCACTGATTGCTGGTGTCGATCCATCAGTTGCAATGCAGGAGCAGGGAAAAATCTACCCGGTTATTCAGCGGTTGAGACACGCATATGAAGGCGCTTTAACTGCTGCCATATGGGCGTTTGATTTCAACGACAGTACCAACGGAAGCCTACCAGACATAGCAGCCTCACCCAAGAGCCTTTACAGCCACAGAATGCTCCTTGTTAACGGTGGTGAATTTAATGTGTCCAAGCTGGTAAAAGGGAACTGGTTAAAAAATGAAGAAGAAACAAAATTTGAAAACCAGCTTTTCAACCGTGAGGAAGTCGACCGATGGACAAACGCCAATGGTTTGCTCTCTGTTTACAAATTTAATCCAGTAGCAAGTGAACGATCCTCATCAATGGCAAGATGGCCTTGGGGCGCTCACCACACCGAACTGTTAGGACACCTTGACGCAGCAGCGCGGCGTTATTGGCTGAACTACGACCCATCCGATACTGGCACTGCATCCACCAATGTCACGGTATCCGAGTGGCTGCAAAAAGAGCGCAAAGTTTCACGAACAATGGCTGATGCGATAGCCTCAATGCTCAGGGCAGACGGTTTACCAACTGGGCCACGTAAATAGTTACCCGGCCCAATTAAAACCAATAGGGGCGTGGCTTCCGGGGGTTGTCCGGGGTAATCCGAACCCAGTTATCCGGGTGAATCGACTCTATTATTGATAGGACTTTCTTGAAAAACTGGGGGCTTCTTTCAAGGAGTTCCCTATCATGTCTTGCAAAATCAGCACAGCTAAAACGCCGTTTTCTCTGAGCATTCCGGTGGTTAAGTTAGCCACCATTCACTCGGTTTTTGATGCCCTACCCGACAGTGCATTCATACGCGAAGCTCAACTAGTACAAAGCCCAAAGCGGCCTGATGTACCAGCACCGCTCCCTTTCTCTTCGCCAACTCTTTGGCGGATGGTCGCAAAAGGCTTGTTTCCCAAACCTATCAAGATTTCTTCCCGCGTGACGTGCTGGAAAGTAAGCGAAGTACGAGCTTGGATGGCTGCACAAGCGTCGGCATAAGGATCGGCAATGTTCAACAGTCCAAATAGCGAAGAAACTGTCGCCACAACTATCTGGCGAAAGTGCAGGCAGGGTGAGTTCCGCCAACCTATCAAAGTCTCACCGGGAATAACGGCATGGCGTGTAAGTGACATCCGAAAATATCTTGAAAAGTTAGGCGCTCGATCTGGCAAGGAGGCAGTATGAAAAACGCTCCCTCCACCATTGATCTTTCAGCGATGCAGGCTGCGCTCAAAGACATTCGTCACGGTCTAGGAAAAGACACCAAGCCGTACCACTACGCAAATGAGGTTCGGCTCATCAACTTTGCTGTCACCGGCAACAGTTTTGGTTGCTATCGCAACCTATCTACCACCCGCGAATTGTCAAGAACGATCAAGCGGGTGGTATGCCTGAACAGCAGGCTCATCAAGCTGCGCGTTCAGTACCAAGACAGAAAGAAGTCCTGCCGGGACTTGTTCCTGAAAGCCACATCCGTGGCATCCCAAAACTGAAGCCGCACGACCCAAGACATTGGGAAGGCGGCTTAGCAGGAGGTTGAGACCCTATCTGCATTGTACGGCTTCCACATGTTTTTCGTCACGGCGAATTACCTAAGGAATTTTTATGAAACGAAGTACTTTGACCTTGAAAGCTGGCCCTATCGCAGGCCAGCCATCGGCTAATGCGCCACCCACAGTGGTTGCTGGAAAGCCCAAGCCACCCAGTGTTCTCATGCTCAAGCGCCTTCAGTGCCACGCAGAAAAGCACCACAGGGTGTTTATTCAGATGCGAAACGGCGCAGGCTACTGCGGTCGGATTGATGCCTTTGATGATGGCTGGCTATCGATGCGTGACACCACCATTGTCGGCACGAAGAACACCGTCACCGTTCCCGAACTGATCGTTCATGTTCTTGATGGACGACAGATCGCCCACATCCACAGCACAAATGATATTGGAGCCACCAAATGAACCCGATTTTTCCCGACCACAATGTACGTTTTAGACTCTTTTCTGATGATGACTTACCCCAGCTACCGCCAATGCGATGGCTGGTCAAAGGTGTTCTGCCTGAGTCAGGCTTGGCAGCCATCTATGGCCCACCCAGTTCAGGCAAGTCATTTCTATGCTTTGACCTTGCAGTTGCTATCGCAATGGGCATGAAGTGGTTCGGAGCCAGAGTTAATCCCGCACCTGTGGTTTACCTTTGGCTTGAAGGCGCTTCAGGTTTTAGACGACGCGCTGAGGCTTGGAAAACCACCAAGCAGCAACCGCTGCCTGAGAAATTTAGGTACATCCTTCAGCCTTTCAAACTGTCGGAGCCTGCCGATGTCAATGATCTTGCCCAGACCCTTCCTGCCGGGGCAGTTGTGTTCATTGATACGCTGAACAAAGCAGCGCCAGACAAAGACGAAAACTCTAGTGCTGAAATGGGCAAGCTGATTGATGCCGCCAGAACGCTCCAAGCCCACACAGGTGGCTTGGTCGTACTTGTGCATCACACAGGTAAGAACCAATCAGCGGGACTGCGTGGTCACTCCAGCCTATTGGGGGCACTAGACACCGCTATCGAGGTGACCCGTGACAATTCGATCCGGCAATGGAACTTGGTAAAACAAAAAGATGGCCCAGACGGCTTGAAGCACAGCTTCAACCTACTTGAGGTGGCGATGGGCACTGATAGTGATGGTGACCCGATAAGCAGTTGCTGCGTCAGTGAGGTGGATGAGTTGTTTACCAACGTGTCAATGCCGCAAGGTGCAAACCAGAAAATAGTCATGGAAGCCCTTGCGCCTTTGTTTGACGCTGGATCAACCGGGGTAGAAGGAACACCAGCGGACTCTTTATCCATCGACATTGAACAAGCCGTCATGGCCGCAGCTTCAAAGCTCACCTGCCCTAGTGACAAACGGAACACCCGAGCTAGAGAAGCCATCAATGGGATGGTTTCACGCGGTGTGCTGGGATCACATGAGAAATGGCTCTGGAAGCGCAGAAATCGCTAATTTCACATTAGCAGGCCCCGCTCCGAAATCTCCTCCCCCCTAAAGGGGGGAAGGAGAATTTCGGAGAGGGTTCCGGGATTCTGCGGTCGATAGGCTCATGGAGTTCCGTACATGAAAAACCCAAGACAGATCGTTTGACTGGGAACACTCTATGCAAAAACAAATATGGCTCCTCACCGCAGGCAACAAGATTCATTGCCGCCGCTGTCAGGCTACTAGCAAACGTACACGCCTTCAATGTGGCGCCCCTGCCTTATCAGGCAAGAACGTCTGTCGGTTCCACGGAGGCCGCAGTACAGGGCCTCGTACAGAGGCAGGGAAAGCTAGGATTGCAGCCATGAAAACTGTGCATGGCAACTCAACTCGTCAGGCTCGCAGAGAGCTTAGTGAGGAGCTTGCCTATCTTGCGTTGCTGGAACAGACAGGCAGACTTGTCGGGCTAATTAGCGGCCCCCGCTCAAGGGGGCGCAGACCGGGATACCGAAAGGAGTGACGTAACTTCTAGGCTATGTTTTGTATCGCTTGGCGCTGTTTTAGAGCTTGTCAGATGGCTATGCACTTGTTCATTAAGCGATCCCTGTGGGGATCGCGAGACCGTGATATGTGAAGTAAAATTAGACTGTCATCAAGAGTGGGGCCTAGCGGCCCTCACCAACCTGCCTAACCGGGCAAGGTGGTCTGTAGATGTGGCCCTTCGGGGCAACCAAGCGGTGTAGCGTCAGCCCACCCCTTGGTGGGCTTTTTTGTTGGCTTGGTCAGCCTTAATGACTGGGGGATTTGATCCGTATTGCAGCCCCCGCCGTTCGGCATAGCTGCTAAAAAAGGAGAACTTCATGCGTTGCAAACACCTCGCCATCATCTTTGATGGCTGCAAAGGTAATCTTGGATTGATAGTAATAGGCCCCGCAGAGATAGTGGTGGTGATGGGGCAGATCATTCCGTTGAGCGGTCAAGAGATGTGGTTGGTTGATGAAGGCAAAGCCGAGAAAGCCCTTGTCACGCCAAGCAATCAGGCGATCCAGCCCGACACGTGGTTAAGCCCAATCAAAGGCAAGAGTGTTGCCCCTGTCATCCGTGAACTGGAGGCAGCATGACTTATTGCAAACCGGGCGATTTAGCTATCGTCGTTGAAGCCTACAACGCCTGCAACATTGGCACTATTGTTCATGTTATTGGACTCTATTCCGGGAAGAGCAGAATTTGTGCCCCGGAGGGTGATGTGATCTGGCTGGCACAGGCCAGCCAACCCATGACCTACGCAGAACCCAGTAAGCTGACTAGGAGGCGACGAGGGCCTGTACCTGACAGCCAATTACGGCCCATCAGAGGCCAGCCCAGCGCCGTTGATATCAAGCAGCCGATTGACTTGATCACTTCTGAATAACCGGGGAGACACACATGCGTAAGCTCAACTGCCGCGCCGGTGATCTAGCCATCATCGTTGACGCGTTCACCTCGGACAATATTGGCATGATCGTCAAAGTGCTTGGTAAGCACCGAAACCAGTCGGCCTGCCCGGCTGATGAAGTGATCTGGCTTGTACAGGCCCCCCACCCGATGAGATATGAAAAGCTCGGAAAGATCACCCACAAGAAAAAAGGGCCAGTGCCTGACTCGTGGCTGAACCCGATACGGGGCTATCCCTTAGGCTGGGACCCTGCTATTGGTTTATTTGAATCCTTGGATAAAAAAGAAGGCAGGCTGCGTGAGTTCTTGGTGGACGAGTTTGGGACTATTTCTGACCCAGTTGAGTTGAGGTCAACCAACGCAGATTTTTATGATCTTGAGGACTTCAGAACCATTGAGGCCCTGATTGAGGCCATTGAGTTTTGCCCACCCCTGCTCAACCACTTCCAGCGGTTGAGATGGCAAAAGATGAATGAATTGGCAGAAACGGACAAGTTGCATCCGGCATTGCAAGATGATGACTTCGGCTGGAGGAACTGGATCATTGAAGAAGGCCAAGCAGGCCTTGCATGGTTCATTGACCAAGTGGAGGCGTGGCTCGATGATCCGGCTGGCGAAGAAGCTGCCGAACAATTCTCAGGTGTGGCATTTGAGAAACACACGCTTACGCCAGCGCTTTGTTTCAAGCTAAAATTGTCAAAGTTGTATTGTTTAATTTTTGTTCAACGTCTTTCAGGCCGGCAACGTTGTCAGGGTTTTGCTAAGGTTCCTTAGCAGCAGTATTAAATTTTAACTTGTTAAAAATTCACCAAAATGAATTAGTATCACGACACGCATCTACGTAATTCTTGCTAAGCAGATTGCTATTGCAGACTAACTAAATATGGCAAAGTAAGAAGTGCTTGACGATGTGCCGGAAAAATTAAATTTAAAAAACACTTAAGAGAGTTTAAAATGGAATACATCAAGTTTGTGCTGATTGCCTTACTCATAGCCCAATGTTACTTCAACCGGCTTAGTGTGTTTATCGGGTTGTTTGTTTGGACAATCGTTTGGATCCCAATTGCATTCATCGTCAATCTCGTTATTACCGAGCCTATCGGCTACTTTGGCTTCTGGGTGGTTGTGTGGGACTGGAGTTCTTCTACTTGGGCAGATCTCATCCATGCGAATATTGGCGCTGGATTGGCGTCTTTAATGACTCTGGCCCTAACAAGCAAAAAGGGGCAAAAAGCAATACTAAACGCCGCTACTGAAGTGGCTGAAGGTGAGCAGCCAAAGTAATCCACTAAGGCTCCGGAGGCAGGCAAATTTGTAATGACTCCGCTTCTGTACATTGACTATGATGAGGTGCCGCGCCCTACGATCGGCAACGACCTATTTTGCAGGATGCATCTGCTGGAGGAAACACTGATCGGCAAGGACTGCCAGATCATCATCTCGTCAAGCTGGCGCTTTCATCATCCGTTCAATTACTTGCAGAGTCTGTTCACTGAATCACTGCGTGGACAGGTCGCCGGTGTCACAGGCGACGCTTTCGTGGGCAGATGGCCCCGGCATAGCGAAATCTTGATTGACGTATGAGTTCTTAATTGAGTGCCGCTGTATAAAGCGCTTGATAGGCTATTTCTAGATAGAGTGATAGTACTCAAGGATCACACCCAAAAAAGGTCTTCAGGCTGAGTCGCCTGCAACATTTAAACAATGAGCAGGCCGGGGAAGCACCGAAAAATCTGCAGGACTTCTGTAGTTGGCAACTCAATCGCCTGCAACCACGTAAGTCGCCACCGTTTCCAATGATTAGAGTCTACGAACGTTCGCATCCTTGATCCTGAAATTTATATACCCCCCGCGTCAGGCAATTTGAAAGCTAAGGGGGGGCTTGCGCCCACACATCACAGGCAAGTCACAGGATCGAGCTAGGGGTGGGTCATGTGTGAAGGTTCCGGCTGAGAGCAGTGATCGGACGAGCAAATCACAGCGTATAGGTTGACCGGAGTCCCATCTGACAAATCGGGGGGAGGGGGTACGGTGGGGGTCTGGCCCCTAGGATTTCGCGTGGGGCGAGGGCCATTTCGCCGCGAAGGCTGACAACTCTTAAATCAAATGCGTTCATTGGTATCCCGCAAACTTTGCTGCATGCATTTGCACTCAGGCTGTACCCAAAACGCCACACATAAAGACACAATGTAAATTGGCGGTACTTTTGGCGGTACTTTTTCAATCAAGCCATTTAAAAACTATATTTCACAAGGCTTTTCGGGATAAATGTGATTCCTGTTGGTGTACCAAACCAGAGTCCCGCCGAAGAAAGCCAAAGCGTCGTTGCACGTCATACGGAAAGATGTCTGGCATCTCACCGGCCAAGATGCGTTGCTTGTTGTCGCTCCAAAATTCGGGGCTCAGCAGATCAGCGTGATGCTTCATAAAAGCCTGGCGCACACGCGCATTGCCCAGTAAAAAAGGGCCGAAGGTTTCCGGAAAAACATCTTTAGCGCCCACGTCAAACCAGACCTCGCCAAGGCCAAGCTCTTTTGCCTGATCATCACGAGGCGGGACGCGTCTGAAATTGCAGTCGGTGATGTATTCAATTTCGTCGTAGTCGTAAAAGACGACCTTGCCCAGTCGCGTGATGCCAAAGTTTTTCCACATCATGTCGCCCGGGAAAATATTGGCCGCAATCAAGTCTTTGAGCGCATTGCCATACTCCATGACAGCACGCTCTACGCTGGCAGTGTCACCCGCAGCATCCGCTTCTTTCAAGTGGATGTTCAGCGGAATCATGCGCCGCTCAATGTAGGCGTGCTCGATCACCAACTCCGGCTCACGCGCACCGTCGTTGATTTCAATATGCTTGCTGCAACTGCTGCGCAATTCCTCCAGCAATTCCGGCTCGAACCTGGACAATGGCAAGGCCACTTTGCTGTATTCCAGGGTGTCTGCCATGCGGCCCACCCGGTCGTGGTATTTCACCAGCTGGTACTTGCCTTTGATCTCCTCGCGTGTGGTCTTTTTCTGCGGCGGAAATTCATCGCGAATGATTTTGAAAACAAATGGAAAAGACGGCAAATCAAAGACCAGCATCACCATGCCTTTGATACCTGGCGCAATGCGAAAGCGGTCTGTACTGTGGCGCAGATGGTGCAGCAGGTCTCTGTAAAAGCTGTTTTTTCCCTGCTTTTGCAAACCCAGCGCACTGTAGATTTCGGCTCTGGGTTTGCGGGGCATCAAAGTGCGCAAAAATTGAACATAGGCACTGGGAATTTGCATGTCCACCATGAAATAAGCCCGTGCGTAGCTGAACAAAGCTTGCAAGTCGTCTTCCGTGTGCAAGACGGTGTCTACAGCCAGCTCGCTGGTGGCCGTGTGCAGCAAGGGCAAGGCGATAGGGGTCACGCGATAGCCGTTGATGATCTTGCCAACAACGTAAGCACCCTTGTTTCTGTAAAACAAATTAGAAAGAATTTGAATTTGGAAGTTGGCTCTGGGCACAAATGACACGCCCAAAACCCCTTTTAAGACTTCTGCAACATCAAAGGCATCACGTTCTAAGTCTTCAAACCTGAGTTCCAGCTTGAAGTCGCGCAACAGCTGCGCCCAGGTCTCATGCCAAACGGGAAAGTTCGGGTAATAAACGCGGTACACACCGGGTCCATTGCCATCCTCCAGTTCGAGGTATTCAGTTGAGACTGCCGGCCGAACAAAGATGAAGTCGTTGTGAAAGTAACTGCGATGCAGGATCTTGGTGGTCACCGAATTAAAAAACGTCTCGGCCAACTCAGGTTGTTGATGCTCCACCAACAGGCCCACATAGAGCCGCTTGATATCCCGCCATATTTCTACAGGCAAGCTAGACACCGCAAAATCCGCTTCTAAGCGCTGGGTGGCTTCGCCCACACGTTTGTCGTAGAACTCTATGCGATCCCGCATAGCACGCCGTTGTCCATGCCAATCAGCCGTCTCAAAGCGGTGTTTCGCTGCGCGATTGGTCTGGCTGAACATGCTGTAGTGCCGCTCGAACCCCTCCAACATGGCGCGGGCAATGCCCAGGGCCAGGTTGTCCTGAGAAGTTGTCGATGTCATGGCCATGGATGTCGAGTGGGGTTGAACTAAGTCTAGAGGCAGTTTAGACCGGGTCTGTCATTGAAGCTTGGCTCAATTTAGCCAGCTTAATGCAAGCTTTGTGCAAGCTTGGGGCTGGTATATTGGAAAGTCTATCTATAAATTGACTTTACTTTTTCAAACCCATGAAGCTCACAGATTTGCTCAATGCCGGCTCCGGTGAAGACATCGCCATCTCTGCCCCTTCCAGAGTCTCAATGGACTTTCGCGGTTTGCAGCAATTGGTCGCCAGCACGACCAAGGTACTCAACGACGCCGGTATAGGACGCAACCACAGAGTTGCCATCGTGCTGCCCAATGGTCCTGAGATGGCCTCTTGCTTTCTGGCATGCGCCTGTGCTGTGACCAGTGCGCCGCTGAATCCGGCTTACCGTATTGAAGAATTCGAGTTCTACCTGGATGACCTGCAAGCCTGCGCGCTCATTGTTGAAAAAGGCAGCGAATCACCGGCAGTGGCAGCTGCTCAAAAATTAGGCATCCGAATCATTGAACTGAGCGTGCCTGAAGGCGCTTGTGCCGGCCAATTCACACTGGCTGCGGGTGAACCTGCTCAATGCGACCACGGTGGCCCTGCTTCTGGCGGCGACGTTGCCATGATTTTGCACACATCGGGTACCACCTCCAAGCCCAAACGCGTGCCGCTCACGGTCGACAATTTAGGCGCATCGGCCAGGCACATCGCTGCCACGCTGCAGTTCACGCCGCAAGACCGTGGTCTGAACATCATGCCCTTGTTCCATATTCATGGCTTGATCGCGGGTCTGCTGGCACCTCTTTCTGCGGGTTCCAGCGTTTTTTGCACGCCGGGTTTCAACGCCCTGCGCTTTTTTAAATGGATGGAAGAGGCTCAGCCCAGCTGGTACACCGCTGTGCCTACGATGCACTTGGCTATTGCGACACGCGCCAAACACAATGCGCAGACCATCGCTAGGCACCCTTTGCGTTTCATACGATCATCATCGTCGTCGATTCCGCCGCAACTCATTGAACAGATCGAGCAGTTGTTCAACGCGCCCCTGGTGGAGTCTTACGGCATGACCGAAGCGTGTCACCAAATGGCGGCCAACCCCCTGCCGCCTGCCAAGCGAAAGCCTGGAACTGTCGGCCAGGCAGCTGGGCCGGAAATCCGCATTCTGGGTGAAGATGGCAGCTTCTTAGCCCATGGAGAAGCCGGGGAGATTGTGATTCGCGGTCCCAATGTCACACCGGGTTATGAAAACAATGACAAGGCCAATGCAGATGCCTTTGTTGACGGCTGGTTTCGCACAGGCGATCAAGGCATGTTGGACAGTGAGGGCTACCTCAGCATCACTGGACGCTTGAAGGAAATCATCAACCGAGGCGGCGAGAAGATCAGCCCCAGGGAAATTGATGAGATTTTGCTCGACCATGTGTCGGTTGCCCAGGTGGTGGTCTTTGGTGCACCTCACAAGCGCCTGGGCGAAGAAGTAGCGGCCATGGTGGTCTTGCACGAGGGCCACGAGTGTTCTGAGCGCGAACTTCAGCTCTTTGTCTCGGCCCGTGTGGCTGCTTTCAAGGTACCCAAGAAAGTTTTATTTGTTGAGGAGTTGCCCAAGGGCGCTACCGGCAAACTGCAACGCATTGGCTTGGCGCAGCGCATCGGCCTTGGTTTTGGATCGTTTGTCCAGGGTGAGTTCTAAGTCATGAAGTACACCATCGTCGGCGCTGGCGCCATTGGCGGCTACCTGGGCGCCAAACTGGCACTGGCCGGGGAAGAGGTCACCTTCATCGCCCGCAACCGCAACCTGGCGGCCATCAACGCCCGTGGCATGACACTGCATTTGCCGGACGGCACGACCGAGCAGGCTAAAAATGTTCGGGCCGTTCAGGATGCGGCTGAGGCCGGCCCGCAGGACGTGGTGTTGCTCACCACCAAGGCGCATCAGTTGCTCGACTTGGTGCCTGGCATGCAAGCCCTTTTTGGCCCGGAGACCATGGTGGTCAGCATGGTCAACGGCATTCCCTGGTGGTACTTCCAGAAACTCGGTGGCGCCTACGAAGCTCAGCAGTTGCGCAGCGTAGACCCTGACGGTGCACTGAGCGCTGGCATCGATGTCAAGCGCATCATCGGTGGCATCGTCTACCCGGCTGCCGAATTGTTGGAACCCGGCGTAGTCAAAGTCATTGAAGGCAACCGCTTCACACTGGGTGAGCTGGACAACCAACGCACGCCACGGATTGAAGCGTTGAGCAAGTCCATGATGGCCGCAGGCTTTAAAGCGCCCGTCTCGCGCGACATCCGCTCAGAGATTTGGGTCAAGCTCTGGGGCAACCTGACCTTTAACCCTGTGAGTGCGCTCAGCCACGCCACGCTGGAAGACATTTGTACTTACCCGCTCACGCGGCAGTTGGCTCAGCGCATGATGGAGGAAGCTCAGCGCGTCGGTGAAAAGCTGGGCGTGACCTTCAAAGTGTCCGTCGACCAACGCATTGCCGGCGCTCAAGCGGTGGGTGCGCACAAGACATCCATGCTGCAAGACGTGGAGCAGGGTCGCGCCTTGGAGTTGGAAGCGCTTTTGGGCAGTGTTGTTGAATTGGCGCGAATCACCGATACCCCTACCCCCACCATAGACGCGATTTACGCTGTCACATCTTTGTTGTCTCACACCTTGATGCAGCAAGGCGGCAAGCTGGCGGTGCAAAGAGCCTGAAACGCTGTACCAGCGGCGCAGTGCCGCTCTCAGCCGTAGCGGTTGCTGAGCACACCCAGGCCGTCGATTTCTATCTCCACATCAGTGCCCGGGCGCATGGGCAGGGAGCCCACCGAGGTACCGCACAGCACCACGTCGCCGGGCTCTAAGGTCATGTCATGCGACAGACGCGAAAGCAGCGTCAGCGGCTCAAAAATCATGTCTGACAGCGGGTAATTCTGTCGCTCGCGGCCATTGACTCGCGTGTGCACACTGGCAGAAGTCCAATCAAACGTGGTGTCAATCCAAGGACCCAGCACGCCAAAGGTGTCGAAACTTTTGGCCCTGGACCACTGGGCAAAGCTGTCGTCGCGGTTGATGAGCTCCATGGCCGACACGTCGTTTGCAATCGTGCATCCCAGCAAGTGATCGCGGGCATGCTCTGGCGCTACGGCGCGCATGCGCCGTCCCACCACCAAGGCCAATTCGCCTTCGTAAAAAACCGCTCCATCGTAGCTGGCGGGTTTGATCACCGCTTGCCGGTGGGCTGCCAAACTGCTGGGTGCGCGCAAGGCGTAGAGCGGCTCTTCAGGAATGCTCTGGTTCTGCTTGATGGCCAGCGCGTGAAAGTTTTTCCACAAAACAATGACCTTGGACGGCAGGGCGGGTGGCAGCCACTGCACTTGTTC
>JBIKPY010000033.1:0-27571 GCA_044357185.1 Polaromonas sp.
AGGGTTTGTTCCAGCGGGCGGCTCACTTGGCGGCTCCGGCGGGTGAGTCGAGTTGCCGGCCCATGGCCTCAAACTGAAACTGCTTGGCCAGCTGCCGCATGCCGGCCACAAAGCCGGCGCATTCGGGCTGGGCTTTTTCAATCGTATCGAGCTGGTTCAAAATGCCGCGCACAAAGCCCAGCGAGACCATGTCGCGCAAGGCCTGCAGCTCGACGGCCGCCGGCCACACCAGCGCACCGGCCGGTGCTGCGGGCGCAACCGGCGCAGCGGCGGGCTGGGCCAGCCAGCGCAATTGCAAATGCCGCTCCAGCCAGTCAAGCAACTCGCTGTGGCGCACGGGCTTGAGGATGAAGTCCTCGGCGCGGATACCGGCGTCGTTGTCCAGGCCCTTGTCAAAAGCATTGGCCGACACGATGGCAATGTGGGGCCGCGACTGGCCACCCAACGCACGCAGCCGGCGTATGGTTTCCCAGCCGTCAATGCCTGGCATGGCCAGGTCCATCAGGATGGCATCGGGCTGCAAGCCGGCGGCCAGCAAGTCCAGGCAGTCGTGACCGCTGGCGGCGGTGCGGATCTCAAAGCCCAGCGGTTGCAGCAGGTTCACCAGCAGCTCGCGGTCGGCTTCTTCGTTGTCCACCACCAGAATGCGCCTGCGCTCGCCGGCATAGCCGTGGCGCGGCCGGCTTGCGGCCGGCTCCGGCGCAGCCTGGCCCGGGGCCAGCCGCACTTCCGGCAAAAACAAGCGCACACGAAATACAGAGCCGACGCCGGGGGTGCTGCTCATGGTGAGTTCGCCGCCCATCAGGTCGGTCAGCATCTTGGCAATTGTGAGCCCCAGTCCTGCGCCGGGCGCGGCCACGCCCGGGGTGTTGGCGCGGGTGAAGGGCTCAAAAATGCGCTCGCGCTCGTCGTCGGACAGGCCTGGCCCGGTGTCTTCAACATCGATCAGCGCCATCTCGCGGGCGTAGCGCACGCGCAGCCTGACATGGCCTTGCGCTGTGAACTTGATGGCGTTGCCCAGCAGATTGATGAGAATCTGCCGCACGCGTTTTTCGTCGGCGCGCACCACCACCGGCAGGCTGCCTTCGGTCTCAAAATGAAACTGCAAACCCTTAGCCAAAGCTTCGAGCTCAAACAGGTTGGCCATTTCGCGCACACCGTCGGCAAAGTGCATGGGTTTGACATTGAGCGTGAGCTTGCCGCTTTCAATGCGGGCGACGTCCAAAGTGCCCTCAATCAAGGAGAGCAAATGCTCGCCGCCGCGTTTGATGACGCTCACCGCCTGGCGGCGGTGCGGCGGAATTGAGGGGTCTTCACCCATGAGCTGCGCGTAGCCCAAAATGCTGTTGAGCGGTGTGCGCAACTCATGGCTGATGGCGCTGATGTAGCGACTCTTGGCCTGGTTGGCCTGGTCGGCCAGTTGCTTGGCTTGTTGCAGTGCCTCGTCGGTTTGCCGGTGCGATTCAATTTCTTGCATGAGCAAATGGGTTTGGCGGTTGGACTCTTCCTGCGCCACCTGGCGGCTTTTGTGGGCCAGCACCATCCACCAGGCCACCACGCCGGCGATCACCAGCAGCGCAAAGTAGGCTTTGACAAAGCCCGAGCGCAATGCGGCCGCAGACACGCCCACCGACTCGGCCAGGGGCCGCAATTCCTGCACATACAAAAACCCGAAAACGCCTGCGAGCACCGGCACGATGACCAGCATCATCAACAAAAAATGAGCCAGACCGGTGTCCAGGTACTGCCAGATGCTGCGCGGCAAAACCCAGCGCAGCGCGCCCGACCATTGGGCGGACAAGCTCGCTTGCGGTTTGCACATGTCGCCGCAGCGCGCGTCCAGGGTGCAGCACAGCGAGCAGATCGCGCCCTGGTAAGCGGGGCAATGCGCCATGTCGGGTTTTTCGTAGCTGCGCTCACAAATCACGCAGCGGCTTAGGCTGTGCGCACTCAACGCATCCTCGCCTGCCTGGGCCGTTGCAGCCCCGGGTTCGCTGCTGCGGGCCATGTAGTAACGCCCGCCGGTGGCCCAGGCGATCAAGGGTGAAGTGACCAACGCCGTGAGCATGGCAATCACCGCAGAAAAAGCCTGCGCCATGGGGCCGAATACACCCAGGTGCGCCGAGACCCCCAGCACCGAGGCCAGGCCCATGGCGCCAACGCCTACCGGGTTGATGTCATACAGGTGGGCGCGCTTGAATTCAATGCCTTTGGGCGAGAGCCCCAAAGGTTTGTTGATCACCAGGTCGGCCACCACCGCCATCATCCAGGCAATGGCGATGTTGGAGTACAGCCCGAGCACTTCGCCCAGTGCCTTGAACACATTCATCTCCATCAGCATGAAGGCGATCAGGGTGTTGAACACCACCCACACCACGCGCCCGGGGTGGCTGTGGGTTAGGCGCGAGAAAAAGTTAGACCAGGCCAGCGAGCCGGCATAGGCGTTGGTGACGTTGATCTTGAGCTGGGAGACCACCACAAACAGCGCAGTCGCCGCCACTGCCATGCCGTAGCTGGGGAACACGTACTCGTAAGCGGCCAGGTACATCTGGTTGGGGTCGACGGCGCGCTCCGGCGGCACCATGTTGCGGATGGCCAGGTAAGCCAGCAACACACCGCACAGCATTTTGACGACCCCCAACAAAACCCAACCCGGCCCGCCCGCCAGCACGCCGCCCCACCAGCGCCAGCGTGTGGCAGGGGTCTGCACGGGCATGAAGCGCAGGTAGTCCGCCTGCTCGCCCATTTGCGTGATGAGGGCAATGCCTACCGTTAAACCAGCACCAAACAGGTGCAAATTGAAGCCACCCCCGGGATTTAGTTCACCTGCATAGTGCACAACCCCGGCGAACGCACCAGGATCGCGCATCAGCACATAGACAAAAGGCAGCACCAGCATCAGCAACCAGACTGGCTGCGTCCACATTTGCAATCGGCTGATGGTGGAGACGCCGTGCGTGACCAGTGGAATCACCACCACGGCGCAGATCAGGTAGCCCCAGACCGGCGGGATGCCCAGCGCCAACTCGAGCGCATAGGCCATGACGGCGGCTTCCAGCGCAAAAAAAATGAAAGTGAAAGAGGCGTAAATCAGCGAGGTGAGCGTTGAGCCGATGTAGCCGAAACCCGCACCCCGGGTGAGCAAGTCCATGTCCACGCCGTAACGCGCGGCGTAAATGCTGATGGGCAGGCCGGCCAAAAAGATGATGAGCCCGGTGGCAACGATGGCCCAGAAAGCGTTGGCAAAGCCGTATTGCACCAGCAAAGTAGCGCCCACGGCTTCGAGAATCAAAAACGAGGCGGCGCCAAAAGCTGTGTTGGCCACCCGCCACTCAGACCACTTGCGAAAGCGCTGCGGCGTGTAGCGCAGGGCGTAATCTTCCATGGTCTCGCTGGCAACCCAGCTGTTGTAGTCGCGCCGGATCTTGATGATGCGCTGCACTGCCGGCGGCGAACGCGATGGCGCCCCGGAATCAGGCGGCGAAGTGGTAAGGGCGTCGTTCATGGGCAGGCAGTGAGCCCTTGTGTGGTGCAGTTTCTGTGCCACGGCCGGCGCAGCCGGCCAGGCCGTGGCACTATTCTTGCCTTTTAAAACTTCAAGCCAGCCCCAATGGCCCACCCGGAAGAAGACCATGGAACTGACCCCCCGAGAAAAAGACAAGCTGCTGATTTTTACCGCCGGCCTGCTGGCCGAACGCCGCCGCGCACGCGGCCTCAAACTCAATTACCCCGAAGCCGTGGCGCTGATCAGCGCCGCCGTCATGGAAGGCGCGCGCGACGGCAAGACCGTGGCCGAATTGATGAGCGATGGTCGCAACATCCTCACCCGAGCCGACGTGATGGAGGGCATTGCCGAGATGATTCCTGATATCCAGATTGAAGCGACGTTCCCCGATGGCACCAAACTTGTAACGGTGCATCAACCGATCTGTTGATTCACCCCGTTGCGGCTCGCTTTGCGTAGCCGCCTCCCCCTTCCAGGGGCGACAGCTGCGGCCCGGCTAAGCCGGTTCCTGGCTGTCACTGGAAAAATATTTTTTAAGTTTCACAGTTCTTTTAAATTTTTGGAGCCCTTGATGCCTTTGCCAATTTTGAAACTGCTCTCCTTTGTGGTTGCCTTTCTTGCATGCGCACCGGCTCTGGCGCATGAGGGTCATGGTTTGGCTGGCTCGCACTGGCATGTAACGGACGCCTGGGGTTTTGCAGCGCTGGGTCTGGGTCTGGTGGCCCTTGTCTGGTTCTCCAAAGGAGGCAAATGATGGCCATGGTCCCTGGCGAATACTTCATTGACGAGGGCGAACACGCGCTCAACCCGGGCCGCCGCACGATCACGCTGGTGGTGCAAAACACGGCCGACCGGCCCATCCAGGTGGGCTCGCACTATCACTTTGCAGAAACCAACGCAGCGCTGGGCTTTGACCGCACGGCCGCGCGCGGCATGCGGCTGAACATCGCGTCGGGCATGGCCGTGCGCTTTGAGCCCGGTCAGCAACGCACGGTGGAGCTTGTCGACTATGCCGGCGAACGCAAGGTTTTTGGTTTTCGCGGACTCACGCAGGGAGCACTTTGATGGCCGGCATTGGACGACGCGCTTACGCAGAAATGTTCGGGCCCACGGTCGGCGACCGGCTGCGCCTGGCAGACACCGAGCTGACGATTGAAGTGGAGGCCGACTACACGCTGCGAGCTGGCGGCTACGGCGAAGAGGTGAAGTTTGGCGGTGGCAAAACCATTCGTGACGGCATGGCGCAGTCACAGGCCACACGGGCGCAGGGCGCGGTAGACACCGTCATGACCAACGCACTGATCATGGACCACTGGGGCATCGTCAAGGCCGACATCGGCTTGAAGGATGGCCGCATCGCCGCCATCGGCAAAGCCGGCAACCCGGACGTGCAACCGGGTGTGGACATCATCATCGGCCCCGGCACCGAGATCATCAGCTGCGAAGGCATGATCGTCACCGCAGGCGGCATCGACTCGCACATTCACTTCATTTGCCCGCAGCAGATCGAGGAAGCGCTGAGCTCCGGCGTGACCACCATGCTGGGCGGCGGCACCGGCCCGGCCACCGGCACCTTTGCCACCACCTGCACGCCGGGGCCCTGGAACATCGAGCGCATGCTGCAAGCGGCCGACGCCTTTCCCATGAACCTGGGCTTTCTGGGCAAGGGCAATGCCAGCTTGCCGGATGCGCTGCACGAGCAGATTGATGCCGGTGTGATCGGCCTTAAATTGCACGAAGACTGGGGCACCACGCCAGCGGCCATCAGCAACTGCCTGGATGTCGCTGAGGCCACTGACACGCAGGTGGCGATTCACTCCGACACGCTCAATGAATCAGGCTTTGTGGAAAACACCATCGAGGCCACCCAGGGCCGCAGCCTGTGCGCCTTTCACACTGAAGGCGCGGGTGGCGGCCATGCGCCGGACATCATGCGCGTGGTCGGCGAGGCGAACTTTTTGCCATCGTCCACCAACCCGACCATGCCCTACACCGTCAACACGCTGGATGAGCATGTGGACATGCTGATGGTCTGCCACCACCTGGACCCGTCGATCGCCGAGGACCTGGCTTTTGCTGAAAGCCGCATCCGCAAAGAAACGATTGCGGCTGAAGACATCTTGCATGACCTGGGTGCCATCAGCATGATGAGCAGCGACAGCCAGGCCATGGGCCGCGTGGGTGAAGTCATCATCCGCACCTGGCAAAACGCCCACAAGATGAAGCAGCAGCGCGGCTCCTTGCCCGAAGACAGCAGCCGCAACGACAACTTTCGCGCCAAACGCTACATCAGCAAGTACACCATCAACCCGGCGATTGCCCACGGCATCTCGCACGAAGTAGGCTCTATCGAAACCGGCAAGTGGGCTGATCTGGTGGTTTGGAAACCGGCCTTTTTCGGTATCAAACCGTCCCTCATTTTGAAGGGTGGCTTCATCGCCATGGCCGCCATGGGCGACCCGAACGCCTCCATCCCGACGCCGCAGCCGGTGCATTACCGGCCCATGTTCGGCGGCTTTGGCGGGGCGGTCGCCCGCGGCTCGCTGACCTTTGTGTCGCAGGCGGCGCAAGCTGCGGGCGTGAAAGAGCGCTTTGGGCTGGCCAAAAATCTCAGCGCGGTGAAAAACATACGCGGCGTGCGCAAGCAGCACATGGTTCACAACGCCTACCTGCCGCGCATGGAAATCGACCCGCAAACCTACCAGGTGCGCGCCGACGGTCAGCTGCTGACCTGTGAGCCCGCCAGCAGCTTACCGATGACGCAGCGCTACTTCTTTTTTTGAGTTTGTTTTAATAGGCCGCATGCTTCAAACCTCTAAAGTCATCTCGCAAGGCCACGGCCTGGCCCCCGTGCTGCTTAAACGCGCTGCCACCGTCGAGCTCGACTGGGATGTGCGGCAAAAAAGCCGGTTCGACACCACTGACTCGCTGGGTCGCCACCTGGGTGTTTTTTTACCGCGTGGCACGCTGCTGCGCGGTGGCGACGTGCTGGTGGTCGAGGACGGCTCCATGGTCCGCGTGCTGGCGGCGCCGCAGCCAGTGTTGCGCATCAGTGCCTGCACCTCACACGGCTCGCCTTTTGACCTGACCCGCGCCGCCTACCACCTGGGCAACCGTCATGTGCCTATTGAGCTCAAACCCGACCATCTGAAGATAGAGCCCGACCATGTGCTGGCCGACCTGCTGCGTGCAATGCACCTGATCGTGAACACGGTTGAGGAAGCTTTTGAACCCGAGGGCGGCGCCTACAGCGCAGCCACGCACGCGGGCCACCACCACGGCGGCCAAGTGCATGACGAGCATCACGACCATGACGAGCACAGCGGCCATGGCCATGCCAAGGCGGCCACTGCACCGCATGTTCATGGCCCCGACTGCGGAGATGACCACGGGCATGATGAAAGCCACGATCACGGGCACAGCCATGACCATGCTGCGCCGGCTTCAGTACCGGTGTCCGTGCCCGTTCAGTTCCACGCCCAGCGCCCGCCCAAGGCCTGAGCCGCGCCGTCCATGCCTAACCCAGTGGCCTCACCGGCCGGCGAATTACCCGCCGCCAGCCTGCTGCAACTCATCTGGCTGGCCTCGCCGGCGCTGCCCGTGGGCGGTTTTTCATATTCCGAGGGCCTGGAAGCGGCTGTTGAATGGGGCGGCATCAGCCATGAAGCCAGCGCGGCCGACTGGCTCAGCGCACAGTTGCAGCTGAGTCTGGCGCGCTCTGACCTGCCCGTGATCGCAGCAGCCCTGACCGCCTGGCGAGCTGCAGACTTGGCGCGCATTCATGAACTCAATGACTGGCTGTTGCAAACACGCGAGACCAGCGAGATGCGCCAGCAAACCGAGCAGATGGGCAAGTCGCTGCTTGAATGGCTGCGCAACCACGAAGGCGCCGACGCGGCGCACATCGCCGCCTGCGCTGCGCTGCCGCCCACCTACCCTGTTGCATTTGCGCTGGCCGCTGCACCGACCGCTGCCAGCGTGCGCGACTGCCTGCTGACCTATGCCTTTGGCTGGGCCGAGAACATGATGCAGGCCGCGCTCAAGTCAGTGCCTTTGGGCCAAAGCGCCGGGCAGCGCCTGCTGGCCCGGCTCAGCCGCGAAATACCGCCGGCGGTCGAGGCTGCGCTGGTCATGCCAGACGCTGAGCGCCAGGCTTTTTCGCCCATGCTGGCCATTTTGTCGGCACGGCATGAAACACAGTATTCACGCCTGTTCCGTTCTTAAACGTTTTTTATCTACTTCTAAGCCCGCCATGAGCCTGCACCACATTGCCAACCGTACCAAAAAACTACCGCCCCTGCGCGTGGGCATAGGCGGCCCCGTCGGCTCCGGTAAAACCACCTTGCTGGAAATGCTCTGCAAGGGCATGAAATCCAAATACGACCTGGTGGCCATCACCAACGACATCTACACCAAGGAAGACCAGCGCCTGCTGACCGTGAGCGGCGCGCTGGACGCCGAGCGCATCATGGGCGTCGAAACCGGCGGCTGCCCGCACACGGCGATTCGCGAAGACGCGTCGATCAATTTAGAGGCCATTGACCGCATGCTGGTGGATTTTCCGAATGCCGATGTGGTGTTTGTCGAGTCCGGCGGCGATAACCTGGCCGCCACCTTCAGCCCTGAGCTCAGCGACCTGACGATTTATGTGATCGACGTGGCCGCCGGCGAAAAAATCCCGCGCAAAGGCGGCCCCGGCATCACTAAGAGCGACCTCTTCGTCATCAACAAAACCGATCTGGCTCCTTATGTGGGCGCAGACCTGGGCGTGATGGAAGCTGACACCGTGCGCATGCGCACCACAGCCAAGGGGCTCAAACCCTTTGTGATGACCAACCTGAAGACCCAAACAGGCCTGGCGCAGCTGATCGAGTTCATTGAAACCCGCGGCATGCTCAAACCCAACTGACAGGCGGTCTGCCACCTGCCCCGCACAGGTTAAACTTTGCGCATTGGAAGCTTGGCAGAGTGGTCGATTGCACCGGTCTTGAAAACCGGCAAACCGAAAGGTTTCCAGGGTTCGAATCCCTGAGCTTCCGCCAATGCAAAGATCTCTGAGCTAGTCAGTAGGCACAGAGGTTCAAGCCCCGCATCACGCGGAGCTTTTTTGTATAGCAAACTGAATGCGACCGACGGGCGCAGTCGAACTCGTCTGAGTCCGTCCTCACCACCCAGTCAAAGATATTCAATCAATATCAGCGGGCAGCTCAAACCCTTTACTTAAATCAAGTAAAGCGGGGAGGTTGTCAACCTGCATTTTTTCGAAAACCTGGGCGCGGTATTTTTTTACCGTGTCGGGCATGACGCTCAACTTTGCCGCAATATCTTTGTTCCGATGGCCCAAAAGCATAAGCGCAAAAATTGACTTTTCGCGCCGGCTCAGCGTCTCGTACATTGCTTCTACGTGCTTGTAATGTTTGCGACTTTTGTGATGCTGCGCATCAATATTCAAGCCTTTTTCAATAGCCTCAACCAACTGGGTATGTGAG
Organism: Polaromonas sp.; assembly: GCA_044357185.1. GTDB lineage: Bacteria > Pseudomonadota > Gammaproteobacteria > Burkholderiales > Burkholderiaceae_C > Polaromonas. The sequence goes on from JBIKPY010000033.1 coordinate 8,995, forward strand.
AAAGGTTTCCACAAAAAATCTATCGCTCCATCTTTCATGGCGTCAATGATTTCTTGACTGCGGCTCTCGCCGCTGATGTAGATGATGGGTATGTCTGATCCCTTTGCGCGAAGGGATTTCTGTAAATCCAGTCCACTCATGATGGGCATCCGCATGTCCAGCACCAAAACCGATCCTTCAAAATTTTCGTTAGTGGCCAAGAACTCTTTGGCACTGCCAAAGTCACTGACGCTGTAGCCTACATGGCGAAGCAAATTACCAAGGTGAAGACGTATTTCGGCATCGTCATCGACGATGAAAACGTGTCCTTTAGCTTTCATGCATCCGCCTTCTTAAAGATAACAACCGAGCAGCACCTTGCAGGCTCAGCGTGCAGTTGCCTACATCAAGTCTGTCTCCAATATAAAGCCTCTTTCAGAGCCGTCCACTCCCCATTTGGGGGTGGTCTCCATAGCGCAATAGTGAAATATTGTGATTTTTTTGATTCAGTTGATCTGAGCAGGCGGGGTACCTTTGCCCCAAACATTCAAAGTGATCTATGGAAGATAAAAATTACGCACCAAACGATTTGATCATCAACGAGGACGTGTCATTTGTGGGCACAGCCCATGTGCCTGGTTGTGCGAAGGTCAATGGTAGCTTTGCGGGCGAATTAACTACCGAGACTCTGGAAATCGGTCAAACGGGGCAGATTAATGGCCGGGTACGGGCTAAAGAAATTGATGTATCCGGTGTCCTGATGGACGATGTTGTTTGCCAAGGCCTGCTTCAAATTCGCAATACGGGCACGGTCAATTGAAAGTTAACTTATTCAGATCTTGACATTGAGCGTGGCGGTCGGTTCGAAGGTGATATCAGCAACAAGAATAAGTAACCATGCTTCAATTCTTCACCAAGAGGTTCTCCACTGATTTGGCCATTGATCTGGGGACCGCCAATACCTTGATTTACTCCACTGGCAAAGGTGTCGTGTTAGATGAGCCTTCTGTAGTCGCTGTTCAAAAAACTGATGGGCCAGCTGGCAAAAGAAAACTGTTGGCTGTTGGGCGTGATGCAAAGATGATGTTAGGGCGAGTTCCTTTGAACATCGAGACCATCCGGCCTATGAAAGACGGTGTTATTGCCGACTTCACTATCACGGAACAAATGCTGACCCACTTTATAAGGAAGGCTCACCCGCGCAGTCTATTTCGTCCAAGTCCGAGAATCATTATTTGTGTGCCTTGCGGGTCTACCCAGGTAGAGCGTCGCGCCATACGCGAATCTGCGCTTGGAGCGGGTGCATCTGAAGTGTTTTTGATAGAAGAGCCAATGGCTGCAGCCATAGGAGCGGGCCTGCCTGTGGCGGATGCGTGCGGATCGATGGTGGTCGACATTGGGGGCGGGACCACCGAAGTTGGCGTCATCTCCCTTGGCGGCATGGTTTACAAAGGAAGCGTACGCATTGGTGGTGACAAATTCGACGAGGCTATCGTGAACTACGTACGACGCCACTTCGGCATGCTGATCGGGCTTCAGACAGCAGAGATGATTAAAAAGGAAATCGCAGTTGCTTACCCGCAGGCCGAAGAAAAGGAAATAACCATCACAGGCCGCAACATCAGCCAAGGAATACCGCAATCATTCGTTCTAAGTTCCGCCTCCACACTGGAGGCCTTAACAGAGCCGCTGAATGGCCTGGTGATGGCCATCAAGGAAGCGCTGGAGAACACACCGCCTGAGCTTTGCTCGGACATCGCCGACAGAGGCATTTTGTTGACCGGTGGTGGTGCCATGCTTAAGAACTTAGACCAGTTAATTGCCCAAGAAACCGGCTTGCCGGTGATGCTGGCTGAAGACCCGCTGACATGCGTGGTGAGGGGTTGCGGTTTAGCCCTAGGTAAACTGGACAGAATCGACGGTATTTTTACCAACGATTGAACCGCATTGCGCCTGACGCATGCTGGTAGAACGAATTCCAAAGATGCTTTTTAAAAATTCTTTGGGGAACCCGGTCTTATGCAATTAGATACACAAACCACCATTTTCATGATTTGTTTTGTGTACCTGATGCTGCACGGTGGCATTTGGCTTGCGCTGCAAGAGTACCGGAGCTACCAGGTCAAGCTATGGTGCGCCTCAGGCCTGTTAAGTGGCGTTGCTGTGGTCTTGTTGGCCATGCGGGGGAGCATTCCCGAGTTTGCTTTCATGTACGTCGCTCAACTCTTCATGCTCTTGGGCACCTGGGGGCGAATGGTTGCATTGCGCATGTACCTACCCGGGTCGCACAAGCGTGTTTTTCTGAACTATAAAATTATCAGCGCAAGTTATTTTTTAGTTTTTAGTTCCTTGATATTTTTTTATCAGGCTGAATGGGAAGCGCTGGTCCTTTTCAATGGCTTTTATGCCTTTTTTTGCTTTGAATATTTTCGAATTGGCTTCAAGCTCAATCAATTACAGGAATCACTTGGGGCCAAGCTGCTCATCTGGGCCGGTCTGACTTTCAGCACTACGCTTGCGATTCGTGCAGTCGGCGTGGGGATGGCTGGGACCATCGATGATATATACATGGCCAGCCCGCACCAGGCCGTGATGGTGATTGGTCAGTTCATAGCCATCACGCTCAGCAATATTGCTTTTTTACGAATTTTTTTAGAGATAGCGGAAAGAAAAAAATTAGCAACTGCACACGAGCTTGCTGTCACTAACGAACGTGCAGACGCGATGCTGCTGAACAGCTTGAATTTAAAAAATATTTTGCAAGAACGTGAGGAAATTATCCGGCAACTTAGTTTGTTTAACAAAACTGCGGGCATGGGGGCTTTGGTTGCAAGCCTGGCACATGAACTTAATCAACCGCTGACTGTTATTCAAATGAATACAGAGATGCTTGATTTGGTTTTATCTACAAACGATGACCGCCCGCAGAATCGTGAAAGCCTCCATGTTGCGCTGTCCGGCTTAAAAAAGGCCAATGTACGAGCAAGTACTGTTGTCAGCACACTTCGCGACATGTTTGGTAACGGCAGGAAGACCGAGTCAAATTTTGATATCAATCAAATTGTCAAAGATGTTTTATTGCTCTGTGAATCAGCCATACATAAAAATTCAATTGATGTGGAAATTGAACTACATCCAGAGCCGCTGATTTTTAAAGGTGACAAATCTCAGTTTCAGCAGGTTGTATTGAACCTCATCACCAATGCCAATGAAGCAATTTCACAAGATCTTGCGAGAAGAAGAAATATTTCTATTGCAACTCAACAGCGAGACCATCAGATTTTATTGAAGGTTTCGGATAGCGGCTCAGGTATAGCGCCGGAGATCCAGGCAACCATGTTTGAGTTGTTGCGTACCGACAAAATTAACGGGATGGGCATAGGTTTATGGCTGAGCAAAACGATTGTTGAATTGCATAATGGATCGATCGAGTTCGAGACGTCCAGCCAACTTGGAACTTGCTTTACAGTGACGCTTCCCGCAACGCAGGGGGCTTTCCCCCGGTAATACCCGCCTCTTATTCGCCTCTTATTCGCCACTTATACGCCATTCATGCGCATCTGCATTCTTGACAATGACGTGATCGAACCTGATGGCGTGCCCATTTGGGGTAGCTACGCCGCCATGTTCGAGACCTTGCTGCGCGCCGCAGGTTACCAGGGCCATGTTGATGCGTTCAGTGCCCGGCTGGGTCAATACCCACCCTCTTTCGATGCTTATGACGCCGTTTTACTCACGGGCAGCCGGTCCGACTCGTTTTCTGACGAGGCCTGGGTGGTGCAGTTGCGGGCGTGTGTCAGCGCGCTGCTGGCGAAGGGCCAAAAACTGGTAGGCGTGTGTTTTGGCCACCAGCTGATCGCGCACTGCCTGGGGGCGCCGGTTGCGCGTGCTGCGCAGGGCTGGGGGCTGGGACGCACCGTTTATGACTGGCACGGGCCAGAGGGTATTGCCAACCCTCAGGGCAAGCTGGCTTTGCTGGCCAGCCACCAGGACCAGGTGCTGGAACTGCCTGAAGGCGCTACCTTGTTGGCCAGTAATGCACACTGTCCGGTTGCCGCGTACTCAATCAGCGAGCAAGTTTTGTGCGTGCAGCCTCATCCGGAATTTGATGCACGCTATGCCGCTTTTTTGCTTGGCAAGCGAAGGGCGATGTTCGGGGAAGCGGTTTACCAGGACCGCGTGGAATCCCTGCAGGCGGGCCATGATGGCATTCAGTTTGCAGCTTTTATGCTGAGATTTATCTATCCCGATCGGACGAGCGCCTGAATGAGCCCGCGCTTTTGAGCGGCGAATGGCAACAGAAAATCAGGAACGCGACGAACCTGCGGCCATGACCACAGACTGACCTAGCGCAGTGATGTAAGACTTGGCCAAGTCTGTAGGAACAATGTATTTCACCCGGTTGTCGTCTTCGTCCAGTTGCAAGTCAAGCATGCCCTTGAGTCGCAAGGTCTTCAGTCGCCTGTGCACGGTGCTGGCGGAAGCGTCCTCACACATTCTCATGGCCAAAAGGACTGTTAATTTTTGGCCTTTGGACCAGGAAGTAGCCAATTGGTCCATCAAGCGTTCTTCGTGCTGATCCAACAGGGGGTACTTGCTCGACAGACGCACCTTCAGTGCATTCGCTAGGAATTGAGGGTAAATGTCGAAATTGCTTGAATGATTTTGCACGTGGAAATGTTAGCCAGAGCTAGCATAAATGCAAATTTCGTAGCCACCCAAGCAACTATTCGTTCAACCGCATTGAACGATTCGATAGAGGAAAACGACAGGACTGGATCAAAAGCCCAGCGCGGGCTTTTGCTTTATCGGCGGATGACCAGATCGCCTTCGATGGTCGCACCACGACCAATGGTCAGCACCTGATAAGTGACGTGACCTTTGACGATGGCGCTGGCCGCAACCACCAATTCTCCGCAGATGGCAGTACCTGAAAAAGAGCCCTTGATGTGCAAGCTGGCGCAGGACACATTACCTTCGACCTGACCGCGCGGGCCGATGTTGATGCTGCTGGCTTTGATGGTGCCGCTGGTGCGGCCTTCGATGTGCAATATGCCGTCAGAAACAATATCACCGGTCAGAGAAAAACCTTCGCTGATCACGGTTGGCTTATGGGTGTCCAAAACTGCTACGCCGGTGTTGCCGCGTTTGTTGTTCAAGGACTCATCGTTGACTGTAATCATGGTGGAGGTGCTTTCAGTTGCTGTAGCTTCAGGCGGCTCAGTTTTTATTTTTTTGGACATAGTTAGCGGTATCGATGACTTTTTCCGGATCAACCGGATAGCCACCCACGGAGACTTCAAAGTGCAAATGTTTGCCCGTTGAGGAGCCCGTGTTACCCACCATGCCCAAGAGGGAATTCATGTCGACTTCTTGCCCCTCGCGAACACGCACGTCGGCGAGATGGCCATAAAGCGTTTCAATACCGCGCTCATGGCGAACGATGACTGTGTTGCCATAGTCCTGGTAAGCGCGGGCCAGAATGACTTTGCCGGGCTTGGCGGGCTTGACTTCATCGCCACCATGCGTGAGCAGGTCCACGCCCATGTGCAACTTGGGGCGACCGGTAATGGGGTGGGTACGGATACCGAATGAGGAAGAGACCGAATAATCACTGACTGGCATCTTAGTAGGCAAGGCACTCAGCACTTCCATCAGCGCATGGTTTTTGGCGATTTCTTCAGACAAACGCCCCCTGAGCAGCGGGTTTTTGGTGTCGATCCGCTCATTACCGAAACCGCCAATCGAAGCGCTGCCGTGGATGATCTTGATGGCTTTTTCAGACAGGCCCGAGGCATCCAGTCGGGCTTTCAAGGTGGTGTTTTCTGCAGACAAAGTCGAGGCTGAGCTCTTGACGAAGCGGCGGATTTCCAGATCCCTGTCGCGAATGGCCTGCGCCAGCACCAGCATGTCTTCGCGGCCCAGGGCGTTGGCACCACCTTCGGTCAAGTCAACGGCACTGCCGAGCAAAGCTTCGTAGATTTCATTGTGCGAGCGTTCCAGCCTTGAGTTGCCCAGCATCAACAGCAGGGAAAGGGTGGACAACACAATGATGGAAGCTGAACTGGCGGTACCGACAACGATCAAGCCGCGAACCACGTTGCGCTGAAGATGACCGGAAATTGAAAAGTACTTCAGATCGCCCTGTTGCTCCAGAATGATTCGGGAGTCGTGGTAATCCCTGCGCCAGAGCTTGCCCAGCTTGGCGGGCAAGGCCCCCAAGAATCTGGCGCCTTCGCGCAAACGATTAACGAACTGCAACATAGGCTGGACGTCAGGCCTGTGACTTGCCACCTAAAACAGGTGGCTCCACCGGTTTGCTGATCACTGGAGCGACCACAGGCGGGGTGCTCATGGCAGCTTTCGCTGGCAACACAGCACCCTGAACCAAACCGCCACGCTCAATTTCGATCTCGCCGTAGCTGGCATTGCCGTTGACCCGGCCGGTGCTTCTGATGATCAAGTGCTCAGATGCCAACAGGGTGTCATGCATTTCGCCAAAAACGTCTGCCTTGCGAACTTTCACATTGCCAACAATTTTGCCCTGCGCGCCCACAAGCAGCTCATCAGCTTGCAACTCACCGTCCATGGAGCCATTGATCACAGCACGACCCGGTACGATAAATTTACCGGAAACTGTGACGCCTTCGCCAATGACAATGGATCCGGCTTCGTTGTTGGTGCGGTCGTTCATGTTGGAGTCCTTAACCTAGGGTCGTTTGTGGGAATAAATTCGAAAAGAAGCCGAAAGTTTACTGGGAATAATTGACCGGCCAAACCCTCAAAGCAGGGAAGATTTCATGTGAATTTGTTAGCGACTGAGCGCTCAATTGAATTCACAAAACCTCAAAACACACCCGCTGACAACTACGCAAGCCGAGCACAAAAAAATTAACTCAATAAATTGAACTTACAAATTGAAACGATTTTATCATTTCAGGCGACGGGCAGTCAATTTAGAAAGTAAAAAAAACGACACTTCCGTCCTCATCCCTTGGGTTTAGAGCTGCTTTTGTCGCTCTGTTGTTGGCGCTTTCGCTTGGACTTGTTCAAGGAAGGGGGCTCGGGAGGACGGTTACGAAGAGCTGTTTCGCGGCGCTCCATTTCTGCCTTTTGGCGTCTTTTATTGCGTGTTGAGACTATATACCTGCCCAATGTAAAGCTGATAACGCAACTTAACACCAAGACCAATATCGCGCCCGGCTCTATGTCGAAAAGCATGTTCATGTTTACATCACTCAATCAGATAAGAACAAAGATTGCAGATCATTGAGAAAGTCAAAGCCGCGCTCCGTAGGCCTGAGGCTTGTCAGATCACGCTCAATCAGCCCTTTTCGTTCGGCTTCATCCAGGCCGGTTTGCAAGGCGCTCACGGGTAAACCGGTTTTTTCGGCAAAGTCCTGCAACTTGAAACCATCGCGCAAACGCAGGGCATTGAGCATGTACTCAAAGGGCAAATCTGCGCGGCTGACTTCCGCCTCTTGACTGACCGCCTCGCCTGCCAGGGCATTGTCTATATATAGCCCCGGTTCGCGCCAGCGCACCTGGCGCACGATGCGGTGCGCAAAACTGAGTTTGCTGTGCGCGCCTGCCCCAATGCCCAGGTAGTCGCCAAATTGCCAGTAATTCAAATTATGAAAGCAACGGTGGCCGGGTTTGGCATAGGCCGAGACCTCATAGCGCTGCATGCCAGCTTGCGCAGTCATCTCGGTGATGCGGTCGAGCATGGCGTAGGCCAGGTCTTCCTCCGGTATCACCGGCGGAAACTTGGCAAAGTAGGTGTTGGGCTCAATGGTCAGGTGGTAAATGGAGATGTGGGGCGGACTCAAGGCCAATGCCTGGCGCATGTCTTTTTCGAGGCCTGCCAGGGTTTGGCCGGGCAAGGCGTACATGATGTCCAGGTTAAAGGTCTCAAAACTGGCAGCGGCCTCTTCCACCGCAGCAATGGCTTGCGCGCTGTCATGCACCCGGCCCAGCGCTTTCAGGTGCGCGTCATTGAAGCTTTGAACGCCGACCGACAAGCGTGTCACGCCCGCGCTGCGAAAGGCCTTGAAACGGTCTTTTTCAAAGGTCCCGGGGTTGGCTTCCAGCGTGATTTCGCAGTCAGCGTCCAGCCGGAGGCGAGCGCGGATGTCGGCCAGCAGCCGGTCAATGGCAGCCGGTGAAAACAGGCTGGGCGTGCCGCCACCGATGAAGATGCTGTGCACGCTGCGGCCCCAGATGAGCGGCAGCGAGGCCTCCAGGTCTGCGATCAGGGCATCGATGTAGCGCTGCTCCGGCAGCTCAGCGCGGGCCATTTCGTGCGAGTTGAAATCGCAGTAAGGACATTTCTTAATGCACCAGGGCAGGTGCACATACAAAGACAGCGGCGGCAGCGCGGCCAGTTGCAGCGTGCCGGCGCGCATGTAGTGTTGAACGTCTTTCATGCAGCGAGCCAACGCTCCCGCATCAAGGCCATCATCTGCCTGGCGGCGAGACCCCGGTGACTGTGGGCGTTTTTAACATCCACCGGCAACTCGGCAAAGGTTTTGCCAAAAGCCGGGATGTACATCACCGGGTCAAAACCAAAACCGTTGCTGCCGGCCGGCACGCGGGCAATTTCGCCCGCCACACGGCCCACAGCAATCAGCGGCTCGGGATCGTCGGCAGAGCGCACCGCCACCAGGGTGCTGACCAGCGCAGCACGGCGGTCTGACTGGCCGGCCATTTGCTCAAGCAAGGCCCGCACATTGTTGTCGTCACCTTTGGCGTAGCCGAACTGCATGGCGTAAAAAGCAGTATCGACTCCAGGCAAGCCGCCAAAAGCCTCTACGCACAGGCCGGCGTCGTCTGCCAGAGCAGGCAATCCGCTCTGAGCGGCAGCATGACGGGCCTTGGCCAGGGCGTTTTCGACAAAGGTGCGAAACGGCTCATCGGCTTCGCCAATCCCTAGATCAGACTGACGCAGCAGTTCCACGCCCAGCGGCGCCAGCATGGCTTGTAGCTCGGCCAGCTTGCCTTGGTTGTTAGAGGCTAGAACGATTTTCACAGGGGCAAAGCAAGGTAGTGCGCGCTTCAGGCCACCGCCAGGGCCTTTTTCTGCAAGGCCACCAAATCGCGAATGCCCTGCTCGGCCAAGCCCAGCAAGGCGTCCATTTCAAGCCTTGTAAACGCCACGCCCTCTGCCGTGCCCTGCACTTCCACGTAGTGGCCGGCGCCGGTCATCACCACGTTCATGTCGGTGTCGCAGCCCACGTCTTCGGTGTACTCCAGGTCCAGCAGCGGCGTGCCTTGGACGATGCCGACCGAGATCGCTGCCACATGGTCAAGAATGGGCGACTCGCTGAGCTTGCCCTCAGCCAGTAATTTGTTAACTGCGTCTTGCGCGGCCACAAAAGCGCCGGTGATCGCGGCCGTGCGCGTGCCGCCGTCGGCCTGCAGCACGTCGCAGTCCAGGTAAATGGTTCGCTCACCGAGTTTTTTCAGGTCAAACACAGCCCGCATAGAGCGGCCGATCAGGCGCTGGATTTCCTGAGTGCGACCGCTTTGCTTGCCGCGTGCAGCCTCGCGGTCGCTGCGGGTATGGGTGGCGCGCGGCAGCATGCCGTATTCAGCCGTCACCCAGCCCTCACCGCTGCCGCGTTTGTGGCCGGGCACTTTTTCTTCAACCGAGGCCGTGCAAAGCACCTTGGTGTCGCCAAACTCAACCAGCACCGAGCCCTCAGCGTGCACGGTGTAGTGCCGCGTCATGCGTACGGGCCGGAGTTGTTGGGCCTGGCGGCCTGCAGAGCGTATGAAGGTGGGCTGGGTCATGGGAATCCGGAAAAATGGATGTAGAAATAAGAGGGTGCGGGCGCCATTATCGGCCGGGGACAAGCAGCCATGCAGGCCAAGTAAACTAGGCTTCATCCGACGCCGGCCTGGTGTGCGGGTTTCCAAAGAAAATACACCCATGTCAGTCTTCAGCATGACGGGCTACGCCACCGCGCAGTCCAGCGCTCCCAAAGCCGCCGCCAGCGCCGAGGGTGCGAGCGAGCCCGGTGCGCGGCTGGGCATTGAAATCCGCTCGGTCAACAGCCGTTTCCTGGACCTCTCCTTTCGCCTGCCCGACGAATTGCGGCAGACTGAACCGGTTTTGCGCGAACTCCTGACCGCGCAGCTCAAGCGCGGCAAAGTGGAAATGCGTGTTTGGCTGGAAAGCAGCAACGCCAGCAGTTTGCGGGCACCTTCGGCGCAAACGCTGCAGCGCCTGGGTTCTTTTGAAGACACCATCAAAGCCTGGAGGCCCCAAGCAGCCGGCTTGAGCGTGGCCGATGTTTTGCGCATCGCGGTCAATGAAGACCGACAAGCTCACGATTTTGGCGACGAGTTGCTCAAGCTGGCCAAAAAGGCCGTCAAAGAGTTGCTGCAAGCGCGCGAGCGTGAGGGTGCACGGCTGTCTGCCATGCTGACCGATCGCACAGCGCAGCTGCGTACCCTGTCAAAGCAAGCCGGGACGCTGGTGCCCAAACTGGTCGAGGAACAAAAAAATCGCTTCATGGAGCGCTGGCAAGACGCCATGGCCCTGACCGACAACGCCGCCCTGCCCGAGGCAGCTCAAGACCGGGCGCTGACAGAAGCCACCGCCTTTGCCATTCGCATCGACGTGGCCGAAGAGGTGACCCGCCTGGCCTCACATCTCGACGAGATAGACCGCCTGCTGGCCAAGGGCGGCGAAGCCGGCAAGCGCCTGGACTTTTTGACTCAAGAACTGCACCGCGAGGCCAACACCATGGGCTCTAAATCCGCAGCCCTGGAGCTCACCCTTATTTCAGTGGACATGAAAGTGCTGATTGAGCAAATTCGTGAACAGGTCCAGAACATCGAATAAACCCACGTCCCGGCCGCGCCAGCATGAGGCCGGTCAATTGCCAACTCCATTAACCGCTCTGTATAAACCGCTCTCATTTTTATGGACTATCCAGGAAACCTGTTTGTTGTTGCAGCGCCCAGCGGCGCCGGCAAATCAAGTCTTGTCAAAGCCCTGCTGGAAATCGACGCCCGCGTGCAGCCTGCGGTCTCCCACACCACGCGACCGCCGCGCGGACAGGAAAAGCATGGCCGCGAGTATTATTTTTTGTCGGGTGATGAATTCGACGGCATGGTCGAGCGCAACGGCTTTCTGGAATGGGCCCATGTGCACGGACACCGCTACGGTACCTCGCGCCAGGCCATCGAAGAGCGTATGCAAAACGGCTCTGATGTCATTTTGGAAATTGACTTCCAAGGCGCTATCAATATCAAGAAAATTTTCTCCAATGCTGTGCTGATCTTCATCCTGCCGCCTGGCTGGGAAGAGCTGCGCTCCCGGCTGCAGCGCCGCGGGGAAGACACGGCCGAGGTCATTGAGTTGCGTCTGAAAAATGCCGCCATCGAGATGGCCCAGGCCCGGGAATTTGACTTCGTTATAATCAATGAGTTGTTCGAGCGTGCGGTTTTCGACCTGAAAACCATTGTTCACGCTCAGCGGCTTAAGTTTTCAGCCCAGCGGCGTGCCCGCGCTGATATCTTCAAAGCCCTGAACATTACTTGAAAACCACGCTGCGCCCAGCGCTTTATTGCTTACCCGGAGATCATCATGGCCCGCATCACAGTTGAAGACTGCCTGGAAAAAATCCCCAACCGTTTCGAACTGGTACTGGCTGCCACCTACCGCGCCCGCATGCTCAGTCAGGGTCATGCCCCCAAGATCGAGAGCAAGAACAAGCCTGGCGTGACCGCCCTGCGTGAAATTGCAGCTGGCAAGATCGGCCTGGAGATGCTCAAAAAAGTCCCGCTTTAAGTAGCTGGAAAGCCCCTCCTAAAGCACCGCCTGGCGGTGCTTTTTTCTTTGGCGGCAACGCCAAAAGCCCGTGCCAAGCCAGGCAGGGCGCGCTCGCGCTACATTTGAGGTATGGGCGCCCTGCTTTCTCCTCTATTGGCCAAACCGACGCCGGCTGCTGTCAATGCAGCTGCGGCCAGTTTCGCCGCGCTCACAGCCAAACTCGATTACATGAGTGCTGCCGACGTGGACAACGTCCGCAGCGCCTACCGCTATGCCGATGAAGCTCATTTGGGCCAGTTGCGCAACAGTGGCGAGCCCTACATCACCCACCCGATTGCCGTCGCGCAACAGTGCGCAGAATGGAAGCTCGATGCCCAGGCCCTGATGGCGGCGCTGCTGCATGACGCCATAGAAGACTGCGGCGTGACCAAGCCCGAGCTGATCGAGCGTTTTGGCGCGCCCGTGGCCGAGCTGGTGGACGGTCTGACCAAGCTCGAAAAGCTCGAATTCAACACCCGCGAAGAAAACCAGGCGGAGTCTTTCCGCAAAATGCTGCTGGCCATGGCGCGCGACGTGCGCGTCATTCTGATCAAGCTTGCCGATCGAACCCATAACATGCGCACCTTGAGCGATGTGCCGCGCGACAAGTGGGCCCGCATTGCCAGCGAAACCCTGGACATTTACGTCCCCATTGCTCACCGTCTCGGCTTAAACACCACCTACCGGGAACTTCAGGACCTGGCATTCCGACATCTGCACCCTTGGCGCTATGCCGCTTTGGCTAAAGCACTGACCCGCGCCCGAGGTCGACGCCGTGACGTCATCAAGCGCGTACAAGGTGAGCTCGAAGAGGCCTTCGAATCAGCCCATATTCCTGTGCGCATTTACGGCCGCGAAAAAACGCTTTATTCTATTTACCGCAAGATGGACGACAAGCATTTGTCCTTTGCGCAGGTCACCGATATTTATGGCTTTCGCATCATCGTGGGCGGGCTGACCGCTTGCTACACAGCCATGGGCGTGCTGCATCAGCTCTACAAACCCATGCCCGGTCGCTTCAAGGACTACATTGCCATCCCAAAGATCAACGGCTACCAGTCGCTGCACACCACTCTGATTGGTCCCTTTGGCACCAACATCGAGTTTCAAATGCGCACCGAGGCCATGCATGTGGTGGCCGAATCCGGTGTGGCAGCACATTGGCTTTACAAGGCGACAGATCCCGACAGCGATGCTTCGCAAAGCCTGGGCACGCAGTGGCTGCAATCGCTGCTGGACATACAACAGGAAACCCGTGATGCGGCTGAGTTCTGGGACCATGTCAAGATCGACCTGTTTCCCGATGCGGTGTATGTCTTCACGCCCAAAAGCAAGATCATGGCGATGCCGCGCGGCGCGACCATCGTTGACTTTGCCTACGCGATTCACAGCGATATCGGCGACCGGGCCGTGGCTGCCAAGATCAATGGTGAGCAAGTGCCCTTGCGCTCCGAACTACACAACGGTGACGTGATCGAAGTCGTCACTGGCACGGTGCCCAACCCCAACCCGGCCTGGCTGGGTTTTGTGCGTACCGGCCGGGCGCGCTCGAAAATCCGGCATCACCTTAAAACCATGGCGCTGAGCGAGTCGCAGGACCTCGGCGAAAAAATGCTGACTCAAGCGCTGTGCGCCGAAGGCATAGACAAGCTGCCGACAGACGACGAAACCAGCCGTCACTTATGGGAAAAAATCCTGCGCTTCAGCGGCAACCGCTCGCGCGCCGACTTGTTGACTGACATAGGTCTAGGCAAGCGCATTGCCAGCATTGTGGCCAAGCGTATCGTCAAACTGCTGGTAGAAACAGGGCAGCGTCCAGACGCACTGCTCATCAGCCGGGCGCGCTTCACTGAGCATGAATCCGTCTCCCAAGGCTCGCTGCTGATCGATGGCAGCGAAGGGGCCTCGGTACAGTTGGCCAAGTGCTGCAAACCTATCCCCGGCGACAGCATCATGGGCTACCTGGGCCGAGGTGAAGGTCTGGTGGTGCACACCGACGACTGTGCCATGGCCAAGCGCTTGGTACACCGGGACAGAGAGCGCTTTATCGCTGTTGACTGGTCGGACGAGCCCAGCCGGTCTTTTGAAACCGGCTTGCTGGTGACCGTCGTCAACGGCAAAGGGGTGTTGGCGCGTGTAGCCGCCGCCATGGCTGCCGCTGAGGCCGACATTACTCAGGTTGACATGGCCCAGGAGTCCACACAAGACGCGGCCGAGTTGCGCTTTGGCGTCTCAGTGCGTGACCGTGTTCACCTGGCAGCCATCATCCGTGGGGTCAAGCGCACACCTTCCGTGTTGCGCGTGCAAAGGCTCAAACCAGGCATTCAGTCCGGCGGCGCCGGATAACGCACTTGCAAAACCTCGAGCAGTTGCACACCCTGCGGTGTGACCAAGCTGAGCTCATCACCCGCGCGGGCCTTGAGCAGGGTTCGGGCAACCGGTGACACCCAGCTGATTTCGCCGGCAGCGCTGTCGGCCTCGTCAATGCCCATGATGGTGACGCAGCGCTCGGTCTGCCCGTCAACCAGGTAGACCACCGTGGCGCCAAAGAAAATCTGGTCGCGCCCGTGGTGCACAGACGGATCGGTGATCTCGGCAAGTTCAAGGCGCTGGGTCAGGAAACGGATGCGCCGGTCAATCTCGCGCAAACGTTTTTTACCGTAGATGTAGTCGCCGTTTTCAGACCGGTCGCCGTTGCTGGCAGCCCAATGAACAATGTCCACGACTTTGGGCCGTTCGGTGTCGATGAGCTCGAACAACTCCGCTTTGAGCCTGGCATACCCGGCCGGCGTGATGTAGTTGCGCGCGCCTGCAGGAAGCGGCGGCAAAGACGATGCGTCCTCGTCCGGGTCAGTTTCCGGGGAGTTGGCTTGGCTCATAGCGAGGTCTGAGAAGTATTCAAAAAAGCATTGAACCAGAACAAGTCTACTCGCCAAGCACAGTGACCAGCCAGGCGGGGCGGGATACAAACGAAAAAGCCCTGAAACATTGCTGTTTCAGGGCGCCCGTTTGGTGCGGCTGGCAGGAATTGAACCCACGACCCCTTGGTTCGTAGCCAAGTACTCTATCCAACTGAGCTACAGCCGCTAAAACTTTATTGTAGCCCAAATCAAAGGGGTCAAAGCCCTGTCTCGAGGGAAATCAGACTAGATCAACGCGTGGTCAGCTCAATCAGCGTTGACTCATCTTTATCAAGGAATTTGTTCTTTGATTTCTAAAACCAAACCCTTGGCACCGACTTTGACGGGCCCCAAAGTGCCGGTCAAGTCACCCGACTGGGGAATGGCATTACCCGATTTAGAAATTCGCGCTTTAAGAATCACCTCGCCAGCGCCGGAGAGTTTGCGCTCAGGCAGCATGGCGGTGCTGTCGTCCAAGGTGAAGTTCAAAGGAAGCTTTTCCACAGTGCTTTTGAATATCGCCAAGGGCATGCGATCTCCATTGGCAGGGCTGGCGTACACAAAGACCATATCGTTCGGGCTGGCCTTGATTTTCAAGGCCGCAGCAAGACTGAGCCGCCCGGAGATCGTTAAGCCGGCCTGCGTGCCTGAAGCAACAGGCCCGGCAGCGCCGGCAGCTGAAGCGGCAGCAGGCGCTTGTGACTGCAAAGTGCTGGGGGGCGTCACAGGCAAACCAAGTTTGTTTTGAGCGGTGGCGATGGCGTTTTCTAGGCTGGGCACATCAGGGTGGTCTGCAGCAAGCTGCTGACGCGCCTGCTGCCAGTAGCGCAGCGCATCGGCGTATTTGTCATGCGCATACGAGGCACTGCCGGCCAATAACAAGGCACCCTTGTTTTGCGGATCTTTTTTCAAAATATCGCGAATCACACTCCAGGGCTCGCCGTCAAAATTGCCTTTCGCCTTCAGCGCGAGCACTTCTGCACGTTCAAGCTTGAGATTATCGTCAGCAGACAGATTCAAAGCGCGGTCGTAAGCACTTACAGCGTTGTCGTATTTTTCTAAAGCGCGGTAACTGCGCCCTAGCATCACCCAACCCTCTTGATTCTCCGGGTTGGCCTCGAGTTTTTTGGCCAGAGTCTGAACCATGCCGGACAACTCCGTCTGCATAGCCTTTTCAGGGGACTCGGTGATAGCCGCTTGAAGCGCCTCGGGCTCGCCCACCCAAAGATACATACTCAAAGAGGCCAAAGGCAAGGTCAAAGCGATCACAAGCGCAGTCCACAATGCGGGCTTTTCTTTTCGGGCGCCAGGGTCATCACTGAGCGATGTGTCCTCGAGCATTCTTTGGCTCAGTTCATCATGCGTTTGTTGCCACTCTTGGGTACTGATATGTCCGCTTTGATGCTCACGGTCAAGGTCCATGATTTGCGCGCGATAGACGCTGGCATTGAGCTTGGCCTGGCTTGCGGAAGAGCGCACGGGCCGCTGCCTAAGCAGGATCCAAATAAAAACTGCCGCAATGCAAAGACACATCGCCAAAGCGAGCAGCATAAAGAGCATGGTGCTCATCATGGAGCGTCTCCCGATTTCAAAATAGCCTGGACTTTGTGCCTGTCGGCGTCACTCAGTGCCACACCTGCAGTCTGGGCAGACTGCCGCTGTCGGATGTAAGAAAACATTCCCCAGACAGCTGCGGCCAGCAGTAAAAATGGGCCGAACCACAAAACCCAGGTCATGGGCTTGACTTGCGGTCGGTACAAAACGAAATCGCCATAGCGATTGACCAAATAGTCTTTGATCTGCTGATCGCTCAGGTTCTGTGTAATGAGTTTTCGCACTTCTTCGCGTAAATCGTTGGCCAATTCTGCCCTCGAAGAAGCCAGCGATTCGTTCTGGCAAACCAGGCAGCGCAACTCTTCGGAGATAAGAACCAGGCGTTTTTCAAGCACAGGATCTTGGGCCATGGGCAAGGCTTCTTTGGCCAGCGCTGTTGTTAGGCCGGCCCATAACAGGCATGCGGCAAGGCACAGGGCTTTGAGTTGAAGACAGCTTGATTTCATGGCGACCTTCGTTTTGAACTAAGAGGCATTTAACTTCTGCAGCAAAGGCAGAATTTGAGACTGCAGCGTCTCCAGCGTCACGGCCCCCACTTGCTTAAAACGAATCACGCCTTCTTTGTCAATGATGTAAGTTTCCGGCACGCCGTAAACACCATAGTCGATGCCGACGCGACCATCAAGGTCAAACACCGAAACGACATAGGGATCACCCAGACGCTGGAGCCAAACGGCGCTGCGTTCACGCGCGATACGCAGCTTGTCCTCGGGGGTGAGCTGCCGACCCGCTGGCGCATCTTGCGCTTGAACTTCTTTGTAGTTCAAGCCCACGATAGGCAATTGGTTGGCTTTGCTCAAAGCCACCAGCAGGGGATGCTCGTCCCGGCATGCGGCACACCATGTGGCCCAGACATTGAGCATCCAAACCTTGCCCCTCATGTCTTGCGGCCCGAACTTGGCGCCGCCAGTATCCAAGGTACTCAATGAAAAAAGAGGCGCCGGCTTGCCCAGTAGAGGTGACGGAATTTCCTGAGGATTGCGCTTGAGACCTACAGCGAGGAAGGCCACCAACACCAGGAAAACTCCGAGTGGAATAAAAAATTTCTTCATCGAAATCGCTTGAACTCAGGAGGCTGCGCTCAGGGCAGACTTGCGATAACGACGATCGCTGACCGCCAGCAAGCCACCCAGGGCCATCAAAATAGCGCCGTACCAAAGCCAGGACACAAAAGGCTTGTAGTAAACACGCACACTCCACTGCGGCTTGTCACCCTCGATCGCTTCGCCCAGTGAGACATACAAGTCACGCAAAGGCCCGGCGTCAATCGCCGCTTCGGTCATGGGCATGGCTGACGAGAAATACCTTCTTTTTTCAGGGTACAAGACCTCGAGCGGTTTTTGATCTTTACTGACATTCACGGTTGCACGCATTGCTTTGTAGTTGGGCCCATTGACTTCATTGAGACCCACCAATTCGAAGGTGTAGTTTTCAATGCTGACTGTGTCATTGAGTCCCATGCGTACATCACGCTCAATTTCATAGCCTTTGACCAAAGTGATACCCACCACCACCACGGCGATGCCCAGGTGGGCCAAATGCATGCCCCAAAAAGAAAGCGGAATGCGGCCCGGTTTTTGAACGCGCGCCACAATTTGAACCAACAAGCCCACCACCACCCAGGCGGCCAGGGCCAAGCCCATGGCCGTGATCCAGGTACCGCGCTCGCTGAAAAGCAAAATTGCCGCGGCAGCCAGTAAGGCGGCCAACGCAGGCCAGCGCAATTGGCGACCCAGCTCTTTACCTCTGGACTCTCGCCAGTGTGCAATGCCACCGGGAACCATGAGGAAGACGACAGGCACCATCAAGGGCACAAACACCGCGTTGAAATAGGGTGCACCCACTGAGAGTTTGCCTAAATTCAGGGCATCAATGATCAGCGGGTAAATGGTCCCAAGCAAGACAGCGCCGGTGGCCACCACCAGCAACACACTGTTGGCCAGCAACATAGACTCACGCGACACCAAGGCGATTTTTCCGCCCAGCGTTGCTCTGGGTGCGCGCCAAGCAAAGAGGGTCAGGGAAACACCCACCACGATCACCAAAAAAATCAGAATAAAAACGCCGCGCTTGGGGTCCGATGCAAAGGCATGAACAGAAGTCAAAACGCCTGAGCGCACCAGGAAAGTACCCAGCAAACACAAAGAAAACGCGCCTATGGCCAGCAACACAGACCAGGCTTTGAAACCACCGCGTTTGTCGGTCACCATCAAGGCGTGAATCAGTGCCGTTCCAAAGAGCCAGGGCATGAGCGAGGCATTTT
>JBIKPY010000005.1:0-70535 GCA_044357185.1 Polaromonas sp.
GCAGACCAAAGTCGTTGAAAGCGATTTCAAAGCCCTTGATGTAATGCTTGAAGGTCAGCGACCAGTCCCGGCCCCACAGCTCGACAAAGCTGCCGTAGATGATCATGAAGTAAATGACCAGGGTAAATAGCGTCCAGGCCAGTGTGATGGCAATCGCGCCTGCACTGATGAAGCGGGGCAGTGGCGGGTGCATGCCGCCGTCGCCCTTGCCGCTGACAGTGATGTAGCGTTTTTTGCCCAGCCACACGTGTTGCAGCACAAAGGCGCCCACAGTGAAGGCTAGCAAGATGATGGCCAGCACGGCAGCACGGCCCTGGTCGTTTTGTGAACCCACAATGGCAAAAAACACGTCTGTCGACAAGACGCTGAAATTGCCGCCCAGCACCAGCGGGTTGCCGAAGTCGGCCATGCTTTCGATGAAGCCCAGCAAAAAGGCATTGGCCAGTCCCGGGCGCATCAACGGCCAGGTGACTGTTTTGAAAGTGACCCAGTTGTTGGCGCGCAAGGTTTGCGAGGCCTCTTCCATGGCCGGGCTGATGGCTTCAACAACACCAATCAACACCATAAATGAAATCGGGGTGAAGGCCAGTAACTGCGCCAGAAACACGCCCCAAAAGCCGTAAATCCAGCGGCTCGGCTCGATGCCCAAGGCCTGACCCATCCACTGGGTGACCACACCCGAGAGGCCCAGCAGCAAAATCACCGACAAGCCGATGACAAAAGGCGGCGTGATGATGGGCAGCAGTGACAGGGATTTAAAAAATCCCTTGAACGGCACACGTGTGCGGGTCAGTACCAGCGCAAAAGCCAGACCCAGCACGGTGCTGCCCAGGCCGACGGCAATGGCCAGGGCCAGTGAGTTCCAGGCCACGCCGCATTGGCCCACGCCGTTAAGGCACTGCAGACGCCAGATCTTCGGGTCCAGCAGGCGGTCCAGCAGCGCACCCAGGGCCAGACCGTCCTCGCCCCGAAATGCCGCCAAGAGCATTTGAAACACTGGCAACATGATGAACAAGGCCACCAGGCCGATGATGCTGCCCAGACAGCCTGAGACAAAAGGGTCTTGTGTGATGCGCCCGCTGACCGACAGGCCCCAGGTGAGCATCCACAGCATGCACATGCCCGCCACGATCGCGCCATAGCCCATGCCAAACTGCCGCTGCTCGGTCGGCCCGAACCAATCACCCAAGACATTGAAAGACCAGCCCTGCAAGCCAAAGCTGTAGCCCTGGCAGACCATGTAGACCAGGCCCAGCAAGCCCAGCCAGCCGATCAGCTCACCGCGTACACGCGCTTGCAAGGGAGCCAGGCTTGCAGCCAGACCTGCAAAAGCAATGGCCACCACCGGGGACAGCCAAAGATTTTTACCTTGAAGCAGTAGAAACAGTGCGGGCGCGTGCTCAGGATAAAGCGGATAGCCAGACAGCCACTGGAAACTCCAGAAGCCGTCTTGCAGCATATACCAGGGGAAAAGAGCAACGCCCGCCAGAAAGGCCAGGATCAGGCCCAGTGCGGGCCTGTCCAAGCCAACAGATTTCATCGGGGAAAAATGCTTTATCAGTTGTTGGGCAAGGAGCCCACTTCATCGTCCCACTTCTTCAGCAAGCGCCGGCGCTCGGCCGACGAGCCGTATTTCACAAAGTCGTAGTTGATGAGTTTGATGCGGGACAGATCAGGCGCCAGTGGCGAGACTGCAGCGTCCAGGTTGGACGGCAACTGGAAGGACTTGACGTCTTTGGCGCGGCCTTGCGATTCGGCAGTCAATGCCCAGTCGTAGAACTTCTTGGCATTGTCCACGTTGCGGGCGCCCTTGATGATGCTCATGGAGCCGATTTCGTAGCCGGTGCCCTCACAAGGCGTCACCGACTTAATGGGAAAACCAGCTGCGGCTACAGCCACGGCGTCATGCAGGAAAACAATGCCCACCACCGTCTCACCGGAACCTGCGGCCTTGATGGGCGCTGAGCCCGATTTGGTGTACTGGTTGATATTTTTGTGCAGGGCCTTTTGGTATTTGAAGGCCTCGGCTTCGCCCATCATCTGGACCAGGGTGGCCAAAGCGGTGTAAGCCGTGCCGGAGGAGTTCGGGTTGGCGATCTGGATCTTGCCTTTGTAAACAGGCTTGATCAGGTCAGCCCAGCAAAGCGGCGCTGGCAGGCCCTGCTTTTTGAGCAACTCTTCGTTGTAACCCCAACCCAGCGCACCGGAATAAATACCGATGGTGCGATCCTTGGAGGCTCTGGCCTGGTTCATGGCAAATTCAGCGATGCGGCGGCGGTTGGGGGAAACGTAGGCCTGTGTCAGGTTTTCTTCGGCCGCTTGCAGGTGCGGGTCACCTGTACCGCCCCACCACACGTCACCCTTGGGGTTGGCCGACTCTGCCTTGATTTGGGCATAGGTCTCCCCGGAGCTCTTGCGTGTCATGTCCACTTTGACGCCGCTGGCTTTTTCAAATTCAGTTTTGGCCTGCTGGCACCAGGCTTCATCAGAGCTGCAATACAGCGTCAGGCGACCCTGAGCGGCGGCAGATGCAGAAAAGGCGAATGAGCCCACACAGACCAGCGCGGTCAGCAGACGATTGAACTTGAACATGGATACTCCTTGAAGGACAGGGGAAATGTGAGTTGATGCTATCGCACGCTCAAAGGAAAACCCCCATTATTTCATTAGGGTATGCGCTAGCCTTGACAGTTTACTTTTATAAGTGACAGTGTCATGACCACCCATGTCGTGCTGTCAATACCTCACTGTAAGACGACTGCGGCCTTGCCCATTTCTTCAGTGCCGTTGCCAACGCGGCGGGCACCGTCAAAGCGACGGTTCCAGTAGGCGGCACCCAGGCTTTCGATGCGTACTTCGGCGCCCGGCTTGGGTGAGTGAATAAACTTGCCATCGCCCACATAAATGCCAACATGGCTGTAGGCCCGGTGCATGGTGTTGAAAAACACCAGATCGCCGGGTACCAGTTCTTTTTTGTCGATGCGCTGCGTGTCAGCGGCTTGTTGCTCGGCTTTGCGGGGAAGCACCAGTCCGACTGTCTGCTCGAATATGGCTTTGACAAAGCCGCTGCAGTCAAAACCGGTTTCAAACGTGCCGCCCCCGTGCTGGTAAAGCACCCCCAGAAATCCCATGGCGTGAACCACCAGCTCAGAGGCTTTGTTCGTAACGCTTTGGCTGGCCTGCGACATTTGCGAGAGCAGGCCTTTGTTGGCCAGCCAGTTGTCAAGTTCGTCGACGGCGGGTGCTGCTTGCGCCGGGGTGCCCATCATCAGGGTTGAAGCCATCAAAACGGCCAACAATGAAGGTGCAAAAAAGGGCGGAGTCGAACAAATGCGCATCGCGAGAGCTTACTGAGCTGAGTGCTTGCCGTCAAGCACAGTGCCCGGGCAGGGTGCCCATTGAATGTGGCCTTTAAGATAAGCACTTTCCAATCTAATCCGTGAGCCTCGTGTCTGACAGCTTCAAAGTTTTTGCCCAGTACCTGTTGCCCAAACAAGCACTCACGGCTTTTGCCGGCTGGGTGGCTTCGCGCCAGCGCGGCCGTATCACCACCGCGCTGATCCGCTGGTTCGTCGGCAAGTACCAGGTCAACATGGCCGAAGCGGCCAACCCGGACATTGGCAGCTATTTGAGCTTCAACGATTTTTTCACCCGCGCCCTGCGGCCCGGTGTGCGGCCTTTGGCTGATGCCACGCTGATCTGCCCGGTGGACGGTGCCATCAGCCAGTTCGGCGCGATAGTGGGTGAGCAGATTTTCCAGGCCAAGGGACACCAGTACTCGACCACCGCGCTGGTCGGTGGCGATGCCGCACTGGCCGCGCAGTTTCACGGCGGCAGTTTTGCTACCCTTTACCTCAGCCCGCGGGACTACCACCGCATTCACATGCCTTGTGATGGCCGCTTGCTGCGCATGATCTATGTGCCTGGCGATTTGTTTTCGGTGAACCCGGTCACCGCGCGTGGCGTGCCCGGCCTGTTTGCGCGCAATGAGCGTGTGGTCTGTGTGTTTGAAACCGCGCTGGGCCCCATGGTTTTGACGCTGGTGGGCGCCACCATCGTGGGCAGCATGGCGACTGTCTGGCACGGCGTGCTGGATCGCCACAACACGCTGCGCCAATGGCATTACGACAGCGAAACCGCTCCGGTGCGGCTTCAAAAGGGCGAGGAAATGGGTCGGTTTTTGCTGGGCTCCACGGTGGTGATGTTGTTTCCCCCGGGGTCTATGCAGTTCAACCCCGCATGGCATGCCGGTGCGCCGGTGCAGCTGGGTCAGGCCATGTCAGCGCAAGGCTTGCCTTGAGCTACACCGTGCGTTTGTTTGCTTACGAGGATGTGAGCGACGAACAAAAAAGTCAGGCGGAGCAACGGTTTTGCAAGGCTTTGAACGAGGCCTTGGGTGATGCCGCCTTGGTGTTGCCGGTCTTCACCATGTACCGCCGGCTGGTGGCTTTGCATGGCGACACGCCATCAGCTGATGCCTTGAGCACCGAAGAATTGGAGCTCTTCACCCAGTGGCAGGCGGCAGAGTCAGCCGCGCTGACGGCGGCTTTGGGCCCGCACCGCTACATGGGCGACGCGGAGTTCGACATCAGGGCTTGAGGTCATTGTTGTCGTCTTCGCCGACTTCGGGATTGGGGTCGTCAAAACCATCGGCCTGTGTTGCCAGCGCCTCACCCGCAGGCCGCACACGGCGGTGGCCTTCCTTGGCCACCATTTCAACAAAAACTTGCACGGCGCTTTCGGCAGCGGCCGCGTCCATGCGTTGGATGATTTCGGCCAGGTGTACAGGCTCTGCGCTTTCTTCAGCGCTGCCGAACTTGCAGTCAAAGTCCCAGAAGTCCACACCGGCCGGCAAGGGTACGCGTCGCTGGCGTTTGACGTATTTGCGCACCTCGTGTTTGATGGCGTCCAGCACGCGGTCCGGGTGTTTGCCTTCAACCTGAAGTTTGAACGTTTTTCTCACGGAAGACCTTAAAGCTGAAGAATGCGTTTGGGTACAGTGCGGCGCCTGACAGGTGCCCCTGGAAGGCAACGATTATGCGGCCTGCGTCCGTGCCCTCAGGTGCCGGCGCGTAAACTCGGTGTTTCGCCATACCGCTTATGTGGGTCCCGTCGATCCCAGCCAGAGCCACTGCGGCTCAGAATTCCTCCAGCATGTCTTTTTCTGCCCTCGGTCTGTCGCCGACTCTACTTCGCGCACTGGCCGATCAGGGCTTTGATACACCCACGCCGGTGCAGGCCCAAGCTATTGCCTTGGTGCTGGCCGGGCGTGACGTGCTGGTCTCGGCCGAAACCGGCTCGGGCAAGACGCTGGCGTTTTGTCTGCCCTTGCTGCAAGCCCTGGCAGAAAACCAGGCACCGCCAGCGGGCCGGCAAAGACGGGTGAGGGCATTGATTTTGGTGCCTACGCGTGAGCTCGCCGTGCAAATCGGCGAGGTGGCGCGGGTGCTGGCCCGGCATGAGGCGCAGCCAGTCAAAGTCACAGTGGTGTTTGGCGGCGTGTCCATCAACCCGCAGATGATGGGTTTGCGAGGTGGCGCTGACATCGTGGTCGCCACCCCCGGACGCTTGCTGGACCTGATCGAGCACAACGCGCTGGAGTTGTCCGCAGTGCAGACCCTGGTGCTGGACGAGGCTGACCGCTTGCTGGACCTGGGCTTTGAGCAAGAGCTTCAGCGCATTTTGGCGCTGCTGCCTGCGAAGCGGCAAAACCTGTTTTTCTCGGCCACCTTGCCGCCTGCGGTGCAGGCGCTGGCCGCCGGGCTGCTGAACAACCCGGCGCGGGTGGATGTGGCCCCCATGGTGCTGGACATCGCGGCCATCGCCCAGCAGGTGATTGAAGTGGACGCCCCCAGGCGCACCCAGTTGCTGCGCCACTTGATTGCCCAGCGCGTCTGGAGCCGGGTGTTGGTGTTTGTGGCGACCAAGCACGCGGCCGAGATGATCGCAGACAAGCTGCGCAAGGCAGGCCTGACAGCTGAGCCTTTTCATGGCGAGCTGAGCCAGGGCAAGCGCACGCAGGTTTTGCTGGACTTCAAGAATTCAGAGGTCAAGGTGGTGGTAGCGACCGATGTGGCGGCACGCGGGCTGGATGTGTCTCAGCTGCCCGTGGTGGTCAATTACGACTTGCCGCGCTCGGCCGTGGATTATGTGCACCGTATCGGCCGCACGGGACGCGCCGGCGAGTCGGGCCTGGCAGTGAGCTTTGTGAGCGCGGGCAGCCAAGCGCATTGGCGCCTGATTGAAAAACGCCAGGGCCTGAGTGTGGCGCGTGAGCAGGTGCCGGGTTTTGAGCCGACTGAAGTGGCGCCGGTGTTGGCCGCCACGCAAAGCCGCAGCGCCACCGGCGAATCCACCGGCGGCGTCAAAGGCAAACGTCCGAGCAAAAAAGACAAGCTGCGCGCCGCCGCAGCGGAGGCGGGCTCCGATCAGAACAGCTGAGGCCTCTGGGTTCGTACCCTGGTTAGGTTGCCCGGCCTGGCAGAAAGGACACGGAGTCCGGACATTAGAATCTAGCGCTGTTTGCTGCCTGCTTTATCCCTACCCGATCTGTCATCCCTTGAACGCTACCGACACCCCTTTGCTGCCGTCCGCCGACGTATTTGAACCCGCTGATGAGCCGACCCGGCTGCAAGAGCCCCGTCTGTGGCGCGCCGACGGCTGGACCGCGAAAGTGCTCAAAAACGAAGACGACGACGGCTGGGCAGTGGCCATGATCAAGGACGGCGAGCCCGAGCCGGCACTCATCGGCCCCTGGACCATGGGCCGAGACAAGAAGAACCCCAAGCCGCTGGATGGCCCGGCCTTCAGCACGCTGGTCAAAACCGCCTCGGAGTTTGTGCGCCGGCATGAGCAACAACTGCACGCCGAACTGCACCAGCACATCGAGGTCAGCGCAGCCGCCGGACGGGTGGCCGTCTGTCTGGACATCGTGCCCGACGAAGACAATCCCTACGCCACGCTCAGCGCGCACAACGAGGCCGGTGAGCTGCTGGCCGAAGTGCGCGTGGCGGCTTCTTTCAAGCTCAGCCGCGCCAGCGCGATAGCCTGGGCTGACAGCCAGTTCAAGAAACCGGCTTGACGGCGGTGACAGCGCTACGGGGCGCCGCACGCGCTTGCGGCATTGACTTTGGCACCTCCAACTCCACCGTGGGCTGGAGCCGGCCGGATCAAGGCGTTTTGCTTGCGCTCGAAGACGGCAAGCCGACGCTGCCTTCGGTGGTCTTTTTTCATGCGGAGGACGGTCATACCAGCTACGGCCGTGCCGCGCTGGCTGATTACCTGAGCGGTGACGAAGGCCGCATGATGCGCTCGCTCAAAAGCCTGCTGGGCACCTCGCTGATGGATGACTTCACCGAAGTGATGGGCCGCGCGCTGCCTTTTCGTGAATTGCTGGCGCTGTTCATCGGTGAGCTCAAGGCCCGTGCAGAGCAGGCTGCCGGCCAGGGTTTTGACAGCGCCGTGCTGGGACGCCCTGTGTATTTTGTGGACGACGACCCGGTGGCCGACCGGCTGGCCCAGGACACTTTGGCCGGCATTGCACGGGCTACCGGCTTAAAGCACATCGAGTTTCAGTACGAACCGATTGCCGCTGCCTTTGACTACGAGTCGCAGATACGCCGCGAAGAGCTGGTGCTGGTGGTTGACATCGGCGGCGGCACCTCTGACTTTGCCCTGGTGCGCCTGGGCCCTCAGCGTGCCGCCCGGCTTGAACGCAAGGACGATATCCTGGCCAGCGGCGGCGTGCACATTGGCGGCACCGACTTTGACAAGCACCTGAGCCTGGCGGGTGTGATGCCTTTGCTCGGGCTGGGCAGCCGGCTCCATAGCGGGCTGGACATGCCCTCGGCGGTTTACTTTAATCTGGCCACGTGGCACACCATCTACCAGGCCTACACGCGCAAAGCCTGGGCCAACATCAGCGAGTTGGCGCTGCTTTCCAGTGAACCTGTAAAGCTTAAAGCGCTGCAAAACCTGGTGCAGCAAAAAGACGGTCACTGGTTGGCACTGCAGGTTGAGAGCGCCAAGATTCACTTGTCCAATCATGAAACTGCAAGCCTGGACCTCAGCCGCATCGGTGCAGGCGCAGACATCGGCTTGCAACGCAGCGTTTTTGATGGGGCGATCAAGGACCTGGTCGGGCGCGTCGGGCAGACTGTCCAAGCTTTGCTGACACAGGCGCAAGTGCGTGCGGAGGCTGTGGACACCGTGTTTTTCACAGGCGGCTCCAGCGGTGTGCCGCTGCTGCGCCAGCGGGTGGGCGAGTTGCTGCCGGCGGCGCGCCGGGTTGAGGGTGATCTGTTTGGCAGCATCGGCGCCGGTCTGGCCCTCGATGCTGTGCGCAAGTTCGGCTGAATCGTTACCGGTGCTAAGGCCATGCCGGCCCTGAAATCCGTATCACCTCGGACGCGGGTGAAAGACTGAAGCGAATCATCGCCCCAGGCCGGGCTTTACCTTTGGTCCGTGCGGCAGTGTGAAGCTACCCGCGGATGCCTTGCGTTTCATGTCACCCCAGTGGCATTCAAATAGCTGAGCAGCCAGATCCCACCGAACCCCCCGTTTTGCAGAATGGGTCCTTCCGGCGGGGGTATGCACTCAGTTATAGACTCTGTGGGCAAAATAATTCGAATTTAGTAAGGCGTCTTTAGGGCATCAATAAAGCTTCGCTTTCAATCCACTCACAGACGGCCTTGACCTCAGCCGTTCCACCTCCCCCAGGCCGCGTGAGCAAATAATAGGCACGGGTAGGGTGGTAAGCGATGTCAAACGGGCAAACAAGCCGGCCTGATTCGATTTCGGCGCTGATCAGCGGGAAGATACCCATGATTACGCTGTGCCCCTCCAATGCTGCTTGCAGCGCGATGTTGGAATCGCGCATGGTGACCTCGTGTGCAAATCGAAGTGCACCTAAACCCACCAGCCCTAGCCAGGACGCCCACTCTTCTCGGTCCCACTTGTGAATGACGGGATACCGCGCTAAATCTGACGGTTCTTTCAAGCCCCCCAGTCGTGTCAACAGAGCAGGACTGAGCGTTGGCATGAATGTCACTTCAAAAAGGCGCTTTGCGTTCAGCCCCAACCAATCTCCGTTACCCCAATCGATCATCACCATGGTTTCCATCTGCTCCGCACTTGTGATGCGGGGGCTGTGATGAAGTACTAAATCAATGTGGGGGTGCAAGCTCCGGAATTTATTCATTCGGGGCAACAGCCACCGTGCGCCAAAGATCGGACCAACAGCCAGAGTCACGGACTTACGTTTTTGAAGGGCAAAGGTATCCATTTCCCTGCGTAGCTCGTTGAGCGTCCTATTGACCACCTGGGCCAGCGATCGACCTGCATCGGTGAGTGAAATCTGACGCGGGCGTCGCGTGAACAGCAGAACGCCCCACTCGGCTTCAAGCTGCCGAATCTGGCTGCTGACGCTTTGCGGTGTCACGCACAACTCTTCAGCGGCTGCTTTGAAACTAAGCAGTCTTGCGGCCGACTCAAAAGTCCGCAAGGCATTGAGCGGCAATCTCTGATGGGGTTGCATGAAGCTCAGTATAACGACCGTTTTTTTGCAGCCAGAGTCGGGAAAGTAGCTAATACCCGACCGCTCATAGATCAAATTCAGGTTGTCTATCCCACGAAAAAACCGTCTTGCTGTGACGTAAGTGGGTATCGAGAATGAGCTCTTATTGCATACTAAGTTCTGACGACACGTAGCTTAGACAGAAACGCCGTTTAAGGAACTTCGCTTCTGGCGTCTTTGCTTCAAACCAATTAGAGAAAAAATGACCTCACCAGATTTCATTAGTCAATTACCCCTCGTTTTGATTGACGCATTTCCACGATCAAAAGAGATGATTTTCACCAAAGAAACAGAGCAAAAGTTGTACAGCCAGGTGAGGACCATCGAGCACTATGGGTCCAGAATGCCGGATGCCATGGTCGATGAACATCTTGAGGAAGCCTCGATCATTGTGGGGCAGACGCCCATGGATGCTGCCCGCTTGAATCGGGCAAAGAAGCTTAAGGCGATCATCAATGTTAAAGGCAACTGGGAGTCAAACATCGATTACCAAGAGGCCCAGCGGCTTGGCATCCATGTATTGAGTATTGCGCCAGTCATGGCGCCCGCCGTTGCTGAAATGTGCGTCGGCATGGCCATCAGCCTCGGGCGCGGTATTGTCAAGAACGATCTGCTCTTCAGGTCCAGCCAGGAGCGCTACGGCATTGCCGGTAACGCAGATGCGATCTCGCTGTACAACGCTAAGGTAGGCTTTGTAGGCTACGGCAATCTGGGACGCGCGCTTGCGCCCTTGTTGGCGCCGTACGGCTGTGACATCCGCATCTATGACCCATGGTTGTCCAAGGGCTATTTGGCCCAGCAGGGCTATCAGGCCGCGTCACTCGACGAAGTTTTGCAACAATCCCATTACCTTTTTCTGCTTGCTGGGGTTAACCAGGAAAACGATGGATTTCTGTCCCGTGAGTTGCTGAAGACGGTCCGCAAGGACGCCTGCGTCGTTTTGGCAAGCCGTGCCGAAATCGTGGATTTCGAGGCGTTTCTGGACGCTGCCGAGGCGGGCAATTTCAGGGCTGCAATTGACGTCTACCCACAGGAGCCGGTCGATCCCTCCAGCCCGATGCGCAATCGACGCTCTATTATCTTCTCCTCCCATTTGGCCGGCGGCATGCGTGACAGCTACCAGCGCATTGCCAACAGTCTGGCCGATGAGATCCCGCAACTGTTGCGAGAGCTGCCTCCTTTGCTCTTGCAACGCGCCGAGCCACGTTTGGCTGCCATGCAAACCAGTCGCTGAAAGAACCCGCTGTGCCAAAAAAAACCGCTATTGAAGTTTGCCCCCCTTGGGCTTGACCATCGTCACATTTATGACCAGACCAAAAGCTTGTTGGACATCGGAGCGCAATGTGTTGGCTTCTGGGCAAACGATGACTCTCAGCCGCTGCCCGTTTCATGGAGCGCTTCCCCCAAATACCTCGCGTAGCAGATCGTGCACATCTGCTATTGAGAAAAACGCATAATATTCTTTTGACTTCCTACCTTGCGGGAGGTATTTTCGACAGTTACCAGCGTTTTTCCAACCTGCTGGTCGATGAAATTCCTCTCATATTAAGATGTCTTCCGGCGCAGAGACTGCAGCGAGCAGACTCAGTGTTGACCAGCGCCGGCAGAAGCAGATAGGACTATTGATGATCAGGCATAAAAAACTCCTCTTTGCAGCTGTGGGCTTGGACCACAGGCATATTTACGATCAGGTCAGTAGCCTGATAGCGGCCGGTGGTGAATGTGTGGGCTGGTGGACCCAAGACCCATCAGTGCAGACAGTGGCCGGCTTTGCCGAGCTGTTTCCTCATATTCCATATGTAGCTGACCGCCGGCGGCTTCTGGACGACCCGGCCGTTCACCTAATTACCTGTGCCGCCATTCCTTGCGACAGGGCTGCTCATGCTGTAGAAGCCATGCGTGCAGGCAAGGACTTTATGGTCGACAAACCAGGCTTGACAACCTTCGCTCAGTTAGATGAAGTTCGTCGGGTTCAGGCTGAAACAAAGCGAATTTTCTCAGTTGACTTCACAGAGCGTTTTGAGGTCAAGTCCACTACGCGAGCGGCGGAATTGGTTAAGGCTGGAGCTATTGGTAATGTTGTTCACATTGTTGGTCTAGGCCCGCACCGCTTGAACCGCCATTTGCGGCCGCAATGGTTTTTTGATAAGAAAGCCTATGGGGGTATTCTGGTCGATATAGCTTCACACCAGTTCGATCAGTTTCTCTATTTCACGGGGGCGACAGATGCGCGGATCAGGTCAGCCCGCGCCACTAACGTAAGCCATCCAAATGATCCGGGTCTGCAAGACCTAGGTGAAGTCATGATCGAAACCGAGGGTTCATCGGGATATATACGCGTTGACTGGTTCACACCTGATGGCCTTTCTACTTGGGGGGACGGTCGCTTGTTCCTGACTGGAACAGAGGGTTCCATAGAGGTCCGAAAGTACATTGATGTAGAAGGACGCCCCGGAAAAGATCACCTCTTTTTAGTGGATAAAAAGGGGATGCGCTATGTTGACTGTTCTGACGCAAATCTCCCTTATTACGATAACCTGATCGCGGATATATTCGAGCGCACTGAAACTGCAATGCCCCAATCTCATTGCTTCAAAGTCTGCGAGCTTGCGCTGCAAGCCCAGGCTATGGCTGAAGGGACATGACTGATGGCCGACTTGGCACTTGAGCGAATATTCAAAGATTTCGGTACGGTTAAGGTATTACAGGACGTTAATCTAGCAGTAGCCGACGGAGAGTTAATGGTTTTTGTTGGCCCATCCGGGTGCGGGAAATCGACCTTGCTGCGGATCATTGCAGGTCTTGAAACCGCGACTTCGGGAGAAATATTCGTCGGTGGCGAGTTGGTTAACGACTTACCAGCCGCAGATCGTGGTCTGGCTATGGTGTTTCAGTCCTACGCGCTTTACCCGCACATGACGGTCCGACAGAACTTGTCTTTCGGATTGGAAAATACAAATAAACCAGCTTCAGAGATTGAACGCCGCGTCAAACGCGCAGCTTCTATGCTGCAAATAGATACTCTGCTTGATCGCAAGCCGGGGCAGCTGTCGGGCGGCCAGCGTCAGCGCGTTGCCATTGGGCGCGCCATCACGCGAGAGCCGCGGATCTTTCTATTTGATGAGCCACTTTCCAATTTAGACGCCGAACTTCGCGTACAAATGCGCTTGGAGCTTTCGAAGCTTCACAACGATCTTGGCAGCACCATGATCTATGTGACCCACGACCAA
Organism: Polaromonas sp.; assembly: GCA_044357185.1. Lineage (GTDB taxonomy): Bacteria > Pseudomonadota > Gammaproteobacteria > Burkholderiales > Burkholderiaceae_C > Polaromonas. The sequence goes on from JBIKPY010000005.1 coordinate 12,805, forward strand.
GTAGAGGCTATGACGATGGCAAACAGAATCGTGGTGCTTCGCGATGGTCGCATTGAGCAAGTTGGTACGCCTCTGGATCTTTATAATCGTCCTGCTAATCGCTTCGTCGCCGGCTTCATTGGTTCTCCGCGTATGAACTTTCTCAGCGCCTCTGTGGCTGAAGCCCGGGGAAACTCCATCACCGTGACCTTACAAGGATTGCCGGCCATCAGCGCCCCGTTCTCGGGCGTGAATATAGGTGAGAACGTCACGCTTGGTATCAGACCTGAGAACTTATTACCCGCGGAAGAGGGCTGGCCGCTGGAGGTCGACTTGGTAGAACAACTTGGCGGCATTAGTTATATCCACGGCCGGTTGCCATTTGGCGACAGACTGGTCGTTTCAGCCTCCGGCCAGACACGCTTACGCTCTGGTGAAACGATTCGCATCAGCGCTCAGGTTGAGGCTTTGCATGTTTTTTCATCAGCAAGTGGCGAACCCGCCTTGTTGAGAACAGCTAATTAATAATCTTGTAGCGATCTTTGATCAGACAATTTGTTAGTCTGCCATTAAGCAAAGGAGATCTGGCCCACTGCAAGACCAGTCAAGATTTTGCCAACCACCGGATAAACCGGATTTAACTTGAAAAAGGAGACGAGGTATGAATTTTCTAATTAAAACTATCCTGGCTTTCGGAATGTCGCTTGCGGCTTCTACGGCCGTTATGGCCCAAAACGTTGAGTTGCGGGTAACCTGGTACAACGATGGTAACGAAGGTGAGGTTTTCCGTGACCTGCTGGATCGCTTTGAGAAAAGTAATCCAAATATAAAGGTCAAGTTAGACACGGTGCCGTTCACAGCCATCCAGCAGCAGCTACCCCCTTTGCTCAACTCAGGCCAGGGACCTGATCTTGCGCGCGTAGTCGACCTTGGGGGCCTTTCCAAGCATTATCTGGACGTTCGGCCTAACCTGAAAGACGCCAGATACTTTGATAGTAACTTCGGTGAAACGCTTAAATGGCTGCGACCAGCAGGTAATACCAATGGCGTTTTTGGCGTTATGTCGCAACTATCACTTACGTTACCGCTTGTCAATACCACCCTTTTTCAGCAAGCTGGTGTGGCACTGCCGGGACCGACTGCAACTTGGGATGATTGGGCCAAAGCTAGTCGCGAAGTGGCTAAAAAAGTGAATGCACCTTTTCCAATTGCCATGGACCGTTCTGGACATCGTGTTTCTGGGCCGGCCATTTCTTTCGGCGCCAAATTTATGTCTGGTACTAAGCCAGCACTGGTGGATGACGGCTTTAAGACGATGATGAAGAAGGTCGTTGATTGGCATGCTGACGGCACGATGCCCAAGTCCATATGGGGCTCGGTAGGTGGCTCAACGTACAAAGGCGCTAACGAGGAATTTGCGAACGGACAGGTCGTAATGTATTACTCGGGTAGCTGGCAGTTTCCGCAGTTTGCCAAGACGATAGGTAAGAATTTTGAATGGCAGGCCGTGCAACAGCCTTGCGGTCCGTCTGCGTGCACCGGTATGCCGGGCGGCGCAGCGCTCGTGGCAATCAAGTCAACCAAACATCCTAAAGAAGTTGCAACCTTGCTTGAGTGGTTTGCCAGCGAACCTATTCAAGCAGAATATCATGCCCGTACTCTATTCCTGCCTGCACATGCGGGTCTCGCTAAAAAAGGTATTGCATACCAGACGAACGACCCGAGTGTGAAAAAATCGCTTGACGCAGCTATAAAAGCCGTAGCCGCAACTTCTCCCACAGCTTTTGCATACCAAGGATATGAGCACAACCGTATCTTGTTCAACGCCACAATAGTGCGCCTAAATCAGGCAATAAATGGTGAAATGTCTTTGGACGAAGCATACAAGCGCATGCAAGCCGATGTGGTCGAGGGTTTTGCCGCTAAAGGACTTAAAGTTGATTAGTCGGAATGCCGGCGGATGGTTTTTAATCAGCCGCCGGATCTTTTTTTGATATAGGGGGAAAAATTGAACTACTCAGAGAGGCTTTATATTGCTGTAATGCGAGCAGTAGAGCCTCCCTTTGCGTGGCTTCAAAAGCGCGTAGGTATACGCGGTATGGCCTATGTTTTTGTATTACCCAATTTGCTGGTATTCGGTTTATTCGCGGCGTTACCAATGGTTCTCAGTGTCTGGTATTCGGTTACCGGATCAAACCAGTTGGCACTTACTGATAGACCATTTGTAGGCGCAGAAAACTTTCAGGTGTTACTTGACTGCAAGGACTATCTTGCGGTCAATTCCTGTGCTCAGGATCGTTTCTGGCGCGCTGTGCACAACACGGTGCTGTTCGTTGCCGTGCAAGTGGTCGTGATGGTGGTGTTGTCGCTTCTGACGGCGCTCATCCTCAATGGACGCATATTGGCACGAGGGTTTTTTAGAGCTGTATTTTTTTTCCCAGTGTTATTGTCACCCGTCGTTGTAGCCTTGATCTGGAAATGGATCCTGCAACGAGATGGTTTGCTCAATGCTCTCATCGTCGGTTTTGGTGGCGAACGAATTCCTTTCCTTAATGATCCCTCATGGGCATTCTTCTGGACGATCTTCGTCTCGGTATGGGCACACATGGGGTTTTACACGCTAATTTTGCTGGCTGGCTTGCAAGCCATTCCTGCTGACCTCTATGAGGCTGCCGAAATGGACGGTACATCGCGTTGGCGTGCCTTCCTCAGAATTACCATGCCGCTTTTAATGCCGAATCTCTTGGTGGTGCTGGTTTTGACTTTGATCCGAGCAGTTCAGGCTTTCGATGAGATTTTCATATTGACAGGTGGTGGTCCCGGCACTGCAACACAGTACATCGTGCAATTCATTTATGAGAGTGCCTTCGCCAACCAAGTACATTTGCTCGGTTTGGCAGCAGCTGCTTCTATTCTCGTTGGAGGCGTATTGATCGTGTTGACACTCATACAGTTGCGTATTTCATACCACGGGAAAAATTGATGGCCAGCGTAAGTAATTTTTTAACAGCAACACGAGGTAAGCGTGGCCCCGACTTCGTCGATTGGTTTTCCTATTCTTATCTGTTTTTAGGATTAGTGTTAATGTTTGGCCCCGCTGTCTGGCTAGGGCTATCTTCATTTAAGACACAGGCGGCGTTGATCGAGTTTCCACCCCGGCTTATGCCGTCGGGTCAGAAGTTAATGACCGTTGCTGGTCATGATAAGCCCTTGCCTGTTTTTCAAGTGCCCAAATCTGATGGCGGATCGACCGAATTGGTTTTGACTCGACGCATAGGACTGCAAGGAAATTTCGTTGACCCCGCAATGCCACAAGGTGATATTGTTCGCGCTCCCATGAACTCTGTTACAGCAGTTCGTGAGACCCGCTTTGCTATAGAAAATTATACCGAACCACTAAAGCGGCTACGGTTTGACAAGTACCTGACAAACAGCGTTTTTGTCACAGTAGTTGCAACTCTTCTGACCCTCCTTATTAACGCAATGTGCGCTTTTGCGCTTTCAAAGTATCAATTTCGCGGCCGAAATGCAATTTTCATTTTTGTCCTATCGACATTAATGATTCCGATATCGGTAATTTTATTGCCTGCTTTTGTGGTGGTGTCTTGGTTAGGTATGACCAACTCTCTTTGGGGTGTAATCCTGCCGCCTGCAGCAACTCCAACCGGCGTATTTTTGTTGCGCCAGTACATGCTAACAATTCCCGATGAACTTGTCGACGCAGCACGCATGGACGGAGCCAGTGAGTGGCGCGTTTTTTGGCGAATTATTTTGCCGCTTGCAGCACCGGCACTGGCTGTGCTTGCGATCTTTTCAGTGATGTGGCGTTGGAACGATTTTCTCTGGCCTTTGATAGTTTTGAGCCGAGAGGAGGTGTTCACGCTGCAACTCGGCCTCGCCGCTTTTCAGGGGGAGCTCGACACGCAATGGCACTACCTGCTTGCAATGACGGTGGTTGCTCTTTTACCAGTGATAGCCATATTTGCATTTTTGCAAAAGTATGTAACCACCGGCATCGCTACCACAGGACTTAAGTGACACATATCAATCACGACCCTAACGCTTGCCATTAAGGCTCACCACTTTTCTGATTGAGACTGGTAGGCTGAGATGAGTCATTGGTGGGTTAAAAAAGTGGTCATATAGCGCCAAGATTGTTCAAGAGATTCGAAGGGATCAATCGAACAAAAGTCTTGTTCTACAATAAACCAGCGGCACCCGCTTTTTTCGGCTGAATAGATAATTGATTGCCAGTTTAGGTTTCCGTTTCCGACTTCACACATGCTCGGGCTGTTGTTCTCTACCGTGTAGTCCTTGAGGTGCATGAGATGCAGACGACCATCTAAGCGCTGCAACCAATCTACCGGATCGCCCCCACCGTTCTGTATCCAGAAGGTATCGGGTTCGCCCAGTAAATTGCGAGGGTCTGCAAGCTCATACAGCCACTCCAAAATAGTCTTGCCCTCAAGCCTACGAAACTCATGGGCGTGATTGTGATACGAGAGGTGAAGCCCAGCGCTGCGTAAAAGTTCGCCTGAGCGGTCTAGGAGCTTTGCAAGGTGCTTGACGTCATAGAGGGTATTGATTGGTAAGTGTGGAAATGGGTAAGCGGTGTCTCGCGTGCCCAACACGCCAAGGCGGTCAATGACAGCCTGTGGAGCATCACAGATTAAGGCCCCAGGTTCATGTGTAGCACAAATTTTTAGCCCTTCTCCGTCAGCAATCCGCTTGATCTCCTCGGCCGGTATGGGTCCGACACCCGATACTTGGATCGCACAATAGCCGATACTTTTAACTTTTTTGAGGCTGACAGCTAAGTCCGGAGCAGTCTTGCAATGCTCGCGTAATGTGTAAAGTTGTGCTGCGATTTGACTATTTTTCATTTCTAATAAACTGTTCAAATTTTCAATCAATAAAATTCAAAAGGCCCAGATGAACCAGGACGACCCTATTTGTCTCCAAGACTGTTAAATGAATTGTTAAAGTCACCGCTATCAATTCTGAACTTAGGCTTGTGGCGGCTTTTACCGATTAATTCTCGGTATTGCGCCTCAACTGCTTCGGAGTCGAGCGGAAGCTCAACAGTTTTGTTCCAGAGGGCAGACATTAGCATGGCGTTACCCAGTTCCACGCCATTGATACCTTCAGACGCTGGCCCTAGTAACTCTTTACCTTCCAGAACAGCATCTACAAAGTTACCAAGCACTTCATTGTGTTGACCACCCATGCCGCTGACTGGCACGCGTACTTCCCACGTGTCAGGCTGTGTAAAACCTCCTTTGCTTTCACGAAGGTGTTGACTGAGGGGAATGGTGGTACGAGTCCACAATAGATCATTCCCATCGATGATGACTCGACCCCGGTCGGTGGCGACTTCTAGCCGGTTTGTACCGGGTGCCTCTCCGGTAGTAGTAATAAATACGCCGGTAGCACCATTAGGATATTCAAGGTAAGCGGTGCAAGCATCTTCAACCTCTATATTATGATACTTGCCAAAGTGACAATGAGCCCTTACCTTTTTAGGCATACCAAAGAGCCATTGCAGCAAATCTAATTGGTGCGGGCATTGGTTTGTAAGAACCCCACCACCCTCACCAGCCCAGGTGGCGCGCCAACCGCCTGATGCGTAATATTGTTCGGTACGGTACCAGTCTGTAATGATCCAGTTGACGCGATGGACTTCTCCCAATTCGCCAGAGTTCAGTAGCTCGCGCAGCTTGCGATAACGCGGATCGGTACGCTGATTGAACATTTCGGCGAAGACCAAGTCTTTGCGGCTACGCTGATCAAAGGCTGCGATCAGACGCTCGCAGTCAGCTTTATGAACCGAAAGTGGCTTTTCCACCAAAGTATGTAAACCAGCGTTGATTGCCGTTATGCCAATCTCAGTGTGGCTGTAGTGCGGCGTTGAGATTAGAACCGCATCGATTAGGCCGCTGGCAAACATCTCCTTGTAGCAGCTAAATCCCTTGAGTTGAGGGTAAAGTCGCAACCTATTTGGGTCCTCGTCACATATTGCTCCGATCTCAAGGCGTTCGATTTTGCGCGCTAGGATCTGACCAACATGGGAACTTCCCATGTTTCCGATACCGATAATTCCAAGGCGAACTTTCTTGTCCATAGGTCTCCACAATAATCTTTAGAACAAACTACACGTCCTGTTTTGAGTGGGTAAATCTCCGTCAACTTGAAGCGGTCTCTAAAAGAAAAACCAGTTTAACGGCAGTCTAATCTCAACTCAGATTTCATTTAGAGGAGCGGTACTGCCTCAGTTTCAAATTCTATTCCTGTTTTTTTAATTCGATTTTTATTGATCGCAGTCTCGCTAGAGCGCAGCGCAACTAGGTCGTAAAGCCATAGCCAAACCACCACTCGCGACAGCGTAAAGTCAATGCCGCGGGTAGAACCGTTGATAAGTGCTGTTCGACTCGTGAGGTCAAAAAGGGAATTAATACCTTTGGGATTTCATCATGGAGGATGTATGAGATTATTTGCAGGCACATGGGCACCTTCGCGGGAACCTGAGGGCTCAGGTCAGCACTTCAAGCAAACGGTTCAGCCCGCCTTCGTTGATGGCGACCATGGCCTGGGCGCGCACCTGTGGCTTGGCGTGATAGGCCACCGACAGGCCGGCGGCACCCATCATGGGCAAGTCGTTGGCGCCGTCGCCCATGGCAATGGTCTGCCCGGCGCTGAAGCCCAGGTCAGCGCAGGTTTGCAGCAGCATCTTGCGTTTTTCGGCGCCGTCGCAAATGTCGCCCCAGGGCTGGTCAACCATGCGGCCTGTGAGCTGGCCGTTCTCGATCTCCAGCACGTTGGCACGCATGTAGTCAATGCCCAGGGTCTCGCGCACCCGGTCTGAGAAAAATGTGAAGCCGCCGCTGACCAGCAGTACTTTGAGGCCGGCTGCTTTGCAGGCGGCCACCAGTGTGGCTGCGCCCGGGTTCAGGCGCAGGCGCTCACGATAAACGCTTTCCATGCTGGCCACGCTGACACCCTTGAGCAAGGCCACGCGCATGCGCAAACTCTCCTTGTAGTCGGCAATCTCACCGCGCATCGCTGCTTCGGTGATGGCTGCCACCTCGGCCTTGCGGCCTACAGCGTCTGCGATCTCGTCCACGCACTCGATGTTGATGAGCGTTGAGTCCATGTCAAAAGCAATGAGTTTGTAATCACTCAGGGGCAAGCGTGGCGTTCCGGGTTTAACGGCAAGGCCCGGGCTTATCTCAAGGTGGCTGGTGCTGTGGGTGTTGTTCATTTTTTGATGGGTTCAGGTTGCAGGGACTGGCTCGGCGCGCGGCTGGCCCAGCGAGCGCAGCACATCGCGCACCATCTGCGCGCGGTCTTTGGGGTCGGGCAACTCGCGCTCGATGCGCAGCTTTTCGTTGCCGGCGAGCTTGATGTGCTTGTTTTTCTGGATCAAATGCATGATGGCCATGCCCTCAATGGGCGGGTCTTTGCGAAAGGTGATGTGGATCACGCCGGGCGCGGCATCGACCTTGACTACGCCATAGGGCTTGGCCAGCACCCGAAGGCGGTGCATGTCGATCAGCGTCTGGCCTTGCGGCGGCAGTTTGCCGAAGCGGTCCACGATTTCTTCGAGCAGGCTGTCAATCTGGTCGGCGGTTTTGGCGGTGGCCAGCTTTTTGTAAAAGCTCAGGCGCAAATGCACGTCGCCGCAGTAGTCGTCGGGCAGCAGGGCCGGCGCATGCAGGTTGATCTCGGTGGCCACGCTCAGCGGGCTGAGCAGGTCGGGCTCGATGCCGGCTTTGAGGCAGCGCACGGCTTCTGAAAGCATCTCGTTGTAAAGCTGAAAGCCGACTTCCAGCATATTGCCGGACTGGTTTTCGCCCAGCACCTCGCCGGCGCCGCGAATCTCCAGGTCGTGCATGGCTAGGTAAAAGCCTGATCCGAGTTCTTCCATCTGCTGGATTGCGTCAAGCCGCTGGCTGGCCTGCTTGGTCAGGCCTTCGATGTCGGGCACCATCAAGTACGCATAGGCCTGGTGGTGGCTGCGGCCTACGCGCCCGCGCAACTGGTGCAACTGCGCCAGGCCGAACTTGTCGGCCCGCGCCATAACGATGGTGTTGGCGCTGGCCACGTCAATGCCGGTCTCGATGATGGTTGAGCACAGCAGCAGGTTGTAGCGCTGGGCCACAAAGTCTTTCATCACGCGCTCGAGTTCGCGCTCGGGCATCTGGCCGTGCGCCACCGCAATGCGTGCTTCGGGCAGCAGGGCTTCGAGCTTTTCGCGGCGGTTCTGGATAGTGTCCACCTCGTTGTGCAAAAAGTAAACCTGCCCGCCGCGCTTGAGTTCGCGCAGAACGGCTTCGCGGATCACGCCATTGCTTTCACTGCGCACAAAGGTCTTGATGGCCAGACGCCGCTGCGGCGCAGTCGCAATCACGCTCAGGTCGCGCAGGCCCTCCAAAGCCATACCCAGCGTACGCGGAATCGGCGTGGCGGTGAGCGTGAGCACATCGACCTCGGCGCGAAAGGCCTTCATGGTCTCCTTGTGCCGCACGCCAAAGCGGTGTTCTTCATCAATGATGAGCAGCCCCAGGCGTTGGAACTTCACATCCTGGCTGAGCAGCTTGTGCGTGCCGACGATGATGTCGATGGTGCCGTCGGCCACGCCCTTGATGGCGGCGGTGATTTCCTTGGCCGAGCGGAAACGGCTCATCTCGGCCACCTTGACCGGCCATTTGGCAAAGCGGTCCACCAGCGTCTGGTAGTGCTGCTCAGCCAGCAGCGTGGTGGGCGCCAGCAGCGCCACCTGCTTGCCGCCGGTGATCGCAATGAAGGCCGCGCGCAGCGCCACTTCGGTTTTGCCAAAGCCGACGTCGCCGCAGACCAGCCGGTCCATGGGCCGCGGGCTGATCATGTCCTGAATGACGGCATGGATGGCGGCGCGTTGGTCGGCGGTTTCTTCAAAGCCGAAGTCGTTGGCAAAGCTTTCGTAGTCGTTGGGCGAATAGCGAAAGGCGTGGCCTTCGCGGGCAGCACGGCGCGCATAAATGTTGAGCAGCTCGGCGGCAGAGTCGCGCACCTGCTCGGCGGCACGGCGTTTGGCTTTTTCCCATTGGCCGCTGCCCAGGCGGTGCAGCGGCGCTTCGTCGGCGCTGACGCCGGTGTAGCGGCTGATCTGGTGCAACTGGCTGACCGGCACATACAGCGTGGCTTCGTCGGCGTACTGCAGGTGCAGGAATTCGCTGGAGCCCTGGCCCAGATCCATGTTGATCAGGCCCTTGTAGCGGCCGATGCCGTGCGCGCTGTGCACCACCGGGTCGCCCACTTTGAGCTCGCTCAGGTCTTTGATCAGCGCTTCGACATCGCTGACTTGCTCTTGCTTTTTGTTGCGCCGACGGATGGTGACGCCGGCGGCGAACAGCTCGGTTTCTGTAACGAAGTCGATATTTTCTTCCGGCCAGCTAAAGCCCTCTGCCAGCGCGGCGGTGGCGATGCCCAGTTTGGCGTTGCTGGTCTGAAAGTCTTGGAGCGAGTCAAAGGCCGGCGGCGACACATTGCTGGCGCGCAGAAAGTCGAGCAGGCTTTCGCGCCGGCCATCGCTTTCGGCCAGGATCAACACGCGGTGCGAGGTGGTGGCAATGTGCTGCTTGAGTTTGGCCAGCGGGTCTTCGGCGCCGCGCACCACGGCCATCTCACCGAGCTTTTGAAAATGCGCGCTGTCGGCGATGTCTGCGGTGCCGGCGCGCAGCGCCAACTGGGCGTAATGATTGGCCCGGCCGTAAAACTCTTCAATGCCCAGAAACAGCGATTCTGGCGGCAGCGCAGGGCGCTCGGGCACCCCTTGCACCAAGCGGTAGCGGTCTTTGGTGTCCTGCCAAAAACGCTGAAAGGCGGGTTCCAGGTCGCCGTGCAACACCACCGTGGCGTCTTCCGGCCGGCTGCCCAGGTAGTCAAACACTGTGGCGGTGGCTTCAAAAAACAGCGGCAGGTAGTACTCAATGCCGGCAGTGGCCACGCCATTGCCCATGTCTTTGTAGATGCGGCTCTTGGTCGGGTCGCCGTCTAACAGTTCGCGCCAGCGGCTGCGGAATTTGGCGCGTGCGTCCTCGTCCATCGGAAACTCGCGCCCAGGCAGCAGTCGCACTTCAGGCACCGGGTACAGGCTGCGCTGGCTGTCGGGGTCGAAGGTGCGGATGGAGTCGACCTCGTCGTCAAACAGGTCCACGCGGTAAGGCACCAGCGAGCCCATGGGAAACAGGTCAATCAGGCCGCCGCGCACCGCGTATTCGCCGGGGCTGACCACTTGCGTGACATGGCTGTAGCCGGCCAGCGTGAGCTGGGCTTTGAGTTTGGTTTCGTCCAGCTTTTGCTTGACCTTGAACTCGAAGGTGTAGCCGGCCAGAAAGCTGGGCGGCGCCAGGCGGTACAGCGCCGTGGTGGCCGGCACGATGACCAGGTCGGCGCCGCTGTCTTTGTCGCGCTGGCTGATGCGCCAGAGCGTGGCCAGGCGCTCGCTGATCAGGTCCTGGTGCGGTGAAAAAGCGTCATAGGGCAGGGTTTCCCAGTCGGGAAACAGTACGCAGCGCAGGGCCGGGGCAAAAAACGCAATCTCATCGAGCAGGCGCTGCGCCGTGCTGGCGTCGGGTGTGACGATGGCGGTCAGCCGGCCTTGCGCTTTGTCGCGCAGGCCCAGGCGGGCCAGCAGCAGGGCGTCGGCAGAGCCTATGGGTTGCGGCAGGGTGAAGCGTTTGCCGGGGACAAGTTTGGGTAAATCCATGAATGCTCAGCTAGGACCGGAAGAACGAAAAAATGCAGCGCCAATGGCAAGCACCCCACGCCGGTCGGCGGGGGGTGCAGGGCTGATTTTAGAATCTATGATCGCCCGATGAGTGACAACACCGTTAAATCATTGAAATCAGCCACGCCTGCATCGGTTTTAGCGCAGCTTGCGCGTGTGTTTGTGCTCATTCCCTGCGCCGGCAATGGCAGCCGTGCGGCTGTCGCCGGTGCCCCTCAATTGGCCAAACAATACCAGCAGCTAGCCGGCCAGCCCATGGTCGTTCACACAGTCCAGGCTTTTCGGGCCTTGGGCACTGAGCTGGACGGGCTCAGTGTGGTGATTTCCCCGGACGACGCTGACTTTGAATCTGTGTTTCCGGACTTTGGTTTGCCCGGCGAAACCTTGCTGCGCTGCGGTGGCGCCACCCGTGCTGACTCTGTGCGCCAGGGTTTGCAGGCCTTGTTGAGCACGTCTGGTGCGGCCGGCCCCCGGGACTGGGTGCTGGTGCATGATGCGGCGCGTTGCCTGATCACGCCAGCGCAAATTCGGCAGCTGATCGCTGCGTGCCAACATGATCCCGTCGGTGGCCTGCTGGCGCAGCCCCTGGCCGACACCCTCAAAGTCCAAGCTCCGGCCGAACAAACAGACGCAGACCCGCGCGTCGGCGCCACGCTGGAGCGCGGCGGTAAATGGCTGGCGCAAACGCCGCAAATGTTTCACGTGGGCGAATTGCTGGACGCCTTGCTGGCAGCCGGGACTCGCGGCCTGGCCGTGACCGACGAGGCCAGCGCCATGGAAGCGCTGGGTTTGTCACCCCGGCTGGTGCGCTCTGGCGCGCACAACCTCAAGATCACCTACCCTGAAGACTTTGCGCTGGCCGAGGCACTGCTGCAAAGCCGTCGCCATTGATGCGGCCCTTTGCCTTTAAAGACACTGACTGGTTTGACTCATGAACTTGCCTACGCTTACTACCGCAGCCTCCAAGCCCGCTGAGCAGCCGCCCCCCTGCGCCTTTCGCATTGGCGAGGGTTGGGACACGCATGCCTTGGTGGCGGGCAGAGAGCTGATTCTGGGCGGCGTGCAGGTGCCTTATGAGCGTGGTTTGCTAGGCCATTCAGATGCTGATGTGCTTCTGCACGCCATCACGGACGCGCTGCTGGGGGCGGCGGCGCTGGGCGACATCGGGCGGCATTTTCCTGACACCGATGCGCGCTTCAAGGGCGCTGATTCGATGCGCCTGCTGGTCGAAGCTGCCGCTTTGGTGCGCCAGGCGGGCTGGGCTATTGGCAACATTGACAGCACTATCATCGCGCAGGCGCCCAAGCTGGCGCCCTACATTCCTGCTATGCAGCTTGGCATTGCCGCTGCTTTGGGCCTGGCCTTGGATGCGGTGAACGTGAAAGCCAAAACGGCTGAAAAAATGGGCCCGGTAGGCGAGGGCCTGAGCATGGAAGCGCGTGCCGTGGTGCTGCTGCAGCGCTGAGAGCCAGCGCCCATGCGGCTTGGCGCTAGCGCGCGTACACGCAGCGAAAGCCGATGTACACCGCGTAAAAGCTGGCCGGCTTGAAGGCCTGCACATCGGCTGTCATGTTGAAGGCGCCGTACCACCAGGAGCCGCCCACCGTTCTGCGCTCGTCCCCTTTCGCGTCGCTTGTCCACTCCCAGACGTTGGCGCCCATGTCATAGAGCCCGTTGACGCCGGCCCGGGTGGCTCCGGCAGGCGCTGCACGCGGCCAGGGGTCGGCCTCGCTGGTGTTGGCGCCTAGCGGGCTGTCGCCGGTGGTCCAGGGGTATGTTTTGCCTTTCACCCAGGGTTTTTCGGGTGTGTCGCGTAATTCGGTGAAGCCGGCGCTTTGCCATTCGGCGCCTGTCGGCAGGCGCCCGCCGGCCCAGCGGCAATAGGCCTGGGCTTCGGCAAAGTCCAGGTGCACCGCAGGCATATCCGCGCTGGCGGGCTGTCCATCGGGTGCGCGCCAGGACCAGCCGGGACGACGTTCCCAACCGGCACCGAATTCGAAACCGCCACCTTCTTTTTCGGCCCGGGTCACGGTGCCTGTGGCGCGCACGTAGCGATCAAATTGCCCGATGGTGATTTCTGTGCGGTCAATGGCAAAAGCCGGCAGCCGAACTTTGTCGCCGACTTGGGCCAGTGCGGCGCTGGTGCAGAGCACCAAGCCGGCCAGGCTGGTTCGCCATAAAAAGAGTGCAAGCTGGGTGAACATATTCTGCTCAGTCACAAATAAAAATGAAACACTGTGAAATGAAGTTTGTCATGGGCCTGCTCCTCATGGAAAGCCCTTAGGCCGCATGCTCTTGAGCTTGAATCAAAGCGCTCAGGCAGGCCACAATAGGCCATGTCTTCTTTTGTACGTTACTTGCCCGCAAGCAGCCCGCTGGTGCTGGATTCACCCCACAGCGGCACCGACTATCCGGCCGATTTTCGGCATGTCTGCCCCTTGCCGGCTTTGCGTCGCACCGAAGACACGCATGTTGACAAGTTGTATGACTTTGCGCCGGCCCTGGGTGCGGCCTGGGTCGAGGCTTTCTTTCCGCGAAGCTATCTGGATGCCAACCGCGACCTCACCGAGCTCGATGTCAACTTGCTCGACGGCCCCTGGCCGGGCCAGCTGGCGAGTGATCCGAAATTGCTGGCCAAGGTGCGTTTGGGCAAGGGCCTCATTTGGCGCATGACAGATGATGGCGTCCCTCTGTACGAGCGCCAGCTCTCTGTGGCCGAAGTGCAGGCGCGCATTGCCAATTGCTGGCAGCCTTATCACGCGGCCGTTGCGCAAGCCATTGAGCAAGCTCATGCAGCGCATGGTTTTAGCATTCACCTGAACTGCCACTCCATGCCGGCTGTCGCCGCCAGCCACGCCACCGATTTCCCCGGCCTGGCGCATGCTGATTTTGTGGTGGGCAACCGCGACCACAGCACCAGCAGCCCGGCGCTGGCGCAAATGGTGTGTGAACATTTGAGCGGGCGTGGCTACGATGTGTCGCTGAACCATCCCTACAAAGGCGTGGAGCTGGTGCGCCGCTACAGCGACCCGGCCCGGCACCGGCACAGCTTGCAGATCGAGATCAACCGCAAGCTCTACATGGACGAGCGTTCGCTGGCCCTGAATGAGGGCTATGAGCTGCTCAAAGCCAGCTTGCGTTCACTGGTCGAGCTGCTGCTGGCGACGGACCCGCGTCAGCTCTGAGACCGGTCTGGCCGGCAAGAAACAAACTGACAAAAGGCAGTAAGAACATGGACCGCGTAGATGCCGTGGTGATTGGTGCGGGGGTGGTGGGCCTGGCCGTGGCCCGTGCGCTGGCTTTGCAGGGGCGTGAGGTCTGGGTGCTGGAAGCGGCCAATGCGATCGGCACTGGCACCAGCTCGCGCAACAGCGAAGTTATTCACGCCGGCATTTACTACCCGCAAGGCTCGCTCAAGGCCAGGCTGTGTGTGGCGGGCAAGGCCCTCATGTACGCCTATGCCGCCGAGCGCGGCATACCGCACCGCCGCTGCGGCAAGCTGATTGTGGCGACCCAGCCCGAGCAGGTGGCGCAGTTGCAGGCCATCCGCCTCAAAGCCGCTGCCAATGGCGTGAATGACCTGTTGCTGCTCAGCCGTGAAGAAGCTCAGGCGCTGGAGCCGCAACTTGAATGCGTTGCGGCGCTTCATTCCCCCAGCACCGGCATTGTTGACAGCCATGCCTTCATGCTGGCTTTACAGGGTGACCTTGAAAACGCCGGCGGATTGGTGGCCCTCAATTCGCCGCTGGCCTCGGCCCGGTGCAGCCCCGATGGCATCACGCTGCAGACGCAAGACGGTACCGAGCTGCACGCCGGCGTGGTGGTGAACGCGGCCGGGCTGTCTGCGCAGGCGCTGGCGCAGCGCTTTGCCGGCTTGCCCGCCAGCCACGTGCCGCCCAGCTTTTACGCCAAAGGCAATTACTTCACGCTGGCCGGCCGTTCACCCTTTCAGCGCCTGATTTACCCCGTGCCCGAGGCCGCCGGTCTGGGCGTGCATCTCACGCTGGACATGGGCGGGCAGGCCAAGTTCGGGCCCGATGTGGAGTGGGTGAGCTCCCCCGAAGACCTGGTGGTGGACCCGGCGCGCGGCGATGCTTTTTATGCCGAGGTGCGCAAATACTGGCCCGGTTTGCAGGACGGCGCGTTGGCAGCAGGTTACGCCGGCATCCGCCCCAAAACCCAGGGGCCAGCCGAAGCAGCGGGTGACTTTGTGATTCAGGGTCCAGCCGATCATGGTGTGGCCGGCCTGGTCAATCTGTATGGCATAGAGTCGCCGGGCCTGACCAGCTCGCTGGCGCTGGGCGCCCATGTGGCGGCTTTGCTGGCCCCTGCGGCCTGAGCCCTCAGCCGTCCAGTCCCAGCGCCTGGTACACCCGCAGCGCCGCATAGGCGTCATTGGCCGCGTAGCTCAGCTGGGCCGGGGTCAGGTGCAGATTGGCCCAGTTGGAGGTGGTGGCCTTGCGTGATTTGAGAAAGCGCCGGTTGAACATCAGCGCCACCGCACCCCGCACCCCCATGTCCTTGCGGTAACCGCGTTCATGAAAAACCGCGTTGAGGTCCAGCACGCCCTGCAAATCCACACCCAGCTTGCTGATGATGCGTCGCCGGTCATCGCCCAGCCCGAAGCCGGCTTTAATGAGTGTGGGCGACTCCAGCAGCTGCGCCAATGCGGCGCGGCAACCTGCGTCGTTGAGCTGAAAAATATAGGCCTGATCCAGCGTGGCCAGCTGCACGATGTGCGGGCCGTCTGAGCTTTCGTTGCGCGCAAACGTAGGTTTGGACTCAGTGTCAAAGCCCAACACCTTGGCCCCGGCCAGCACTTGCAGGGCCTGCTCGGCGTGGCTGGCGGTGGCCACCAGTTGCACCTGGTTCAGTGCGAGGCCGGCAAAAGGCTCGAGCAGGGCGATGGCTTCTTTGTCCGGGGTGGCAAGGCGTTCATTCATGGGGAGGGTGCGGCTGTGCGCTTGAGCGAAAATAGAGCCTAGCTTACAGCGCGCCTGCATGGGCTTGGCGCCCACCCCGATTTTTTGACTGGACCCGCATGGCCACCGCCCAAAGTATCACCACAGAGCACTACAAGCTTTTCCCGTCGCCGCGCAACCTGCACCGGCTGATCTTTGAGCATGAAGTCTTTGTGCCGCACCCCTACATGCTGATCGACATGGACAGCTACTACCTCAAGGGCAAGTTCAGCCTGTTCGCCGCCTGCCGTCTGGCTGACAACAAGATGGGCCAGTTGGTGACGCTGGAGCTGCCCGAAGACGAAGCCAAGTTCAAGCTGAAGTTTGTGCCTGATTAAGCTCAGGCCAGGGCGGCGCTCAGCAGGCTTGTTGAATGGCGCTGGCGGCTTCTGCGACCAGCGCCGGGCCTTTGTAAATCAGCCCTGTGTAAATCTGAATGGCATCGGCGCCCGCCTTGATCTTCGAGACGGCATCTGCGCCACTCATCACCCCGCCCACGCCGATGATCGGAAAGCCTGCGCCTAAAGCGGCGCGCAGCTGGCTGATGACGCGGTTGCTGGCCGCGAGCACCGGTGCGCCGCTCAAACCGCCGGCTTCTTCTGCATGAGCCATGCCCTTGACCGCCTCACGGCTGAGCGTGGTGTTGGTGGCAATCACGCCGTCCATGGCGTGGCGTTTCAAGGTGGCGGCGATCACTTCAATCTGAGCCTCGTCCAGGTCCGGGGCGATCTTCACAAAAATAGGTACGGTTTTACCGTGCGCTTGCTTGAGCTTCTCGCGACGTTCGGCAATAGCGCCCAGCAGCGCGTCCAGCGCCTCGTCGCTTTGCAGGGCACGCAGATTTTTGGTGTTCGGGCTGGAGATGTTGACTGTGACGTAGTCAGCCTGCGGGTAGACGCCGTCCAGGCAAGCCAGGTAGTCATCGACAGCGTTTTCAATCGGCGTGACAGCGTTTTTGCCGATATTCAGTCCCAGCAACAAAGGCAGCTTGCCATTGGACTGCTGGCGAAAAGTGGAAGCCCGCACATGGCGCAAAAAAGCGTCCAGCCCTTCATTGTTAAAACCCAGTCGGTTGATCAGCGCGTTGGCCTCGGGCAGCCGGAACATGCGTGGTTTGGGGTTGCCCACCTGCGGTTTGGGTGTGACGGTGCCGACTTCAACAAAGCCAAAGCCCATGGCGGCCAGACCGTCGATGCAGCGCGCGTTCTTGTCCAGCCCGGCGGCCATGCCGACCCGGTTAGGGAATTTCAAGCCCGCCAACTCAATCGGGTCTTCCACCCGGCCGGCGCAATAAGCCATTTTGAGTGGCGAGTGCTGGGTCAGCGCCAGCGACTTCATGGTCAGGTCGTGGGCGGCCTCGGCGTCCAAGCTGAACAAAAAAGGACGGGCCAGGGCGTAGGGGAGCAGGGGCATTGGATAATTCAAGTCTTGAGGCTAGAACGCAATTGTCGCAAAACCGAATTCCCCAACCCATCACCATGACCCAAGACGAACTCAAAACCCTGGTTGGCCAGGCCGCCCTGCAATACATACAGCCCGGCATGTTGGTGGGCGTGGGCACCGGTTCCACTGTGAACAAGTTCATTGACGCGCTGGCCGCCGTCAAGGGCAGCATCGCCGGCGCAGTCTCCAGCTCGGTCGCCTCCACCGAGCGCCTGCAGGCCCTGGGCATCCGGGTGTTTGACGCGACCGAGGTCGAGGAGCTGGCGGTGTATGTGGACGGCGCGGATGAAATTGATCACGCCGGAAACATGGTCAAGGGTGGCGGTGCAGCCCTGACGCGCGAAAAAATTGTAGCCGCGCAGTCGCGTCAGTTCATTTGCATCGCCGACGAAAGCAAGCTGGTGACCCGGCTGGGCAAGTTCCCGCTGCCGGTCGAAGTGATCCCGATGGCGGTGCGGCGCATCACCCGCCAGTTCGCGGCCATGGGCGGCCATGGCCAAGTGCGCATGAAAGACGGCGCGCCGCTGGTCACCGACAACGGCCAACATATTTTGGACGTCACCGGATTACAGATTGAAGATCCCCACGCTTTTGAGTTGCAGGTCAGTCAGTGGCCGGGCGTGGTGACAGTGGGTGTATTCGCCTTGCAAAAAGCTGATGTGTGTCTGCTGGGCACAGGCGCTGGCGTCAAGACGCTGGTGTTTTAATTCAAGATCAAACTAACAGGAGACTTCAATGCGCTTATTCAACCCTGATTGCCAGATGCAATCCGATGCACATGCAGGCACAAAGACCCCCGACCTGACAAGGCGTCAAACGCTGTTAGTGGCCGGCCTGACCCTGGCTGCACCAGGCCTGGCCCTGGCGCAGGCCTGGCCGGCCAAGCCGATCCGTCTGGTGGTGCCGTTTCCACCCGGCGGTCTGATCGACATCATGGCCCGTCTGGTGGCGCCCAGACTGGCGCAGGAGCTGGGCCAGCCGGTGGTGATTGACAACAAACCCGGTGCCGGTGGCAACCTGGGTGCGGCTGAAGTGGCGCGTGCGCCTGCCGACGGCTACACCTTGCTCATGGCTTCACCGCCCTTGACCATCAGCCCGGCCCTGTATGCCAGCATGCCCTACAAGCCCGAGCAAATCGCGCCCGTCGGCCTGGTTGGCCGGGTGCCCAACGTGCTGTTGGTCAATCCCAAAAGCGGTATCAATTCGGTAGCGGATCTCATTGCCCGGGCCAAACGCGAGCCGGGCCGCATGAACTATGCGTCCAACGGCAACGGCACTTCTTTGCACCTGAGCGCGGAGCTGCTCAAAAGCAGCACCGGCACCTTCATCACGCACATTCCTTACCGCGGAGCGGCTGCTGCTGTCACGGCCTTGATAGCCGGTGAAATTGACATGATGTTCGAAAACCTGCCTTCGGTGCTGGGCCAGATTCAGGGCGGCGCGGTCAAGGCCCTGGCCGTGACCACCAAGCAGCGCAGCAAGGCGCTGCCTGCGGTGGCCACGCTGGCCGAGCTGGGCTTGCCGGACTTTGATGTGAGCGCCTGGTACGGCCTGGCCGCACCGGCCGGCACACCGGCTGCGTTGGTCGCCTCGGTAGAGCAGGCCTTGCAAAAACTCATGCGTGACCCTGAAATCATCAAATCCATGGAATCGCGCGGCGCCGATCTGGGCTTTTTGGGTGCTGCGGCCATGGGCAGCTTCATGGCGGCGGACGCCGCCAAGTGGAAGCGCGTGGCCGAATTCGCCAAGATCACGCTGGGTTGAAAGCAGCCCTGTGCGATCCTTTGTCCTGCAGAAGAGGGGATGGATTCCTGCCTTCGCAGGAATGACGGAAGGGCTAAGTAATGACGCTTTTGTCTCGTCATCCTCGCGAAAGCGGGGATCCATCTGCCTTTATTTTGTAAAGCAATGAAAGTATGTCAATGACAGTTCAAGTCGGCCTCATCGGCCTGGGGGCCATGGGTCTGGGCATGGCGCAGTCTTTGCGCCGCGCCGGCCACACGGTGCATGTGTATGACGTGCGGGCTGAAGCCGCGCAGGCCTTTACCAAAGATGGCGGCGTGGTTGCTGCTTCACCCGCTGCATTGGGGGCCGCCTGCGACGTGCTGGTGTCAGTGGTCGTCAATGCCGCGCAAACCGAGAGCGTGTTGTTTGGCACTGAGGGCTGCGCCGCAGCCATGAAGCCGGGCAGCGTGTTTGTGATGTGCTCAACCGTCGAGCCCAACTGGTCGATGGCGATGGAAAAGCGCCTGAACGACATGGGCTTGCTTTACATTGACGCGCCGATATCCGGCGGTGCAGCCAAGGCCGCCAGCGGCCAGATGACCATGATGTCGGCCGGCGCCCCTGCCGCCTATGCCGTGGCCGAGCCCCTGCTTAACGCCATGGCCGCCAAGGTTTACAAGCTCGGCGACAAAGCGGGTGCCGGCAGCAAGGTCAAGATCATCAACCAGTTGCTCGCTGGTGTGCACATTGCGGCGGCCGCCGAAGCCATGGCGCTGGGACTGCGCGAGGGCGTGGACGCCGCCGCCTTGTACGAGGTCATCACCCACAGCGCCGGCAACAGCTGGATGTTTGAAAACCGAATGGCCCACGTGCTGGCGGCCGACTACACGCCGCTGTCAGCGGTGGATATTTTTGTGAAGGATCTGGGCATCGTGCTGGACATGGCGCGCAGCAGCAAGTTTCCGCTGCCGCTGTCAGCCACGGCGCACCAGATGTTCATGCAAGCCTCAACGGCCGGCTTTGCCAAAGAAGACGACAGCGCCGTCATTAAAATTTTCCCGGGTATTGAACTGCCGAAAGCCAAGCAATGACCGCCGCAGCGCAGGGCGTGGGGGCAAATAGTTTTCCGCCGGGCCGCCCCAAGGAAAACAGCGCCCCCTCGGGGGGCAGCGAACCACACGAAGTGGGGAGCGTGGGGGCTATCCAGCTAGGTTGTATTGCCGACGACTTCACCGGTGCCAGTGACCTGGCCAACAACCTGGTGCGAGCCGGCATGCGCGTGGTGCAAACCATAGGCGTGCCGACCTGCCCCTTGGGCGCTGATGTGGACGCGGTGGTGGTGGCCCTCAAATCGCGCACCGTGGCGCCGGCCGAGGCGGTGAGCCAGTCGCTGGCGGCGCTCCAATGGTTGCAAGCGCAGGGCGCTATGCAGATTTACTTCAAGTACTGCTCCACCTTTGACAGCACGCCGCAAGGCAACATCGGCCCGGTGACAGAGGCGCTGATGGATGCGCTGGGCACTAACTTCACCATCGCCACACCGGCCTTTCCGGACAACAAGCGCACAGTCTTCAAAGGCTACCTGTTTGCCGGTGATGTCTTGCTGAGCGAAAGCGGCATGCAAAACCATCCGCTCACGCCCATGACGGACGCTAATTTGGTGCGCGTGATGCAGGCGCAGACACGGCGCACCGTCGGGCTGATTGACCACACTGTGGTGGCGCGTGGCGAGGCCGCTATTCGCGAGCGCATGGACGAGCTGCGGGCGCAGGGCGTGGGCGTGGCCATCGTTGACGCTGTTTCTAACGACGATCTGCTGCGCATGGGGCCCGCGCTCAAGGACATGTCGCTGGTCACGGCCGGCTCTGGCGTGGCGATTGGCTTGCCGGCTAACTTTGGTCTGGCGCCATCCAGCCAGGCCGGGCAGTTGCCGCCTGCCGGCGGCCTGCAGGCGGTGGTGTCGGGCAGTTGCTCGCTGGCCACGTTGGCGCAGGTCGCGCACTTTCGCAGTACCGGCGGCCCGGCGTTTGGTGTGAATCCGCTGCGCTTGGCTGCCGGTGAAGATGTCGTCGCCCAGGCGCTGGCCTGGGCCGCGCCGCTGCTGCCTGCCGGCCCGGTGCTGGTGTACTCGAGTGCCGAGGCGCAGGCCATCAAGGCCGTGCAAGGGCAGCTGGGTGTGACCGAAGCCGGCGCAATGGTTGAGCATGCGCTGGCCGCCATTGCGCGTGGCCTGGTGCAGCTGGGTGTGCGTCAGCTGGTGGTGGCTGGTGGTGAGACCTCGGGCGCTTGCGTTCAGGCGCTGGGCGTGACGCAAATGCAGATCGGCCCACAAATTGACCCGGGCGTGCCCTGGTGCCACGCGTTGAGCGATGTCGCGCCCGCCGGGTTGCACCTGACGCTCAAATCCGGCAACTTCGGCACCGAAGATTTTTTCAGCAAGGCCTTCACCGCCTTGTCACCAGGAGCATCCACATGAGCCAAGCCGAAGCGCAGGCGCGTGAAGACATCTGCCGCGTCGGCCAAAGCTTGTTTGCGCGTGGCTATGTGCATGCCACGGCGGGCAACATCAGCGTGCGGCTGGACGATGGTTTTTTGATCACGCCAACCGATGCCTGCCTGGGCTTTCTGGACCCGGCACGCCTGGCCCGGCTGGATGCCAGCGGCCAGCAAATCAGCGGCGACAAGGCCAGCAAGACCATCGCTTTGCATCGCAGTATTTACGCGGCCGCGCTGCCTTTTGATGCGGCCACGGCCTGCGTCATTCACACCCACAGCACGCATTGCGTGGCGCTGAGCTTGCAGCATTCGTACCGGGCCAGCCTTGAGTTACTGCCCGCGCTCACGCCCTATTTCGTTATGAAGGTCGGCCACGTGCCTCGCATCGCCTACCACCGCCCCGGCGACCCGGCAGCTGCAGAGCTGGTCAGCCAGACCATTGCGCGTTACGGCCGGCAGGGCACACCGATACGCGCCGTGATGCTGGACCGCCTGGGCCCCAATGTCTGGCACGACAGCCCGTCGGCGGCCATGGCCACGCTCGAAGAGCTGGAAGAAACCGCCAAGCTCATGCTGGCCATACCGGCCGCGCCTGAGACTTTGAGCGAAGCGCAAATTGAAGAGTTACGCCAGACCTTTGGTGCTCGCTGGTAAGACCTTTAAGCGCTACTTAGCCACCTTTCAATTATTTAAATCAGCTCACGCCATGCCCCAATTTGCCGCCAATCTCACCATGATGTACCCCGAGCTCCCATTTCTGGAGCGCTTTGAGGCGGCGGCCAAAGATGGTTTCAAGGCCGTCGAGTATTTGTTTCCCTACGCATGGCGCCCGCAAGAGTTGGCGGCCCGCCTCAAAGGCAATGGCCTCAAGCAGGTGCTGTTCAATGCGCCGGCTGGCGGTACCGATGCGGACAGCATTGCGCACGCCTGGGACAAGGCCGGTGTGCGCGGCACGGCGGCGGTGGCCGGGCGTGAGGCCGAGTTCCGCACCGGTGTACAGATGGCGCTGGACTATGCCGACGCACTCGACTGCCCGCGCATTCACCTCATGGCCGGCCTGGTGCCCGATGGTCAGCCGCGTGAAGAGTTGCAACCGCTTTATGTGGCGAATTTGCGCTGGGCTGCCGAGCTGGCCGCCAGCCGTGGGCGCGACGTGCTGATCGAGCCGATCAACACGCGCGACGTGCCCCGCTTTTTTCTCAACCGGCAAGACCACGCCCATGAAATCGTGGCGGCGGTGGGCGCACCCAATTTAAAGGTGCAGATGGACCTGTACCACTGCCAGATCGTCGAAGGCGATGTAGCCATGAAAATCCGCCAGTACCTGCCCACCGGCCGGGTCGGTCACTTCCAGATCGCCGGCGTGCCCGAGCGCCACGAACCCGACATCGGCGAGCTGAACTACGACTACCTGTTCAAGGTGATCGACGAAGTCTCAGCTGAATGCGGCTGGCAAGGCTGGGTGGGCTGCGAATACCGGCCGCTCAAAGGCTGTCAGCCGGGCGGCACCAGCGCCGGGCTGGGTTGGATGCGCTGAAAGGGGACGGAGTGGTGAGGGGATGGATTCCTGCCTACGCAGGAATGACGGGTGAGGCGGGAATCCATTCCCTGGCTTCAAGCCATGCCCTGATGCCGCATCAAGGCATCGATGCTCGGCTCGCGGCCGCGGAAGGCCTTGAACGACTCCATGGCGGGGCGGCTGCCGCCGGCTTCCAGTATGGCTTCGCGGTATTTGCGGCCGGTTTCGACATTGGCCGCAGCGCCGCTGGCAGATTCTTCAAACGCAGCGTAAGCATCGGCAGACAGCACCTCTGCCCATTTGTAGCTGTAGTAACCGGCGGCGTAACCACCTGAAAAAATATGGCTGAAGGTGTGCGCCGGGCGGCTGTAGGACGGGGCCTGGATGACGGCCACTTCAGCGCGGACTTCGGCCAGCAGGGCCATGACGTCTTTGCTGCCTTCGCCCTGCGTATGTAAGAGCATGTCAAACAGTGAGAACTCAACCTGGCGCAGGGTCTGCATGCCGCTTTGGAAGTTTTTGGCGGCCGTCATTTTGTCAAACAGTGCGCGCGGCAATGGCTCGCCGGTGTCTACGTGGGCGGTCATGTGCTTGAGCACGTCCCACTCCCAGCAGAAGTTTTCCATGAACTGGCTGGGCAACTCGACAGCGTCCCATTCCACACCGCTGATGCCCGAGACATCGCGCTCGTTGACCTGCGTGAGCATGTGGTGCAGGCCGTGGCCGAACTCATGGAACAGCGTGGTCACGTCGTCGTGCGTGAGCAGGGCGGGCTTGCCGGCCACGCCTTCGGCGAAGTTGCAGACCAAATGTGCCACCGGGGTTTGCAACTGGCCGGTGTCGGGGCGCAGCCAGCGGGCGCGCACATCGTCCATCCAGGCGCCGCCGCGTTTGCCGGTGCGGGCCGGCTGGTCCAGGTAGAACTGGCCGATCAGCTGGCCGGCGCGCTCGATGCGGTAGAAAAGCACCTCGGGCTTCCAGACCGGCGCCGAGTCTTTGGCCAGGTGCACGTCAAACAGGGTTTCAACAATTTTGAAAAGCCCCTCCAGCACTTTGGGGGCGGTGAAGTACTGTTTGACTTCCTGCTCGCTGAAGGCGTAACGCGCTTCTTTGAGTTTTTCGCCGATGTAGGCATAGTCCCAGGGTTGCGGGTTGCTCAGGCCCAGATGCTCGGCGGCAAAGGCGCGCAGGTCGGCCACGTCTTTTTCGGCATACGGACGGGCGCGGCGGGCCAGGTCGCGCAAAAAGCTGATCACCTGTTCAGGTGAGTCGGCCATCTTGGCCACCACCGAGACTTCGCCGAAGTTCTGGTAGCCCAGCAGGCGCGACTCTTCGAGCCGCAAGGCCAGGATCTCAGCCATGATCGCGCTGTTGTCAAACTGGCTGTGCTCATGATTTGACTGGTCGCTGGCGCGGGTGTTGTAAGCGCGGTAAAGCGTTTCACGCAAGGCGCTGCTGCGGGCGAATTGCATCACGGGCAGGTAGCTGGGCATTTTGAGCGTGAGCTTGTAGCCGATTTGACTTTCGGCCAGGGCTTGGCTCAGGGCGGCATCGATGACGTCTTGCGGCACGCCGTCCAGGTCGGCAAGTTGCGCGTAATGCGCAAAGGCTTCCGTAGCGTCAAGCGCGTTTTCGCTGAATTTTTGGCTCAGCTCAGCCTGGCGTTCTTGAATTTCAGCAAAGCGCACGCGGTCTTGGCCCTGCAACTCGGCGCCCGACAGAACAAAGTTACGCACGGCGTTTTTATGAGCCTGGCGCTGCTCGGCATTGAGGCTCTTGACGTCAATGGCTTTGTACTTGGCGTACAGGCGCTCGTCAGCGCCCAGCCGGGTCCAGAACTCGGTGACGCGCGGCAGGGCGGCGTTGTAGGCGGCACGCAGCTCGGCCGTGTCGGCCACGCTGTTGAGGTGGCTGACGGCGCCCCAGGCGCGGCTGAGGTTTTCGGTGACGACGTCCAACACCCGAGAGATGCCAGTCCAGCTCGCCGGAAAATCGGCTTGGGTGACTTGGCTCAAAGCCGCTTCGGCACGGGCCAGCAGTTCATCCATGGCGGCGCTGACATGCTCGGGCTTGATTTGGTCAAACAGAGGGAGCGGGGCGGTGGCAAGCAAGGGGTTGGTCATGGCGTCTGAGCTGGGGTGGTTCGCTAAAAAAGGTGTGCAGGTTCAGTCCTGGGCTGATTTTTTGAGGCTGCGCTGTTTGGGTTTTTTGGCGCGCTTGACGCTGCCGCCCGGGGTCAGGCGCTGGTTGCCCAGCACCCGCAGGGTTTTAACCTCGGGGCGCTGGCCGTAGCGGCTGCTGTTCTTGAGTACTTTGACATCACGCGGGCCGGCCATTCGGTCTTCGCTGACCTTCTTTTCTTTGGGCACGGCGGGACGCCAGAGCACCAGCAGCTTGCCGATGTGTTGTATGGGGGCGGCGTTCAGCTCGTCGGCCAAGGTGTGAAAAATGCTGTCGCGCCCGGTGCGGTCGTCGGACAGTACTCGGATTTTGATCAGGCCGTGGGCTTTGAGTGCCGCGTCGGTTTCTTTCTTGACGGCGTCGGTCAGACCATCGGAGCCAATCATGACCACGGGGTTCAGGTGATGCGCTTCGGCGCGGTGATCTTTGCGCTGGGCAGGGGTGAGGATTATTTGGGCCATGTGTGAATTATCGACGCATACGCCTGCCAGGCCCCGGCGGGGGACAATGGGGCTTATGAAAGTCAAGACGCAAAGCAAAAAGGTGAACAAGGCCTGGTTGAACGACCATGTCAACGACACCTATGTGAAACTGGCCAAGTCCGAGGGTTACCGCGCCCGGGCCGCCTACAAACTCAAGGAAATTGACGAGAGCCTGGGCCTTATCAAACCAGGCTACACCGTGGTGGACCTGGGTAGCACGCCGGGCGCCTGGAGCCAGTACGTGCGGCGGCGCTTGTCGCCGGTGGGCGCTGCCGTGGGCGAGCTCAACGGCCGCATCATTGCGCTGGATGTGCTGCCCATGGACCCCGTCGAGGGCGTGGTGTTTATTCAGGGCGACTTTCGCGAAGCCGAGGTGCTGGCGCAACTCGAGGCCGCGCTGGAAGCGGGCCGCAAGGTCGATGTGGTGGTCTCGGACATGGCGCCTAACCTGTCGGGTATCGAAACCGCAGATGCGGCCCGCATCACGCACTTGGTGGAGTTGGCTCTTGAATTTGCGCAAAAACACATCAAAAGCGATGGCGCGTTGGTGGTCAAGCTGTTTCATGGCAGCGGGTACAGTGACCTGGTCAAGCTCTTTAAGACGGTCTTCAAGGTGGTCAAGCCCATCAAACCAAAGGCCTCCAGGCCCGGTTCTTCAGAGACATTTCTGGTCGGTATGGGCCTGAAAAACCCAGCCTGAAAGGCCTTTTTGCGACAGTGTTAACCCTTAAATTGGCCTAAAAACCGCTTCTGCGGCGTGGCTGATGCCTTGGTATGCTCGGGCTGTTGCTCTTGAAAGCTCTAAAATCAGACGCATCTGCACTTTTGTACCTACAACGGAGTCTTCCTTGAATAATCAGTGGTTTTCAAAAATTGCGGTCTGGTTGATGATTGGCATGGTCTTGTTCACCGTGTTCAAGCAGTTTGATACTCGCTCTGGCGCCAGCGCCAACTACCTGGGCTATTCCGATTTCCTGGAGGAAGTGCGTGGCAAGCGTATCAAGTCAGCCACCATCGCGGAAGGTCAGGGCGGCACTGAAATCGTTGCTGTCACCACCGATGACCGCCGCATCCGTACCACCGCCACCTACCTGGACCGTGGTCTGGTCGGCGACCTGATTGCCAATGACGTCAAGTTCGACGTCAAGCCACGCGAAGAAAGCTCTTTCCTCATGACCTTGCTGGTCAGCTGGGGCCCGATGCTGCTGTTGATCGGCGTGTGGGTGTACTTCATGCGCCAGATGCAAGGCGGCGGCAAGGGCGGTGCTTTCAGCTTCGGCAAAAGCAAAGCCCGCATGCTCGATGAATCCACCAACACCGTGACTTTTGCAGACGTCGCCGGTTGCGACGAGGCCAAGGAAGAAGTCAAGGAAGTGGTTGACTTCCTTAAAGACCCTGCCAAGTTTCAGAAACTCGGCGGCCGCATTCCTCGCGGTTTGCTCCTGGTCGGCCCTCCGGGCACCGGCAAGACCCTGCTGGCCAAAGGCATTGCCGGCGAGGCGAAGGTTCCATTCTTTTCGATCTCCGGCTCAGACTTCGTTGAAATGTTCGTCGGTGTCGGCGCGGCCCGTGTGCGAGACATGTTTGAGAACGCCAAGAAAAACGCCCCTTGCATCATCTTCATTGATGAGATCGACGCAGTCGGCCGCCAGCGCGGCGCCGGCCTGGGTGGCGGCAACGACGAGCGCGAGCAGACCCTCAACCAGATGCTGGTCGAGATGGATGGCTTTGAAACCAACGTCGGCGTGATCGTGGTGGCTGCCACCAACCGCCCCGATATTCTGGACGCTGCTCTGCTGCGCCCCGGCCGTTTTGACCGCCAGGTCTATGTGACGCTGCCGGACATCCGCGGCCGCGAACAGATTTTGACTGTTCACATGCGCAAAGTGCCTTTGGGCCAGGACGTCAGCGCCAACATCATTGCACGCGGCACGCCCGGCATGTCGGGTGCTGACCTCGCCAATTTGTGCAATGAAGCCGCATTGATGGCCGCGCGCCGCAGTGCCCGCGTGGTCGAGATGCAGGATTTTGAGAAAGCCAAAGACAAGATCCTGATGGGCCCCGAGCGTAAAAGCATGGTCATGCCCGAAGAAGAGCGCCGCAACACGGCGTACCACGAGTCGGGTCATGCGCTGCTGGGCAAGCTGTTGCCCAAATGCGACCCGGTTCACAAGGTCACCATCATTCCGCGCGGGCGTGCCCTGGGTGTGACCATGAGCCTGCCGGCCCAAGACCGCTACAGCTATGACCGCGAATACATGCTCAGCCAGATCGCCATGCTGTTTGGCGGCCGTATCGCTGAAGAAGTGTTCATGAACCAGATGACCACGGGCGCCAGCAACGATTTTGAGCGCGCCACCTCGATCGCCCGCGACATGGTGACCCGCTACGGCATGACCGAGGCCCTGGGCCCCATGGTCTACGCCGAGAACGAAGGCGAAGTGTTCCTGGGCCGCTCAGTCACTAAGACCACCAACATGAGCGAGCAGACCATGCAAAAGGTCGACTCCGAAGTGCGCCGCATCATTGACATGCAATACGGTCTGGCCCGCAAGCTCATTGAAGAAAACCAGGACAAGATGCACGTGATGGCCAAAGCTTTGATTGAATGGGAAACCATTGACGTCGAGCAGCTTGATGACATCATGGCCGGCCGTGCGCCGCGTGCGCCCAAAGACTGGGTGCCGCGCACACCTCCAGTGGGTGGTAACCCGCCGGATGGCGGCACACCGGCGGTGACGCCTGATCCGGCGCCTACGGTTGCCTGAGTCGAGCGGCAAATGAGTAACAACCGGGGCTAGGCCCCGGTTTTTCTTGGTGCAACATGCCAAGCTTGTGCTTCAAAAATCGACGTTCTTGCAGCCCTCTGTGCAGATGAAAACCTTCTGGCAAACCAGCCGTTTTTTGATTGACCTGAGTCGCCCGGTGGTGATGGGCATCGTCAATGCCACGCCCGACTCGTTTTCGGACGGTGGCCATTACTTTGCTGAAGGTGACCCGTCCAGGGTGCTGGCCCATTGCGACCTGTTGCTCCAAGAGGGCGCAGACATGCTGGACATTGGCGGCGAGTCCACGCGCCCGGGGTCTCCGCCTTTGCCGCTGGCGCAAGAGCTGGCGCGTGTGATGCCGGTACTGCGCCACGCAGTCACTTTGGGTGTGCCGGTTTCGGTGGACACCTACAAGCCAGAAGTCATGCAAGCCGCGCTGGACCTGGGGGTTGACATCATCAATGACGTCTGGGCTCTGCGCCGCCCCGGTGCGCAGCAAGTGGTGGCGGCGCATCCGCTGTGCGGTGTGTGCCTGATGCACATGCACAGGGATCCGCTGAGCATGCAGGTCGCGCCCATGGAAGGCCGCGTTTTGCCGGCTGTGCGCACTTTTTTGCAATCTGCAGCCCAGAGCCTGCTGGACGCGGGTGTGGACCGTGCGCGTGTGGTGCTGGACCCGGGCATTGGCTTTGGCAAAACGGTTGCGCAAAATTTTGAGCTTTTGCAGCGGCAGGCGGAGCTTTTGAGCCTGGGCTACCCCTTGATGGTGGGCTGGTCGCGCAAGTCTGCACTGGGCGCCGTCTGCGCGCCCACCGGCTCTGGCGAGCCACTACCCATGAGCGAACGCCTGTTGCCCAGCGTGCTGGCCGCTCTGCTGGCCGCAGAGCGCGGTGCACGCGTGTTGCGGGTGCATGATGTCGGGCCTACAGTGCAGGCCCTCAAGGTTTGGACGGCCGCCACCCGCCCGGCCCTGATTGAGACTGCGTAGACAATCATTAAAAAAGGGCACCTGCCCATAGAAAGATTTAGACATGAGCAGACAGTATTTCGGCACAGACGGTATTCGCGGCACGGTGGGCCAGCCGCCCATCACGCCTGACTTTGTGCTGCGCCTGGCCCATGCAGTGGGCCGTGTTTTAAAACGCAGCGAAGAGCGCCCGACGGTGCTGATAGGCAAAGACACCCGTATCTCGGGTTACATGTTAGAGAGCGCCCTCGAGTCCGGCTTTAACTCCGCCGGTGTCGACGTGGTGCTGCTGGGGCCCTTGCCCACACCGGGTGTGGCCTACCTGACGAGGGCTGTGCGTGCCAGTTTGGGCGTGGTCATCAGCGCCAGCCACAACGCTTTTGCCGACAACGGCATCAAGTTTTTCAGCGCACAAGGCAGCAAGCTGCCTGACGCGTGGGAGATTTCTGTCGAAGAAGCTTTGCAAGAGCCGCCGGTCTGGGCCGAGTCTGCCAAGCTGGGCAAGTCGCGCCGCCTGGATGACGCGGCAGGGCGCTATATCGAGTTTTGCAAAAGCAGCTTCGCCAGTGACCTCACGCTCAAGGGCTTAAAGATCGTGGTCGATGCTGCGCATGGCGCGGCGTACCACATTGCACCCAAGCTCTTTCATGAGCTGGGCGCTGATGTCATCTGCATCGGCTGTACCCCCAACGGCCTGAACATCAATGACGGCGTGGGCGCCACCCATCCGGAGGCCCTGATTGAGGCGGTGAAAGCGAACGGTGCTGACTATGGTGTGGCGCTGGATGGCGATGCCGACCGGCTGCAGCTGGTCGACGCGCAGGGCCGCTTGTTCAATGGCGATGAAGTTTTGTTCTTGATGGTGAGCGAGCGTCTGGCCCGGGGTGAAGCGGTACCCGGCGCTGTCGGCACCTTGATGACCAATCTGGCGGTGGAGCTGGCGCTCAAGGAGCGCGGCGTGCAGTTTGTGCGGGCCAAGGTCGGTGACCGCTATGTGCTGGAAGCGCTTGAAAAACACAATTGGCTGCTGGGCGGCGAGGGTTCAGGCCATTTGCTGGCGCTGGACAAGCATTCCACCGGTGATGGACTGATCAGCGCTTTGCAGGTCTTGCAGGCCTGCGTGCGCAGCGGCAAAAAACTATCCAAGTTACTCGAAGGCATGAGCTTGTTCCCCCAAACGCTGATCAATCTGCGCTTGCAGCCGGGGCACGACTGGCAATCCAGTGCAGCGCTCAAAGCGATGACCCGCAGCGTAGAAGCTGAGTTGGGGAACACCGGCCGGATTTTGATTCGTGCCAGCGGTACCGAACCACTGCTGCGTGTCATGGTCGAGGCGCAAGATGCGCTACAAGCCAAGACTTGCGCCGAGCGACTGGTGGCTGCCGCACAGCTGCCCTGAAGTCCACCCAACAAGCTGTTGCCATGCCTTTGCAGCCCATCACGGCCCGTCTGGCCGATTACCGAAATAGCGATGATGCCCGCGCCCTGGTGAGCCTGCTTGACGCTTACGCCAGCGACCCTGCCGGTGGTGGCGAGCCCTTGAGCGACTTTGCCAAAAGCCATCTGGCGCCAGCGTTGGCTGCACGCCCCCAAGCTTTCAGCGTACTGGCATTTGACGGCACTCAAGCTGTCGGTCTGATCAATTGCATAGAGGGCTTTTCGACCTTTGCCTGCCGCCCACTCGTCAATGTGCACGATGTGGTGGTGCTGGCCAGTCACCGGGGCCGCCGAATCGGTGAGTTGATGCTGGCCTTGGTCGAAGAGCTGGCGCAGGGGCGAGGCGCCTGCAAGCTGACACTGGAAGTTCTGGATGGCAACCGCAGCGCGCTGGCGCTCTATCAGCGCTGCGGCTTTGCCCCCTACCAGTTGGACCCGGCCATGGGTCATGCAGGGTTCATGCAAAAAATGCTGGACTGATTCAGTCCTGGCGCGCAGAGCAGCAACTCAGGCGGCTGCTTCCAAACCGTTTTTGAAATGTGCCTGCATGGCATGCACAGTGGCCGCAGCATTGCGCGCCAGCAGCGCTGCCATGATGACCTGGTGCTCGGCCAGTGACTCTTGAATACGACCGCTCTTGAGCAGCGAGTTATGGCGGTTGAGCTTCATCACTTTGCGCAGGTCGGCCACCATCTGGTCGCGCCAGCGGTTGTTGGCGATTTCCAGCAGGCGCATGTGAAAGGCTTCGTTGATCTCAAAAAAACGTTCGCGTTGGCTCACCGATTTTTCAAGTTCCTTGTGCAGCGCCGTAAGCTCTTTGAGTTGCGCTGCAGTGGCTTCGATGGCCACCACGCCGGCGGCATCACTCTCCAGCAAAGCCAGCAGGTGGTAGACGTCCGCCAGGTCGCGTTCAGACACTTCAGTCACGTAAGCGCCGCGTCGCACTTTCATGGTGACCAGACCTTCGGTCGCCAGCACCTTCAGGGCTTCACGCAGGGGCGTGCGGCTGATGCCGTATTCCTCGGCCAGTTTGAGCTCGTCAATCCAGCTGCCGGGCGCAAGTTCACGGTTGAATATACGTTGGCGCAGCAGTTCTGCAACTTCTTGGTAAAGCGCGCGGGGTGTCAGTGATACAGCGGCCATGGGGCAGCTCCAGTTGAGCAGGGCAGGGAAGGTCAAACCAAGCTTGCCGACTTCGCTTCAAAAGTCGCAATCTTAATTCTGCATAAATAATTATAAATGATGTAAACTGCTTGCTTGAAAACATTTCAGCAGACACCCTCCCTGTTGAGAGCCTGTTCACCCCCGGACAACATCGGTGCGCCATGAGTCAAAAACCAGCTTCAGACCCGGAATTCAAACCCGCCAGCATCGCGCAATGGGCTCAGGCGGCGGCCAAGTCGGCCCCCGGGGGCGATGTAGAAGCGCTCCATTGGCAAACCCCGGACGGCATCAGCGTCAAGCCCTTGTACACGGCCGAAGACGTCAAAGACCTGCCTTTTGCCAACACCATGCCGGGCTTTGAGCCTTTCATCCGCGGCCCGCAGGCGACCATGTACGCGGTGCGTCCGTGGACGATTCGTCAGTACGCAGGTTTTTCGACCGCTGAAGAGTCCAACGCTTTTTACCGCAAGGCGCTGGCCGCCGGCGGGCAGGGTGTGTCGGTCGCATTTGACCTGGCCACGCACCGCGGCTATGACTCAGACCACCCGCGCGTGACCGGCGACGTCGGCAAAGCCGGCGTGGCGATCGACAGCGTGGAGGACTTGAAGATCCTCTTCAACCAGATTCCGCTGGACAAAGTCTCAGTCTCCATGACCATGAACGGCGCGGTCTTGCCGGTGCTGGCCGGTTACGTGGTGGCAGCTGAAGAGCAGGGCGTTGCTCAAGATCAGCTGAGTGGCACCATCCAGAACGACATTCTCAAAGAGTTCATGGTGCGCAACACCTACATCTACCCGCCGGCACCCTCGATGCGCATCATTGGCGACATCATCGAATACACCGCGCAGAAGATGCCCAAGTTCAACTCGATCTCCATCTCGGGCTACCACATGCAGGAAGCCGGCGCTAACCAGGCGCTAGAACTCGCCTTCACGCTGGCCGACGGCAAGGAGTACGTCAAGACCGCTATCGCCAAGGGCCTGGACGTGGACGGCTTTGCCGGCCGCCTGTCCTTCTTCTGGGCGATCGGCATGAACTTTTACCTGGAAGTCGCCAAGCTGCGTGCGGCGCGCCTCTTGTGGTGCCGCATCATGAAAGGCTTTGACGCCAAGTCGCCCAAGTCGCTCATGCTGCGCACCCATTGCCAGACCAGCGGCTGGAGCCTGACCGAGCAAGACCCCTACAACAATGTGGTGCGCACCACCATCGAGGCCATGGCTGCCGTGTTTGGCGGCACGCAAAGCCTGCACACCAACAGCTTTGACGAAGCGATTGCGCTGCCTACCGAGTTCAGTTCGCGCATCGCCCGCAACACGCAGCTCATCATTCAGGAAGAAACCCACATTCCGAATGTGATCGACCCCTGGGCCGGCAGCTACATGATGGAAAAGCTGACCCAGGACATGGCCGACGCCGCATGGAAAATCATTGAAGAAGTTGAGGCCATGGGCGGCATGGTCAAGGCTGTGGACAGCGGCTGGGCCAAGCTCAAAATTGAAGCGGCCGCCGCAGAAAAGCAGGCCCGCATCGACAGCGGTCGCGACGTCATCGTCGGCGTCAACAAGTACAAGCTCCAAACCGAAGACGCGATTGAGGCGCGCGACATTGACAACGTGGCGGTGCGTGACGGGCAAATCGCCCGCCTGAAAACCATCAAGGCCGGACGCGACAGCGCCGGCGTGCAAGCTGCGCTGGCTGCGCTGACGGCCGCGGCTGAAAACAACACCGGCAACCTGCTGGACTTGTGCATACAGGCCATGCGCCTGCGCGCCACCGTGGGCGAGGTCAGTGACGCGCTCGAAACTGTTTACGGGCGCCACCGCGCCGACACGCAAAAGGTGACCGGTGTGTACGCTGCTGCTTATGACTCGGCCGAAGGCTGGGAAAACCTCAAGACCGAAATCAACGCCTTCGCGCAAGCTCAGGGCCGGCGTCCCCGGGTGATGATCTCCAAGCTCGGTCAGGACGGCCACGACCGCGGCGCCAAAGTGGTGGCCACAGCGTTTGCCGACCTGGGTTTTGACGTGGACATGGGCCCGCTATTTCAGACGCCCGAAGAATGCGCGCGCCAGGCGATCGAGAACGATGTGCACGCCGTCGGTGTGAGCACGCTGGCGGCAGGCCATAAGACGCTGGTGCCGGCCATCATTGAGGAACTTAAAAAACAGGGCGCTGACGACATCATTGTTTTTGTCGGTGGCGTGATTCCAAAGCAAGACTACGAGATGCTGTACGAAGCCGGCGTCAAAGGCATCTACGGCCCGGGCACGCCGATACCCGCGAGTGCCAAGGATGTGCTCGAGCAGATCAAAAAAGCCTTGGGCTGAATTCAAATTGCCGCTTAACCAGCAATTTTCATGAGCCCTATCTCCTCAGACGTCGTTGCCGCTGACATTCTGGAGCCCGTCAGCCCGATGGTGCAACGCCGAGCGATTGCCAAGGCCATCACGCTGCTGGAGTCCACGCGTGAAGACCACAGGACGCAGGCCGACGAGTTGCTCACCGCCTTGCTGCCGCACACCGGTCAGGCCTTGCGCCTGGGTATCAGCGGCGTGCCGGGTGTGGGTAAATCGACATTTATCGAAGTTTTGGGCCTGAACCTGATTGCCCGGGGCCACCGGGTGGCCGTGCTGACCATTGACCCTTCCTCCACCGTTTCCGGTGGTTCCATTTTGGGTGACAAGACACGCATGGAGCAGCTGTCAGTGCATGAGCGCGCTTACATCCGGCCCAGCCCGTCCAGTGGCACGCTGGGCGGCGTGGCCGAGAAAACCCGTGAAGCCATGCTGGTGTGCGAGGCTGCAGGCTATGACGTTGTGATTGTCGAGACTGTCGGCGTGGGCCAGTCAGAGACCGCCGTGGCCAATATGACCGACATGTTTGTGCTGATGCAACTGCCCAACGCGGGCGACGACTTGCAAGCGATAAAAAAAGGCGTGATGGAGCTGGCTGACCTGGTGGTCATCAACAAGGCCGACATCGACGCCGATGCCGCCATGCGCGCCCAGGCCCAAATTACCTCAGCCATGCGGCTCTTTGGCCTGGTCAATAACGCCATGGGCAAGGCTCAAGCCGAGGTGTATGACCAGCACTGGCATCCCCAAGTGCTTCAGCTCAGTGCACTGCACAACCAAGGTGTTGATGCCTTCTGGACGGCGGTGAGCCGCTTTCGTGCGCTGCAAACGGCCAATGGGCCGCTGGCGCAGCGGCGTCAACAGCAATCGCTGGCTTGGATGTGGGAGCGCATCGAAGCCGGTCTCAAAACTGCCTTCCGGCAAGACCCTACAGTTGCCAGCTTACTGCCCGCGCTGGCTGCGCAAGTGGCCAGCGGTCAGCTGCCCGCTTCTAGCGCGGCGCGCCAGTTGCTGGCGGCGCACAACAAGCATGTGCAGCGCACCTGAGCATTCGCATCCACTTTACTGACACTTCAAAAGAGAAAATCTATGCAGGCCATTTTGGAACAGCTTGAGCAAAAACGTGCAGCTGCGCATTTGGGCGGCGGGCAAAAGCGCATCGATGCGCAACACGGCAAAGGCAAGCTGACGGCGCGAGAGCGGCTGGAAGTGCTGCTCGATGAGGGTACCTTTGAAGAGTGGGACATGTTCGTTGAGCACCGCTGCGCCGACTTCGGCATGCAGGACAACAAGATTCCCGGCGACGGCGTGGTCACCGGTTACGGCATGATCAATGGCCGCCTGGTGTTCGTTTTCAGCCAGGACTTCACGGTCTTCGGCGGCGCCCTGTCGGAAGCGCATGCTGAAAAAATCTGCAAGGTGATGGACCAGGCCATGAAGGTCGGTGCGCCTGTGATCGGACTGAACGACTCGGGTGGCGCGCGTATCCAGGAAGGAGTTGCTTCGCTGGGCGGTTATGCCGATGTGTTTCAGCGCAATGTGATGGCCAGCGGTGTGATCCCGCAGATCAGCATGATCATGGGCCCTTCTGCCGGTGGTGCGGTGTATTCACCGGCCATGACTGATTTCATCTTCATGGTCAAAGACTCGAGCTACATGTTTGTGACCGGACCTGAAGTGGTTAAGACCGTCACGCATGAGGAAGTGACTGCAGAAGAGCTGGGTGGCGCCATCACCCACACCACCCAAAGTGGCGTGGCCGACTTGGCTTTTGACAACGATGTTGAAGCGCTGCTGATGCTGCGCCGGCTCTACAACTACCTGCCGCTGAACAACCGTGAAAAAGCCCCGGTACGGCCCAGCGCAGACCCGGCCAAGCGAGTGGACATGAGCCTAGACACACTGGTGCCTGAAAACGCCAACAAGCCTTATGACATGAAGGAGCTCATCACCAAGACAGTGGATGACGGCGACTTTTTTGAGATTCAGCCCGAGTACGCCAAGAACATCATCATCGGCTTTGCCCGCATGGAAGGCCAGTCGGTCGGCATCGTCGCCAACCAGCCGCTGGTGCTGGCCGGCTGCCTGGACATCAAGAGCTCGGTCAAGGCGGCGCGCTTTGTGCGCTTTTGCGATGCCTTCAACATTCCGGTGATCACCTTTGTGGATGTGCCGGGCTTCATGCCCGGCACGTCTCAAGAGTATGGCGGCATCATCAAGCATGGCGCCAAGCTGCTTTACGCCTACGCCGAATGCACGGTGCCAAAAATCACCGTCATCACGCGCAAAGCCTACGGCGGCGCGTATGACGTGATGGCTTCTAAACACTTGCGCGGTGATGTGAACTTTGCCTGGCCGAATGCCGAGATCGCCGTGATGGGTGCCAAGGGCGCGGTGGAAATCATCTTTCGTGAAGACAAGGGTGACCCGGTCAAGCTGGCTGCCAAAGAGGCCGAGTACAAGGCGCGTTTTGCCAATCCGTTTGTGGCCGGCAGTCGCGGCTTCATCGATGACGTGATATTGCCGCACGAAACGCGCAAGCGCATTTGCCGCAGCCTGGTCATGCTCAAAGACAAGAAGCTGGAGAACCCGTGGCGCAAGCACGGGAACATTCCTCTGTGATGTCCTCCGTGTTGCGCTTGCGGGTTGATGCCGCAGGACCGGGGTGCCCGAAATTTTTTCGCAGTGTCCCCGGCCTTCGGCCTCCTCCTTTATCTGCGAAAAACTTCCGGGCACCCCGGTCCTGGATGCGGTGAGTTTGCGATGCTGATCCACATCTTCCTGTCCGAGCTGTGGGCATGGTGTGTCCGCCGCAGCGAAATAAAGGGGGAGCCTGCAAAGCAGGCGGAGGACATTCGCGAAGGCGGATACGCCATGCCCCCAGCGGCCCCAGAAAAATGAAAGAAAGAACCAGCATGTTCACCAAAATCCTGATCGCTAACCGCGGGGAAATTGCCTGCCGCGTCATCCTCACTGCCCGCAGGATGGGCATCAAGACCGTAGCGGTTTAC
Organism: Polaromonas sp.; assembly: GCA_044357185.1. Taxonomy (GTDB): domain Bacteria; phylum Pseudomonadota; class Gammaproteobacteria; order Burkholderiales; family Burkholderiaceae_C; genus Polaromonas. The sequence continues at coordinate 50,060 of JBIKPY010000005.1, forward strand.
TCGGATGCCGACAAGGACGCCCGCCATGTGGCGCTGGCCGACGAGGCCGTCAACATCGGCCCCGCGCCCAGTCGCGACAGCTACCTGCAAGCTGAAAAAATCATTGCCGCCTGCAAGCAAACCGGCGCGCAGGCGGTGCACCCGGGCTATGGTTTTTTGAGCGAGAACGCCGGCTTTGCCAAGCGGGTGGAAGAAGAGGGCATCATCTTCATCGGCCCCAAGCACTATTCGATTGCCGCCATGGGCGACAAGATCGAGTCTAAAAAGCTGGCCGGTGCCGCTGGGGTGAACTGCATTCCCGGGGTGAACGATGCTATCGAGACGCCTGAAAAAGCCGAAGAGATTGCCAAAGGAATCGGCTACCCGGTGATGATCAAGGCCAGCGCCGGCGGCGGTGGCAAGGGCTTGCGCGTGGCATTTAACGACAAAGAGGCGTTCGAAGGCTTCACCAGTTGCCGCAACGAGGCGCGCAATAGTTTTGGCGACGACCGTGTCTTCATCGAGAAGTTTGTCGAAGAGCCGCGCCACATTGAAATTCAGCTGATAGGCGACAGCCACGGTAACGTGCTTTACTTGAACGAGCGTGAATGCTCGATTCAGCGCCGTCACCAGAAGGTGATTGAAGAAGCGCCCAGCCCGTTCATCAGCGACGCCACCCGAAAGGCCATGGGCGAGCAGGCGGTGCAGCTGGCCAAGGCAGTGAAATACCAAAGCGCCGGCACGGTGGAGTTCGTGGTCGGCAAGGACCAGAGCTTTTACTTTCTTGAAATGAACACCCGTTTGCAAGTCGAGCATCCGGTCACGGAGTGCATCACCGGCTTGGACCTGGTGGAGTTGATGATCCGTGTGGCCGCCGGTGAAAAACTTCCGCTCACCCAAAGCGAGGTCAAGCGCGACGGCTGGGCCATGGAGTGCCGCATCAACGCCGAAGACCCCTTCCGCAATTTTCTGCCGTCTACCGGCCGGCTGGTGCGTTTTCAGCCGCCTCAAGAAACCATGTTCGCCTCAGACACAGCCCAGTTGCAAGGCGTGCGCGTGGACACCGGCGTGCAAGACGGCGGCGAGATTCCGATGTACTACGACTCTATGATCGCCAAGCTCATCGTTCACGGCAAAGACCGGCTGGACGCCATTGCCAAGATGCGCGAGGCGCTCAATGCCTTTGTGATTCGCGGCATCAGCAGCAATATTCCTTTTCAGGCCGCTTTGTTGGCGCACCCCAAGTTTGTGGCGGGCGACTTCAACACCGGCTTCATTGCCGAGAACTACAGCCAGGGTTTCAAGGCCGAAGACGTGCCGCACGATGACCCTGACTTTCTGGTGGCGCTGGCCGCTTATGTCAACCGACGTATGCTCAGCCGCGCAGCCGGCATCAGTGGGCAATTGCCTGGTCATGGCGTGTCAGTGAGCCAGGATATGGTGGTGATCGGCATGGGGGCCACGGGCCGCAACTTCTCGCAAGCAGCGCGGGTGCGTGACTTCCAGGCGGTGTCGGGTTCCAGCGCGGTGGAAACCGGCGGAAAGACCTATGAAATCTGCAGCGACTGGCATCTCGGTGGCGCGCGTTTACGCGGTACCGTCAACGGTCAGCCGTTTTCGGCTCAGGTGGAGCGCGGCCTTGGTAAGAACCCATTGGCAATTCGAATTGCTCACAACGGCGCTCGCTTGGACGCCTTGGTCCTGTCGCCGCGTGCCGCCGAGTTGCATGCGCTCATGCCTTTTAAAGCGCCGCCTGACATGAGCCGCTATGTGCTCTCGCCCATGCCCGGCTTGTTGGTGAGTGTGTCCGTGCAGGCGGGTCAAAAAGTGCAAGCTGGCGAGCGTGTTGCTGTCATCGAGGCCATGAAGATGGAGAATGTATTGTTTGCTCTGGCAGACGGCGTTGTCGCCAAAGTGCTGGCCAAAGAGGGGGAATCTCTTTCGGTAGACCAGGCTATCGTCGAGTTTGTGTGAGCCATCAACATTCATTGAAAGCATTTACCCGGGAGCCTTGATCATGAACTTGACTGAATTTGAAGCACTTTTGCATGCGCAGTCTTACGGTGAAATTGTGACTGTGGAAAAACCTGTTGGATATCTGATGGGTTTGCATCAACATGCATTTGATGCCTGTGCCTTGATTACGGCCGGCGAGATCAGCATCAGCGTGGCCGGTGTTGAAACACGCTACGGCGTAGGCGATATCTTTAGACTTCCAGCAGGAACGCCGCATCTTGAAAGCGCTGTAGCGCTAGGCGTCAGCTACCGCGTGGGTCGTCGCCAGATTGCCATGTCATGAGCCGGCCTTTCAAGGTGCTGGGCATCCAACAAATTGCCATAGGCGGCACCAGCAAAGATCGCTTACGCACGCTGTGGGTGGACATGCTCGGGCTGAGTGTCGAAGGCCACTTTGTCAGCGAGCGTGAGAACGTCGACGAAGACATTTGCACCTTGGGGGCAGGGCTTTTCAAGGTTGAAGTTGACCTGATGCAACCTTTGGACGCGGACAAAAAACCAGCGGTTCACAACACACCGCTTAACCACGTGGGTTTGTGGATTGATGATTTGCCGCAGGCTGTCGCTTGGCTCACAGCGCAGGGTGTGCGCTTTGCACCTGGCGGCATACGCAAAGGTGCCGCCGGTTTTGACATTTGTTTTTTACACCCTAAAGCCAGCGAGGAATTTCCGATTGCCGGTGAGGGTGTGCTAATTGAGTTGGTGCAGGCTCCACCGCAGGTCGTTCAGGCGTTTGCGGCATTGGCCGCTACTGCTTAAGGCGCTTGTTCAGTCGCCGCCTTTGCGCTTTGCGCGAGCGCGCGTCAAAGCGGCCTCAATCACAGCGCGCTTGTTGTCCAGTACCGCCGTGTCAGTGTGCAGTGAGTGCGCTGGCAGCTCAGCCAGCTTGGTCAACGCTTTTTTCTCCAGTCGTTCGTCTTGAGCCCGTGTCTCTTTTTGTTGGCGGATTTGGTGCAGTTCATAACGCTGGCGCGCTTGATGGGCTTGAGGTGCTGACCATGCGCTCCAGCCGGTTTGTACGCCGCTGACATTGACCAGGGCGATGCAGTCAACAGGGCAAACGGGCAAACACAGCTCGCAACCTGTGCAGTGCTGCTCGATCACACTGTGCATACGCTTGTTGCTGCCCACAATAGCATCGGTTGGGCACACTGGTAAACACAGCGTACAACCAATGCACCAGGCTTCATCGATAACAGCCACAGTGCGTGGCCCTTCAATGCCCAGCTTAGCGTCCAGCTCAATGACGGCCCGCCCCGTCAGTTGGGCCAGGCGCTCTATGCCTTCAGCGCCGCCGGGCGGGCACCGGTTTATGTCTGCTTCGCCTTGGGCCATGGCCTGGGCGTAGCCGGAGCAGTCCGGATAGCCGCAGCGTGTGCATTGGGTTTGCGGCAGAGCATCATTGAGCCGATCCGCCATGCTTTTCATTGACATGTTGCGCTCGCTCATGCCAGACCTGTTTGCGAGGCGACGCGAAAGCTTACTTGCGAGTCGCCGGCTTGGCTTTACCCGCTGTTTGTGTACGGGTGCTGCTCACGAATTTGGCTGAACTTTTTTTGCTTGCAGCCAGCGCAACAGACGTCGATTTGCGTTGAACTGCCGGCTTGGCAGTGGCTGCATTCGTGGCGGCCGGCTTGTTGTTAGACAAAATGAAGGCCTTGACAGCCGGGTAAGCACCTTCGCGCCAGCGGCGGCCGCTGAAGATGCCGTAGTGACCTGCGCCCTTGAGTTCAAGGTGCTTTTGCTTTGCTTTGGGAATGCCGGTGCACAGGCCGTGAGCGGCTTCAGTCTGGCCTGATCCCGAGATGTCATCGAGCTCGCCTTCGATGGTGAAATGTGCAGTAGTTTTAATGTCTTGCGGGCGCACGCGTTCGAGCTGGCCTTGCGGGTTGCGCACATCCCAGGTGCCATGCACGAGCTTGAAGTCCTGAAACACGGTTTTGATCGTGTCCAGGTAGTAATCGGCGTCCATGTCGAGCACGGCGTTGTACTCGTCATAAAACTTGCGGTGCGCTTCGGCGCTGGCGTCGTCGCCTTTGAGCAGGTCTTTGAAGTAGTCGTAATGGCTGCTGGCGTGCCGGTCCGGGTTCATGGCCACAAAGCCTGTGTGCTGCAAAAAACCGGGGTAAACGCGGCGTCCAGCGCCTGGAAAGTTGCTGGGTACGCGAAAGATCACGTTGTTTTCGAACCAGCTGTAGCTCTTGTTCATGGCCAGGTTGTTGACCGCCGTCGGGGACTTGCGGGCGTCGATGGGTCCGCCCATCATGGTCATGCTCAAGGGTGTTGTTTCACCCCGGCTGGCCATCAGGGAAATAGCGGCCAGCACCGGCACGGTGGGCTGGCAGACGCTGATGACGTGGCAGTTGCCGTAAGCGCCTTGCAGGTGACGGATGAACTCCTGCACGTAGTTGACATAGTCGTCCAAGTCGAATTTGCCTTCGGACAGAGGCACGATGCGGGCATTTTTCCAGTCGGTGATGTAGACCTTGTGGTCTCTGAGCATGGTCTTGACGGTGTCGCGCAGCAAAGTAGCGTAATGACCTGAAAGGGGGGCCACAATCAGCACCACGGGGTGAGACTTCAGGCGTGTCAGTGTGCCCGGGTCGTCGGTAAAGCGCTTAAAACGGCGCAGCTCGCAAAACGGCTTGTCCAACTCGATACGCTCATGCACGGCCACGCTGGTGCCGTCGACGTCTACTGTGTTCAGTCCAAAGCTTGGCTTCTCGTAGTCTTTGCCAAGGCGGTAGAGCAGGCTGTAACCGGCGGCAACACGCTGGGCTAAAGGGTTTTGACCCGCCGGCGTCAGGGGGTTGCTGTAGAGCTTGGCTGCAGCCTGTGCAAAATCAACGAAAGGCTCCATCATGGTGCGCTGCGTTTCGTAAATTTGATAAAGCATGGCTTAACCCTTAGAGGATGTGTCAGGAGACAATGTTGCAGTGCAATATAACAGCAGCAGCGCTTCAAAATAGGAGTAAAACCACTAATTCTGTGCCTTTGCCGCCAGTGTTCCTAATTTAGAGCAAGTTGCGCTGGTGCACCAAAGGCAAATTTATCTCTCTAGGGCTCAGGACACACGGCTTGCGGGTGATTTTTAAAGGTTTGAACCGATATGTCCCAAAGTATGGACCGCCTTGCCACTGTGCAATGGCAAAAGCTAAGAGCTTCAGACCCCATGCCTGTGCTTTTTTTGGGGCATGGCAGCCCTATGAACGCGATCAGCGACAACGAGTACCGGCGCAGCTGGCAGGCGCTGGGCGCACGCTTCGGCTACGACTGGCCCGTGCCGCAGCTCATTTTGTGCATCTCCGCGCATTGGCTGACCCAGGGCTGGTGGCTGACTGCCATGGCGCAACCCAAGACGATTCATGACTTCGGCGGTTTCCCTCAAGAGCTGTTTGACCAGCAATACCCTGCGCCCGGGGAGCCGGATGCCGCTGCCGAGATCAGCCTGGCGGTGCGGCAGCGGGCTTCGGCACCTTTGGGCCTGGACACCAGCTGGGGTCTGGACCACGGTGCCTGGTCGGTGCTCAAGCCCATGTTTCCTGCGGCAAATATACCCGTGGTACAGCTGAGCATGGACTACAGGCGGGCCCCTTCAGAGCACTACGCGCTGGCCGGCCAGCTCAAGGCCTTGCGCCAGCGCGGCGTGCTGTTGGTGGCCAGCGGCAATGTGGTGCATAACCTGCAGCAGGCGCAGCGCGGTGCGGCGGCCAACCAGGCTTATGACTGGGCGCTGGAGTTTGACCAGACGATTGCCGGGCAGGTTCAGCAGGGGCAGCTGGACGCGCTGCAGAATTTCCAGAAATTGGGCAGCCTGGCCACCATGGCCCACCCGACATACGAGCACTTTTTGCCCTTGCTGTACGCAGCCGGCGCGGTGGCTCCCGGGGAGCAGCCTGAGTTTTTCAATACCAGCTTTCAGCTGGCGTCGATTTCCATGCGCTCCATGCTGTGGGGCGGCCGCTGAGCGGCCCGGCCCTTTCGGTTCTTTAGATCACCTTGGCAATAGCCGCGCAGACGTAGTCGATGTTTTTGCTGTTGAGCGCAGCCACACACATGCGGCCGGTGTCCGTGCCATAAACACCGAACTCACTGCGCAGACGAACCATCTGGTCCTTGGTGAGGCCCGAGTAGCTGAACATGCCGATTTGCGTGGTGATAAAGCTCATGTCCTGCTTGACGCCGGCGGCCTTGAGTTTGTCGACCAACAGGGAGCGCATCTGCTTGATGCGAACGCGCATTTCTGCGAGTTCTGTTTCCCACAGCGCGCGCAGCTCGGGCGTGTTGAGTACAGCCGCGACCACGGCACCGCCGTGAATAGGCGGGTTGCTGTAGTTGGTGCGGATGGCGATTTTCAGCTGGCTGAGCACGCGCTCGGCTTCTTCTTTGCTTTGGCACAGCACGCTCAGAGCGCCCACACGCTCTCCGTAAAGGCTGAAGCTTTTTGAGAAGGAAGTGGATACAAAAAAGTTCAGGCCAGCGGCCACAAACTTGCCGATCACGGCGCCGTCCTCGGCGATGCCGTGGCCAAAGCCCTGGTAGGCCATGTCTAAAAAGGCAACCAAATTGCCCGATTTGACGGCAGCAATCACCTGATCCCATTGGGCGGCGGTGATGTCGTAGCCGGTCGGGTTGTGGCAGCAGGCATGCAGCACCATGATGGTTCCGGGCGCTGCGGCCTTGATGCTGGCCAGCATGCCTTCAAAGTTGATGCCGCGCTTGGCTGCGTCGTAGTAGGGGTAGGTCTGTACATCGAAACCGGCGTTGGTGAACAAGGCGCGGTGGTTTTCCCAGCTCGGGTCGCTGATCATTACCTTGGCATTCGGGCTCAGGCGCTTGAGAAAGTCGGCGCCGACCTTCAGGCCCCCGGTGCCGCCAATGGCCTGGATGGTGGCCACGCGGCCGGACTTGACGGCTTCGCTGTCGGCCCCGAAGACCAGGCTTTTGACGGCAGCGTCATAGGCCGCGATGCCGTCAATCGGCAGATAACCGCGGGCTGATGGCGCGTTTGCCATGGTTTTTTCAGCGGCGCGCACACATTGCAGCAGTGGCAACTTGCCGCTGTCGTCGTAATAAACACCCACGCCGAGGTTGACCTTGTTGGGATTGGTGTCGGCGTTGAACTGCTCGTTCAGACCCAGGATCGGGTCGCGTGGGGCCATTTCGACGGCGGTGAACATTGACATGAAAAGCTTTCGATTAAATTGAAATAAATACAGAACTTCAGCGAGAAAAGGGGAGGACGATGGGCCTGGCCATCGGCCGCTTCCGGGCAACTTAGACGGGCAAAGCCCAAATGTCGTATTCTGTTCTGTTACCCGTAATTTTAGCGGGGCGTTAATGATGTCTACACAACAAGTCTCTCAAGTACTCAGTCCCTTGCCCGAATCGGATGATCCGGCCTTGCCCGGTCGCTTTGTGCGTTACCCGGGTTCGCCCTTTGAGCTGTTCATGCCTTACGAGCCTGCTGGCGATCAACCCACGGCAATTGAGCAGTTGGTTGAAGGCGTTAACGATGGGGAGGTGTTCCAGACCTTGTTGGGTGTGACCGGTTCGGGCAAAACTTTCACCATGGCCAATGTGATTGCCCGCCTGGGCCGCCCGGCCATCGTTTTTGCGCCCAACAAGACCCTGGCAGCCCAGTTGTACAGCGAGTTCCGGGAGTTTTTCCCGAAGAACGCAGTTGAGTACTTCGTCAGCTACTACGACTACTACCAGCCTGAGGCCTATGTGCCGCAGCGCGACCTCTTCATTGAAAAAGACTCGGCTATAAACGAGCACATCGAGCAAATGCGGCTGTCGGCGACCAAGAGTGTGCTGGAGCGACGTGACACCATCATCGTGGCCACCGTCAGCGCGATCTACGGTATTGGCGCCCCCGAGGACTACACGCAAATGCGTTTCATTGCCCGCGTCGGCGACAAGATGGGCCAGCGCGATGTGATCGCCCGCCTGATCCGCATGCAGTACAGCCGCAATGAGCAGGACTTTGCGCGCGGTACTTTCCGCGTGCGCGGCGATGTGATTGACGTCTTCCCGGCCGAGCATTCCGAGCTGGCTATTCGCGTGGAGTTATTTGACGATGAAATCGAGTCGCTGCAGCTGTTTGACCCGCTGACCGGACGTATCCGCCAAAAAGTTCCGCGCTTTGTGATTTACCCGAAAAGTCACTATGTGACCCCGCGCGACAAGGTCATCATTGCGGTGGAAACCATCAAGCTCGAGCTGGTTGAGCGCGTCAAGCAGTTCATCAGTGAGGGCAAGCTGGTTGAAGCCCAACGCATCGAGCAGCGCACCCGCTTTGATTTGGAAATGCTCAGCGAAATCGGCCACTGCAAAGGCATCGAAAACTACACCCGGCATTTGAGCGGCGCACCGCCGGGCTCGGCGCCTTCGACCCTGTGCGACTACCTGCCCAAAGACGCTGTGATGTTCCTAGACGAAAGCCACGTCATGATCGGCCAGCTCAACGCCATGTACAACGGCGACCGGGCGCGAAAGACCACCTTGGTGGCTTACGGTTTTCGCCTGCCCAGCGCGCTGGACAACCGGCCGCTCAAGTTTGAAGAGTTTGAGAGCAAGATGCGGCAAGCAATCTTTGTCTCTGCCACACCAGCTGCTTACGAAATTGCGCATGCCGGCCGGGTGGTTGAGCAGGTGGTGCGGCCTACCGGCCTGGTGGATCCGCAGGTCGAGGTGCGGCCGGCAACGCACCAGGTCGACGATGTGCTGCAGGAAATACGCATCCGGGTTGACAAAAATGAGCGCGTGCTGATCACCACGCTCACCAAACGCATGGCTGAGCAGCTCACCGATTACCTGACCGACAACGGCGTGAAGGTGCGCTATTTGCACAGCGACGTGGACACGGTAGAGCGGGTCGAGATCTTGCGTGATTTGCGGCTGGGCGCTTTTGATGTGCTGGTAGGTATAAATTTGCTGCGCGAAGGGCTGGACATTCCCGAGGTCAGCCTGGTCGCTATCCTGGACGCTGATAAAGAGGGTTTTTTGCGCGCCGAGCGCAGCCTGATCCAGACCATCGGCAGGGCAGCCCGTAACCTCAACGGGCGGGCGATTTTGTACGCTGACCGCGTCACGGACTCCATGAAAAAAGCCATGGGGGAAACCGAGCGTCGTCGCAACAAGCAAATCGCTTTCAATGTGACCTACAACATCACTCCGCGCAGCGTGGTCAAGCGCATCAAAGATCTGATTGACGGCGTCTACAGTGAAAAGTCAGGCAAAGAGGCGCAAAAACTGGAGCTGCAAAAAGCTCAGGTCGAGGACATGAGCGAAAAAGACATCGCCCGCGAGATCAAGCGCCTGGAAAAGGAAATGATCGAGCACGCCAAAAACCTCGAGTTCGAGAAGGCTGCCCGAGTGCGCGACCAGCTCAGCCAGCTCAAAGCACGGGCTTTTGGTGCGGCCGGGACCGACCACATTTCTCTGGCTCCTTGAGCCACAAATTGCGGACAAGCCCCAAATACCCCCATGCCCAGAGAGGTCGACTAAATCGCTAGGCTTTTGCTCTATACTTGAGCAATTCAGTCGAGATAAATCCCAAAAAAGACTGTTTTCGCTGACCGCTTTTGAGCCGCTCAAGAGGGCAGATTCATCAAAACCCGGGCCACCAAAAGTTGTCAGGGTTGACGAAAAAACGGTAGTAAAGCAATTATTTTTTAAGGAATCTTGAAATGCGCCTCACAACCAAAGGCCGCTTTGCGGTCACTGCCATGATTGATCTGGCCTTACGCCAGAACAACGGTCCTGTGACGCTGGCTGCCATCAGCCAGCGGCAGCAAATTTCTTTGTCTTATTTAGAACAGTTGTTCGGCAAGCTGCGCCGCCATGAACTGGTGGAGTCCACCCGCGGCCCTGGCGGCGGCTATTCATTGGGCAGAAAAGCAGCTCAGATCACTGTTGCGGACATCATTTTGTCGGTCGATGAGCCTATTGATGCCACCCACTGTGGCGGCAAAGAGAACTGCATGGGCGAAGCGGGCCGCTGCATGACGCACGAGCTATGGGCCTCACTGAACAGCCGCATGGTTGATTTTCTGGCTTCGGTGACTTTGCAAAAACTGGTTGACGATCAATTGGCTAAAGGCTTGGTTGTTGAAAGCAGCCCGCAAGCTAAAAAGGCTATTTTCAGCTCGCCGATTGTCAAGTCTGTGCGGGTGACCGGGCCCAATTCTGTATTTGCACTGGGTAAAGCTTTTTCCAAGAGCTGATTCAATGCGCTTCGCCTGATTTTTTTATTTATCGACATCTAAGAGCTGACATGGACACGCCCCACTTTCCCATTTACATGGACTACAGCGCAACCAACCCTTGCGACCCGCGGGTGGTAGACGCCATGATTCCCTGGTTGCGCGAGCATTTCGGCAACCCGGCATCGCGCAGCCATGCATGGGGTTGGGAGGCCGAGGCCGCTGTCGAAAAAGCCCGTGAAAATGTAGCTGCCCTCATCGGTGCGGATCCGCGAGAAATTGTCTGGACCAGCGGCGCAACCGAGTCCAACAACCTCGCCATCAAGGGCGCGGCGCATTTTTACAAGTCCAAAGGCAAACACCTGATCACGGTGAAGACCGAGCACAAAGCCGTGCTCGACACCTGCCGTGAACTCGAGCGTCAGGGCTTTGAAGTGACCTACCTGGACGTGCAGGCCGATGGCTTGCTTGACCTGGAAGCGCTGAAGGCCGCTATTCGTCCCGACACCATCATCGTCAGCGTGATGTACGTCAACAATGAAATCGGCGTGATCCAGGATATCCCTGCCATTGGTGCGATTTGCCGTGAACGCGGTGTTATTTTTCATGTGGATGCGGCGCAAGCCACGGGTCGGGTAGACATTGACCTGAACACCTTGCCGGTTGATTTGATGAGCCTGACCTCGCACAAGACCTACGGCCCGAAAGGCATTGGTGCTTTGTATGTGCGCCGCAAGCCGCGCATTCGCCTCGAGGCGCAGATGCACGGTGGCGGTCATGAGCGCGGTATGCGCTCGGGCACGCTGCCCACGCACCAGTGCGTTGGCATGGGCGAGGCCTACCGCATTGCCAAAGCGGAAATGCACGAAGAAAACAAACGCATTCGCGCCTTGCAAGAGCGCATGCTGGCTGGCCTCAAAGATGTCGAGGAAGTTTTCCTCAATGGCCATGCAGACAAGCGCGTGCCGCACAACCTGAACATGAGCTTCAACTTTGTTGAAGGCGAGTCCTTGATCATGGGTATCAAGGGCCTGGCGGTGTCCAGCGGTTCGGCCTGCACCTCGGCCAGCCTGGAGCCCAGCTATGTGCTGCGCGCCCTGGGTCGCAGCGACGAACTTGCCCACAGCAGCCTGCGCATGACCATAGGCCGCTGGAGCACCGAAGAAGAGATTGACTATGCAGTGGCCACCATCAAAGAAAATGTTGCCAAATTGCGCGAGTTGTCTCCTTTGTGGGAAATGTTCAAAGACGGCGTAGACCTGTCCACCATCCAGTGGGCGGCGCACTGATTCATCACACTTCAAGCCGACCGGTTGTCCGTTTGGCTCAACTTATCCAGTACAGGAGTTAATTCAATGGCTTACAGCGAAAAAGTGGTGGACCACTACGAAAACCCCCGCAACGTCGGCTCTTTTGAAAAAGGCGACGATTCAGTCGGCACCGGCATGGTGGGCGCTCCCGCTTGCGGTGACGTGATGAAATTGCAAATCAAGGTCAACCCTTTGACCGGCGTGATCGAAGACGCACGCTTTAAGACCTACGGTTGCGGCTCGGCCATCGCTTCAAGCTCGCTGGTGACCGAGTGGGTCAAAGGCAAGACACTGGACGAGGCCGCGAGCATCAAGAACAGCGCCATCGCAGATGAGTTGGCCCTGCCACCCGTCAAGATCCATTGCTCTATCCTGGCCGAGGACGCCATCAAGGCAGCGGTCAACGATTACAAGCAAAAGCACGCTCACTAATTTTTAAGTCACCAAGATGTCCGTTACTTTGACCGATGCAGCCGCGCGCCATGTGACGCGTTACATGACCAAGCGCGGCAAGGGTGTCGGTGTTCGTTTGGGTGTCAAAACCACCGGCTGCTCCGGCCTGGCTTACAAACTTGAATACGCTGATGAGATCGCGCCTGAAGACGTGATCTTCGAAGACAATGGTGTCAAGGTTCTGGTAGACCCCAAAAGCATGCCCTACATCGACGGCACTCAACTCGATTTTGTGCGCGAGGGCTTGAACGAAGGCTTTAAGTTTCTCAACCCGAACGAGCGTGACCGCTGTGGCTGCGGGGAGAGCTTTCGCGTTTGAGTCTTTAGCCAGGCCCTCATACGGTTGCCGCCTTCACCCCCGGTGCTGGCGGCATTTTCTCGGGCTTTATTTGTTATGAACCTGCAATCCAACGACTTCGAACTGTTTGAACTGCCTAAGCAGTTTGAGCAGTCGCGGGAGTTGATTGATGCGCGTTGGAAAGAGCTGCTGCGTCAAGCCCATCCTGATAAGTTTGCAGCCCAAGGCGCTGCGGCTCAGCGGCTGGCCATGCAGTGGTCGGTGCGCATCAATGAAGCTTATCAGCGATTGAAAGATCCCTTGGCGCGTGCCAGCTACCTGTGTGAGCTCAATGGCGCACCAATCCAAGCCGAGAACAACACCGCCATGCCGTCTGCATTTTTAATGCAACAAATGACTTGGCGTGAATCGCTTGAAGACGCCGACAGCTTGCTCGCGCTCGAACAGCTGGCCAATGAGACCCAGGCAGCCCAAAAAACGCAACTCGCACTGATTGCGCGCACTCTTGACCACGATAAAGACCCCATCAAAGCTGCCGGCGAAGTTCGCAGCCTGATGTTCATTCAACGTTTTGCAGCCGAAGTCGAAACGCGCATTGACCTTTTGTTACCCTCCTAAAATTCATGGCATTGCTCCAGATTTCAGAACCCGGCCAAGCGCCAGACCCGCATCAGCGACGCATTGCTGTTGGTATTGACCTGGGAACCACGCATTCGCTGGTGGCCAGCGTGCGCAATGGCGTGGCCGAATGTTTGCCTGATGCGCAAGGTCAGGTGATTTTGCCCAGCGTGGTTCGCTACCTCAGCGCCGACAAGCGCCAGATCGGCTTTGAGGCGCTGGCCGCACAGCTGGAAGATCCGCGTAACACGATTTCATCCGTCAAGCGCCTGATGGGGCGAGGGCTGCGCGATATTGCCCAGCCGGAGCGACTGCCTTACCAATTGATTGACAAGCCCGGCATGGTGGCTTTGCAAACTGTTGCCGGTGAAAAAAGCCCGGTCGAAGTCAGCGCTGAAATCCTGGCGACACTCCGGTTTCGCGCTGAAGATACTTTTGATGACGACGTCTTTGGCGCTGTGATCACGGTGCCTGCTTACTTTGACGAAGCTCAGCGCCAGGCCACCAAAGATGCCGCACAGCTTGCGGGATTGAATGTGCTCAGGCTGATCAATGAGCCAACTGCTGCGGCCATCGCCTACGGCTTAGACAATCAAAGCGAAGGTGTTTTTGCGGTCTACGACCTGGGCGGTGGAACCTTTGATATTTCTATCTTGCGGCTGACGCAAGGCGTTTTCGAAGTGATTTCGACCGGCGGCAACTCTGCATTGGGCGGTGACGACTACGACAGTGTGCTGGCCGATTGGGTATTGGCCAAAGCTGGTTTTTCTGCGCTGGACAACGCTGCCGACAAGGCCGCATTGCGGCGAGCAGCGCGTGCAGCCAAAGAAGCCTTGAGCACGCACGCCAGTGTGGATTTTGCGCTCGATCTGTCGGCAGGTCGCCTGCAGGTTTTGCTTTCAAAGGCTGATTTTGAGTCCGCTACAGCAGCGCTGACTGCGCAAAGCATGACCGCAGTGCGCAAGACCTTGCGCGACGCCAAACTAGACAAACACGACATTCAGGGCGTGGTGATGGTGGGCGGCTCAACGCGCATGCCGCAGATTCAGTCTGCTGTTGCCGAATTTTTTGGCCAGAAGCCCTTGACCAACCTCAACCCCGATGAAGTGGTCGCCTTGGGGGCGGCGATTTCTGCCAACCAGTTGGCCGGTAATCACAGGGGCGATGATTTGCTGCTGCTCGATGTGATTCCGCTGTCTTTGGGCATTGAAACCATGGGCGGTTTGGTCGAGCGCATCGTTCCGCGCAACCAGACCATTCCCACCGCCATGGCCCAGGACTTCACCACGTACCAGGATGGCCAGACCGCGCTGGCGCTGCATGTGGTGCAAGGTGAGCGAGATCTGGTCGCTGACTGCCGCAGCCTGGCCCGCTTTGAGCTGCGCGGCATACCGCCCATGGCTGCCGGTGCGGCGCGCATCCGTGTGACCTTCACAGTGGACGCCGACGGCCTGCTCAGTGTCAGCGCCAAAGAGCAGGGCAGTGGTGTGCAAGCGCACATTGATGTCAAACCCTCCTATGGCCTGTCGGACGAAGACATTGCCCGCATGCTGCAAGAGAGTTTTTCCACCGCGACGCAAGACATGGCTGCCCGCGCCCTGGCCGAAGCACGCGTCGATGCCGACCGCATGCTGTTGGCAACGCACAGCGCACTCGATCAAGATGCCGACTTGCTGAGCGCCGAGGAGCGCACCCTGATTGACCAGTTGATGGCCGCTGTAGTGCATGCGCGTGAACATGCAGACGCCGCCGGCATCGAGGCCGTCAACCAGGCCCTGGCCAAAGGCACTGAAAACTTTGCCGCCCAAAGGATGAACCGGGGCATTCAAAAAGCCTTGGCTGGCAAAAATATTGAATCGGTTTGAATCCGAAATTCCACAGAGCTACTACATGCCCATCATCAAAATACTGCCGCACCCAGAATACTGCCCGCAAGGTGCCCAAGTGAGTGCGCCTGCCGGCACCTCCATTTGCGAGGCACTGCTTGATAACCATATCAACATTGAGCACGCCTGCGACATGAGTTGCGCCTGCACCACTTGCCACGTCATCGTGCGGGAAGGCATAAATTCGCTCAATGCCCCTGATGAAAACGAAGAAGACCTGCTAGACCGCGCCTGGGGTCTGGAGCCCAATTCCCGCTTGAGTTGCCAAGCTTTTCTAGGGCAATCCGATGTGACGGTGGACATCCCCAAGTACTCCATCAACCACGCCAAAGAAAATCACTGAGTGTTATTGAAATCATGCGCCAAATAGTTTTAGACACCGAGACCACCGGCCTTTCTGCCGAAAGTGGAGACCGCATCATTGAGATCGGTTGCGTCGAAATGATGGACCGCAAGCTCACGGGCAAGAACCTCCACTTCTACCTGAACCCCGGACGCGACAGCCATGAAGATGCGCTCAAAGTTCATGGCATCAGCAACGAATTCCTCAAGGACAAACCACAGTTCCGCGCCATTGCCGATGAGCTGATGGCCTACCTGGAGGGCGCAGAACTGATTATTCATAACGCACCTTTTGACTTAAGTTTTTTAAATAAAGAGCTTTCATTGATAGGGCGTGCGCCTGTCAAGGACTTCGTGGCTGGAGTCATCGACAGTTTGATGATGGCCAAAGAGCTATTTCCCGGTAAACGCAATTCGCTGGACGCTTTGTGCGACCGCCTGGAAGTCGACAACTCTGGTCGCACCCTTCATGCCGCTTTGTTAGACGCCGAGTTGCTGGCTGATGTGTACATCAACCTCACGCGCGGACAAAACAGCTTGGTGATGGACGAAGCTCCTGAGCCGGAGCCCGGGGAGCCAACCCACGCTATCGACCTGCGCAGCATTGAGCTGCCATTGCTCACAGCCAATGAACAAGAGCGCGCCGCGCATGAAAGCCTGCTGGCAGGCATCGACAAAGCCAGCAAAGGCAAAACAATCTGGAGAAGCCTCAGCGCGTAAGTGATTCGAGCGTTGCAAAACACCTATAATTTGAGGCTTGCCTAAGGGCAACGGGAGATTAGCTCAGGGGTAGAGCACTGCATTCACACTGCAGGGGTCACAAGTTCGAAACTTGTATCTCCCACCAAAAATAACCATATAAATCAAGCACTTAGGGGCGACTCTAGGTGCTTTTTATTAGGTTCAAAGTAGTATGGTCCGGGTTTACTACTTGTCATAGATTTTTCTGTGTCTTTTCATAGATTTCGGATGAGTCAAACAAGCCCATTTCAATGAGTCCGAAGTCAAGCCAGCATGGCTTGGAGGGTTCTTTGTGTTTTGCTCTGGGTGTGAAGCAGCTGGCCAGCAGCGTGCTGTAAAGTAACTCGGGCGGTCCAATCCCGAGCGACCACCGCCAAGTGCCCTATACCCGTGTTCAGCGGCCGATCTGGCCGTTGGACGAGGCAGTACGGCCCATATTGCTGGAATGCTGATATCAGCCAACATTTTTTTTCACCTGGAGAAACCATGACGCCCTATGGCCGCTTAAAACAACTTGGTCTGGAACTACTGACCCCAGCTGTGCCGGTTGCCAATTACGTGCCCTTTGTTTTTGCTAATGGCTTTCTTTACCTGTCGGGCCAGGGTCCGAGCAAGGCCGATGGCTCACAGCACACCGGTAAAGTCGGCGCCGATGTGACGGTGGAGCAGGCCTATTTGCATGCACAACTAACGGGCCTTAACCTACTTTCGGTGGCGCACATGGCGCTGGGCGACCTGGGTCGAGTGCGCCGCGTGGTTAAGGTGCTGGGCATGGTGAATGGGACCCCCACCTTTGCCGATCACCCGAAGGTCATTAATGGCTGCTCTGACTTGTTCGTCAACGTCTTTGGCGAGGTCGGCAAACACGCCCGGTCAGCAGTGGGCATGGGCTCGCTGCCCGGTAATATTTCGGTCGAAATCGAGGTCATTTTGCAGGTTGACGGCTAGCCGATAAATGCGAACTCGCAGTAAAGCGAGTGGCATACGTAATTTCCTTGCAATCTAGCATCGCTTGTTGCCCAGCATCTGAGCCGTCATAAGCCAATGATGTTTTCTTGTCGACAGTGACGCCCACGTGGCTTGCAAGGTTCTTTCTGTTTTGCTCTGGCTGTGACGCAGCTGGCTCTGTGCTCAGCATCAAAAAATCGCTTCGTTTGTTTTGAACTGCAGCCAGCTACTCAGCCCAGTACTCGAGCGAAAAAACGCGTTGTAGGGCTTTTTTGATGCCCGTGCGGGTGCCATCCAAAAAGGAGCACTGCCTTACGCAGTCTTTGCACGCAAAAAGTCGCTAAACAACTGATGAGCACAATACTTTTACAAAAAAGAAAGCACCTGCCTCACCCAAATGGTCAGAACGAATTTCTTCAACCATATGGGCGGACAGCTTCGTTGTCATCATTGGTTGTAACTCAACCAGCCAACCGACTTTTTCACCTAATACTTCACGCTGTTTCTCCCGCCCACCATGTTTTGAGCTGTTTTTTTCCCGCCCGATCAACTGCCCGGCTTCACTCGTGTGATCTCGGAGTTTTTGCCGCTGATAGCGGCGGTCGAGCTCATCCGCCCGCTGTTCATGGACCAATGGCCCGAGCACGGCCTGGGGCACCTGGCCGTGTTGCTGGTCTACGCGGTGGGCAGCTTCTGGGTGGCGCTGACAATAAAGCGGTTTAAAAGCTGAAGGACTTGGCTTTAGATCTTTAGATACTCTTCAGAGTCATAGTTTTGACGATAGTCCATTCAAGGCGTGCGCCAGATTGTGGAGAAAACTGGCGATGTCTGCCTCGTTGTTGTAACCGTGAACCGATACGCGTAAGCGCCCAGCCTGATGCATAACATGTATGTTGTCCTTTTGCAGGGCGGCGTGGATGGCGTCACTTCGCGGATGTTGAAAGGCCACAATACCGGAATCCGAGGCGCGCCGTCGAGGTGCCATAGGCGATATACCCTGAGCAAGCAGGCCTGAGTGCAACGACTCCGTCAAGAGATCAGCAGCCTGAACTAGTTCATTAACGCCAACGTTCTTGAGATAGCGCAATCCCGCATTGAGGGCATATATAGCTGCAAAATTGGGCATACCAACCGACCAACTGGCAGCCCCGGCCTTAGGGCTGATCCGCTCAAAGCGGTCAGCATCAAAGGCGTTGTTCAGCTGAAACCAGCCTCCCGCCCGGGTTGTGAGTTGTGCGGCCCGCGTTTCAGGCACGCCGACAATGCAACCCCCGTGCAGACCCAGCACCCACTTGTGGGTGCTGGAAATGATGCAGTCCGCACCCTTACAGTCCAGCAAGACCCGCCCTAGCGCCTGTGTCACATCGACAGCAATCAGGGCATTTGGCGCGTACTGTCTCACTGCGTCATGGAATGGCTGCCAGTCAAGCCTGAAACCGTTATAAAAACTGATCAGGGAAACCTGTACCAGGCGGGTTCTGGCGTTTAGCAATGGCAGCAGGTCGGCCGTTTCAAGTGCGCCCGCACGCGATCGCCAAAGCTTAACCACCGGTTGCATTGGCTCCGCCAGCCAAGGTGTTGCACCTGAAGGAAAATCAAGGTCGCTGATAACAACCTCATCCTGATGTTGAAGGTTTAAGGCACTGGCCAACAGGTTGTAGGCTTCGGCACTACAAGAACAGAAAGAGACCTCCGCAGGGGTCAGACCTAGCCATTGCGCACTGATTTCGCGGCATTGCTCCAAAACTTCAAAGTGACCATCACGCCCGCGCATGCCTTGTTGCTTGTCATGCCAGTAGGCTTGCAGCGCGTCTTGTACGCACAGTGGCGGTATGCTCTCTGCCGCACTATTGAGGTAAATCATCCCCTTCAGGCTAGGGAAGTCGCGATTGCGCGTTTCAGAGGTCAGCATGTTTTAAATTGGCGAGGGTACGTTTTCGACCAACACCGCCAAGTTCTGCCCGGCGCGCACATGGCCAGTGAGACCGTGGGCATACAGCGTGCCGCTAAAGCGGAAATAAACCGGTTCGGGTTCCAGGCTCGGCCGGTTCAAAGCATGCATCAGGCCGGCCAATTGGCCCGCCTCAATGGAGTCGCCCAAGGCAAAGCGCCGCTCGAAATAGCCGTCAAACGGGGCAAACAGATAGCCTTTGTCGCCGTTGATGCGGGTCCAGCGCGTTTTTTCGCCCGGCACCGTGGCGATGCGGGGCAATACACCGGTGTGCTTGAGCACCCGGTGGGTCGCTTCGCGGGTAGCGCGAACAGAGTCGCCGGTAACCCAGCCGCCCATACCCATTTCGGCCGCCAGCGTGGGGATGCCCTTCAGGCTGGCATAGCCTGCAGAGGTGCGGTAGTCGCCCATATTGCTGGTCTGCACTGTGATGCCAACCCCAAAAACCTCGGCCATCCGAGCGTTGGTGTTCACCAGCTCAGGCGCCATGCCGTCGGCCATGACCACGTGTGCGCTAGGCTGAATAAACAGCGTACGGCCACCGGAGTGCAAATCAATGTAGAAATCGGTCCGGCTAAAGATGTGATCGGCCACGTAGCGCACGATTTGCTGTGTCGGCGAGCCATGGTGATCCCCAGGGAAGACACGGTTGAGGTTAAGGTGGTCGATCGGGGAGGTGCGCCGCCCGGCCTTCAAGGCCGGCGCATTGAAAGCGGGTAGCAAAATCAGCTGCCCTGCCACATCACTCGCCTCGATCTGACGAATCAACTCCGAAATGACCACTGGGCCCTCATACTCATCGCCATGGACAGCCCCCGAGACCACCACCACGGGTCCCTTTCCATTTTTTATAGAGGCTGCAGGGTACGGAATCACGCCCCAGGCATCGTCATCGGGTGAGTGGGGTAGGTACATTGCGCCCAGTTGCTTGCCGTCCTTATCCCAGTCAATATCGCTAAATACAGTTGTGCTCATGTGAATCTCATGAAAGTCTAAATAGGGGCATCCCACAGCGCCGGCTCTGACAGGGCCTTTGCGACGTCACTGGAGATGGCGTGCAGCAGCCGCTGCCCTTTTTCAGGGCTGGCGGCCCAGGCTTCGCCGATCAGCCCCAGAGGCGACCGAGTGCCGAGTTGCTGCCAACGGTAGATGCCCGGGTTGACCCCAGCGATGGCCGACAACCCGGGTATAAGCGGCGTCCGAAATGACTTTTTAAGCGGCTTGACCGTCTCTGGTGACAGGGCCTGCATCATGGAGGTTTCGGCCTCACAAGCGTGCAGCACCCGGTCCTGCTCCGTCAGGATACCGGCAATGGACGATTCGGCGATATGCCAGTAGGTGCCTGCCGCCAAGGGCAGTTGCAGTTCCACCGTCAACTCGGTGATGATGGTTTCCAGCGCAGCAATATTGCCGCCATGACCGTTCATCACAAAGATGCGGCGAAAACCATGCCGGGCCACTGACTTCACAATGCAGCCGACCACCGCGGCCATGGCTGCATAGTTGAGGGTCAGCGTGCCGCCTAATGACATGTGGTGCTCAGACATGCCAAACGGGATCGCCGGTGTGACCAGAGCCCTGAAAGGTGCGTGCATCTGGCTCGCCGCAAGCAGCGATACCTCGTAAGCAAGCCGCCAATCGACCTGGGTAGGCAGGTGCGGGCCGTGCTGTTCGGTGGCGCCCAGAGGGATGATGACCACCGTCTTCTTGCGCGCGGCCCGCGC